>CAYXFZ010000035.1:0-21928 GCA_964464385.1 uncultured Planctomycetales bacterium
CGGTTTATAGCCAAGGCACCCTGACCAAAACCAACTACGGTCGCGATCACCACCCCCGCGCCTTCAGTTGCTGGATGGCCGGAGGAGGACTGGCGCGAGGCACGGTCTATGGCGCCACCGATGATTTCTCCTACAACATCGCCGAGAATCCAGTCAGCGTGCACGACTTGCATGCGACTTTACTGCACTGTCTCGGCTTCGACCATGAGCGCCTGAATTATCGCCACCAAGGGCGCGACATGCGCCTGACCGATGTCTTTGGCAAGGTCGTCGCCCCGCTCTTGGCCTGAGATGCAGGACACCCTTTTTCTGTTTGGTCGCCTTCATCCGCTCCTGTTGCACTTGCCCCTGGGTTTGCTCTTCGGGCTTGCCTTGGTGGAGGGCGTTGGGCACCTGCGCCGCCGACCTGCAGCACCCGGCCATTGGATCGGACTGGCCGCTTTGACGGCGGCAATTGCCGCGGCTTCGGGTTGGATGTTGCATGAACAACCTGACTTTTTGGACGCCGGAAATCTTTGGTGGCACAAGCGATTTGGCTTGGCCACTGCCGGTGGTGCTCTTTTGGCAGCATCCCTGCGCCTCCTGAGCAAAACTACGGGATATCGCCTCACCCTCGGCCTGACTGCCCTCGTCATGGTTCCGGCGGGACATTTTGGCGCGACCATGGTCCATGGAGATGGCTATTGGCGCGTGCCGGAACCCGTGGCTGAAGTCGTTCTTCCCCCGGTCATGGAACTCACCTTGGCTTCTTATGAGGAACACGTCGCCCCCTTGTTGCAAGCTCGGTGCAATTCTTGCCACGGGGCCCGCAAACAAAAGGGCGAACTCCGATTGGATTCGCCGCGGGCCATCCTGGCAGGGGGAGAAAGCGGTCCTGCCCTGGAGAGCAACTTGCCGACCGAGGATCAGGAATTCCTTTACCGACTGCTTCTGCCCCTGGACGATGAGGATCACATGCCGCCGGAGGAAAAACGGCAGCCTTCTGCCTTGGAAATTTCTCTGTTGCGCGCTTGGGTCGAGGCTGGGGCACCCTTCAAGGAAATGTTTCCCTTGGACGAAGGGGGCACTCTGCCGCCCACTCCTGAATTAGATCCCGCCGATCGGCTCCTCGCCCCGCCTCCAGCTGAGGTCATCACTGCACTCCGCGCCAACCTGGTGCACGTGCAACAGGTGGCCGCGGATACGGAAGAGCTCTGGGTGGACTTTTCCGCCCCTGCCCCGGACATGAAGGACGAAGTCGTGGCGCGCTTGTTGCAACCCTTGCAAAACCACATCGCCGATCTTTCCCTTGCCCGAACGCAGATTTCTGACGCTCTCCTGGAACAGGTTGCCGCCATGCCCCGATTGCGACGCCTGGATTTGCGCGAAACGGCCATCACCGATCAGGGGTTGGCTTTCCTGAAAAATCACGATTCGCTCGAGGAACTGGTGTTGGTTCACACCCAGGTGACCGGGCAATCCCTCGACACCCTGCTCTCTCTGCCCAACTTGTCCCGCCTCTGGCTTTGGGGAACCTTCGATCCAACGGAGGCCATGGCCACCCTTCGCGAAAAGCGTCCCGACTTGCAACTTGACCTTGGAGCAGAGGCAGACGCCGTGGCGCTGGAAACGGAGCCTGATCTTGTGCTCACTGGCGACGCCCCGCTAGTGGATGGCCCCTCAAAAGGAACCACCCCACCCGACGCTGGAGTAACTGTGGCCAACTTATCCCCCATCAACAACACCTGCCCAGTCTCCGGAAAACCTGTGGACGCAAATTACTCCGTGGTTTACGACGGCAAAGTGATTGGCTTTTGTTGCCCCACCTCCTCGGAGCTATTTTGGGCCGAGCCGGAAAAGTTTCTAGCGATCCTGGAGTAGCCGCTTCTCCAAGCTTCGAGCGTAAAGCACAATTTGCATCATTTTTTCATGCCAAAACACTGAGATTAGCAAAAATCCAAAAAACAACGTGGACGAGAAAAACACCCCGGAGCTGGAGGGGGCCCAAATCAGATCCGCGATGGTCCCCAAGATCCCCAAGAAGACCATGATTCCTAAAACCCACTTTTTGACACGGATTGCTTGGGGTGAAAAAAACCCGCCCGTGTTCTTGAGGACCGTTTCCACCAATTTCTTTCCTGCTGCAATGGCATGTTGATTGTTTCTTTCCATGAATCCGTTTTACTACCGCTGTGCGAAGATTGGGCCATTCCATGTGGATTTTTCTCCTCCTGATCCCTTCCCACGTCCAGGTCCCCGGTGACGAACGGCCGGCAGAGCGGTTGGCCGAGGCCGAACGCTTGGCGTCCAAAGGGAAATGGGTCGCCGCGAAAAACAAGTATTGGAATCTGCGCCGCAACTGGAAGGGCACTCCTGAGGCGGAAATTGCCGACATGCGGCTAAACATGGGCTGGCTGGGAGTGATCGAATTGGATCGCCGCGGGCCATCCGCCAACCGCGTGGATGTGGTTGTGACGGGCGATGCCTTTGAAATCCAGGATTTGGATTCGCTGGAGGGACTGGCCAAAGACGTCGTGCTTGCTTTTGACCGCAACCCCACCTTGGGTGAATACGCTTCTTGTTTCAACTTCCACTTGATGGGTGTCTTCAGCAAAGAGGGTGGGGTATCCGGTTTAGGCCGCGACAATTTTGACAACGCTTTCGGCGCCAAGACCTCCGGCGACAAAACTCATGTCAGGACAAACCGTGGGCTCATTCGTCGGGCGCTTGGAGAAATGAAGGAACACGACAATCTCGCTGTAGTCTTGGTGGACAAGCCGGGATTGTTGGGTACGGGCGGCGGTGGGGTTGCCACCGTGGCCGGCCGACCCGACAAAAACACGGTCATCCACGAGTGGGGTCATGCGTTCGCCGGGCTCGCTGACGAATACTCCAGCGATGTGGGTTACACCGGCGACCCCAGACAATCGGCCAACCTCGCCACCACCGATGATCCGACGCAAGTGCCTTGGAAACATTTTTTTGAAGAGAAAAGGTACAAGGGAAAAATCGGCGTGCACCGTGGCGGCGGCGGCCGCGCCAAGGGCACCTGGAAACCGACGGTGCGAGGCTGCGTCATGGATGGCTCTGGGGATTACTGCCCGGTCTGTCGCGAGCAAGTGGTCCTTGCCATTTATCGCTACGTGGATCCCGTAGATTCTTTTTCCCCGGACAACGATTTTCATCTGAAGGCTGACGGCCCTCTTCAATTTGAAGTTACCCCCATCCAAGTGAAGAAGCACGACCTCAATGTGGAGTGGTGGGTATTGGAAGGCATCCATCCCGGGAAAGGTGATCGTTTGCGCACTGGACCTCGCGCTCGCTTGAAAGCCCTCGCCCCCATAGTCGAAGCCCCCGTCGAAACCACACGACCGCACAAGGGCGGAATCCACCGCTTCGTCTTTGATCCCGAAGATTACGGCATCGGCCCCTACACCATCATCTGCCGCGTCACCGACCCCGCCGTAGTCAAGAAAGAACCCTGGGTCCTCCGCGATCCCCAAGGCCTCCTCACCTCTGAGCGCCGCTGGGTGGTGGAGTAAAAGAAGGTGGACGCACCAGCTGCGCCCACCCCATAGGCCTTAAGTGAAAAATTCTGAACTGGATTAATATTGATCTGACCAAGCCTGGCGCGGGGCGGAACGGTGATCCGCTTCTAGATACATCGCCTTGCTCGCAGCCAGTTGGATGTTCTTCCGTTGGCGCTCTGGCATAAAATCAACGACTACATCCTGAAAGCGGTGCAGGTTTTCTAGCCATTCTGCTGCCTTCTCCAAGCCCGCCACGTACTTCTTGAAGTAGCGGACTTCTTTCTTTACGTAGCGAGCGGCCCCTTGGTAATCTACATCGCGGTTCATGGATGTTGCGCGCTGCACAATTTTGGCGTGCCAAACGGTGGCTACCTGAACGGCGGCCTCGTCATTGCGTGCTTGGGCGCTGTTGTCCTTGCCAATGGCTTGGGTGAACATAACCGATTCGGCTTGCACCTTGACCGATTGTCCCGACTCGACCAGCGTGCCGCTGATCCAAGCGCCAATAGGGAGCTCATGCCCTGGCCCCCCAGCAGGGAAGCGCACCCGGAAGATGGCCTGCCGCTTGGCTTCCCCAGCAAAAGAACCAAGCGAAAATTTTTGTTCTTGTTTGGGAAAATCAGACAAACACTGGACGGTAACACCCGCAGGAAGATCCAATGACAGGACTACGTTTTCTAGGACGGTAGCCTGGGCTTCGCCGAGATCGCCGAGCAAGACTTCCAAAATTTCGGCAGGGAGTTCGGCATCATGCAAACGACCACCACCGTGGCGGGCTAAAGCTTGAATTTGATCCACGGAGTAATGGTCGCCAACCCCGATGCAACTCGTTGAGATACCGCGATTACGCAGACCGCTTGCTTGTTCTGCCAAAATCGTGGGGTCCACGATTCCCTGGTTGGCGTGACCGTCAGAGAGCACCACCACTTGGCTGCGCTGATGCTGTTGCATGCTTTGGGCGACACACTCGGCGCCGCGCAACCAGCCCGCGGCAAGATCCGTCATGCCCCCGGATTGCATTTCCATGATGCGGCTCTTGATGGAAGCGCGGGACGTAGCCGTAATTTCTTGGTCATCCACGAGCACCACAACGGAATCGTCGAAACCGACCACCGAAAGCAAATCGCCATCCGCAAGTTGATCTACCACCAAACAAGTAGCCAGTTTGGCATTCTCTAGGGGTGTCCCCTCCATGGAGCCAGAGCGATCCACAACGATGGCCAAGTTAAGAGGAACGCGCACCTGCGCGCCATCGACAGGTGGGGCCGATGGTGCTTCTACCTCGACCACCAAATGGCGAATCGAGTCGCCTCGGTGCCAGACCAACTTGCGATCTTGGCTTAAATTTAGAATGGGTTGCATGGATTCGTTTCGTTCTTGCATGGTTCGTGCCTCCTTAAGGTCTCGAATTTTTTGAAATTAAATTGCGCAGGGTATCCGCAATGCGCTCGAGAGAGGCGAGATCGTCGCCGTCCAAACCGCGCGCACGCAGCTCCAAATCGGGGGTGATGGGAATGTTGACCCACCACTCGCCGCGTGCCTTCCGCTGGGGCTTGCGGTGCGGAAGGGTGTTTTCCAATTCGATGGCCGCGCGCTCTAAGCGCGACGTCGGATGCACAGGCACATTGTGGGTGTAGGGCGCACTTTGATTCTTAGCCTTGAGTCGGCGGATGAAGGAAAGGGCTTCGTTGTCTTCCTCGAGCAGCAACCCCTTCTTCGGATGGAAAGACGAGTCGTCGCGGATCGGCGACTGTTCCAAGGGTGCGCCCAAGAGCGCCTCGTGCGAGGGGGGGGCCATGCTGGCAAAACGGACCGCGGGTTCCTCTTCTACCACCAAGACATCGAGGGCCTCCTCGCCCAAGCCAATGGCACGCACCCGTTCCGGCGGCAATTGCATGAGCAGGCGCCGGACTTGATCCAAACCAAGGCTCACCTGCCGGCGAACCGCCTTCATAAACAACAACCCATCTAGGGAGTCGTTTGGGTAGGCGGCCCCCCGCCCCTTGCCATTGGCCCCCGGAATCAGACCCTGCTGGATGTAGTTACGAATGGTCCGCTGACGAAAACCCGTCAGATCGGCCAATTCCCGCAAAGAGTACCCAGAGGCTGTTTCCATGTCCCCATGATAACTCGCCATGTCTATTTGTCTAGTTTTTATTGGAATTTTTCACTCTATTCACTGTTTTTTATGACTTATAACGAAAGAACTCGCCTAGGATCCCTGGATTCAAGCCGAATCAAGCCCAGGTAGGCGTAGGAGCCCTGAACCAATCTGACATCCACATGCAGGCCACCGAAGGGATCCGCCTTGAGATTGCTGAAGCGGAGAACCGTGGAATCATTGCCGTCATAATTGCCATTTGCGCCGAGATTCGTTCCGGAAGTTTGCAACTGCTGGCTTTGCTGGCCATGCCCACCAACCACGGGAAATGGGGTCATGCGCGTAGATGTGGTGTTGCGGCTGGATCAGGGTGTTTGCATGGGCAGCAACCGGTTCCATACCCCCAACGCGAAACGCCAGAACCAGCAGGAGGCGAGTGGTGAAACGGCCAAATCGCACGATCCCACGAAGTGAAGAAAAAAAATATGGGAGAAATTTCCCCCATAGGGGGAAGTTGGGCAAAAACGGCCCTGAGGGGGTCCGAGCTGGTTTTTTTCGGTTATGGATGGAAGGGAACAGCGCCAAACCCCGCTGAAAAAACCCATGAACATCGAAAAAACAAACCAAATTCTCAATTCCCATTACTCAGTGGAAAGCAGATGGCAGGAAAACTCCCAACAAGATCCTTGTTCCATCAAGTTCGGAATCATCACCTCTTCACCGATACATGGAGCCTTCCTCTCGGTGGTCTCCGAAAAGGAGCGCGCCTTTGTCTTTCTCCCCAGGGTGGCCCTCTTGCAGCAAATCAAAAAGACCAATCAAATGATTGATACCTTCATCCGCGAAGCAAAAGACACACTTTTGGAATTTAGCCCCGAGGAAATCGAAGAGTGGTACCGATGAAGAACGATCCTCTTTACTCCGTTTACGTCATCCGTTTGGATCCTGCTGCAGCACGTGACAGACGAAAACAATTCGCCAAGCGAAACCCTGCAGTAAACATCATGACTGCACCCTTGGTGTATGTTGGCCAAACCTCCCGATCTCCTCAGGAGAGAATGGAGCGCCATTTTTCTGGCCAAAAAGCAGCATCCATCGTCCGCGATTACGGCATGGGGCTCATGCCAGAACTCACATTTCTTCTTCCCCCTCTTAGAACTCGAGCCCAAGCGCTCGAGGCGGAAAAGAAAACTGCAGAGCGCCTACAAACCCTCGGCTTCGCTGTGTGGTGGGGCTAACTCAAAGCGTTCCTGCCCCGGCGGATCGCATAAATAAATCGTGCAAGCCATAAAATCTAAGTTGCCGCGAATCAAAATGTTTTTAGCGCCCTCTTCCGGGACTAAAAACTTTTGCTGGATGACAAATTGATCCTCTAGCCAATAACTCAGTTTGTCGCCCATCTTCTGTGGATTGCCGTCCGGCACGACGGGATTCCCCACCGCAAGGAGACCGCCGGCCTCTTGAATCTGCAAAGTAGTGGGATAACCACCCTTGTCCTTGGCACCGTAAAGGTGGTAGCCAAAATCCATGGAGACATGGATTTCCAAGGTCACTTCCTCGCCGGGGTTTGGGTTGGCAGGAAACCATTGCAACTCCATGTCAAAACGGCGGCCTTCCACGACCGTCGGCTCAACCACGGTTGGCGAAGCGCTCGAACATGCCGCAAACAACAAAAGGAGGGGCAGAAATGGCTTCATGGCTCCAGAGAGTAAGAAGTCGGGAGTATCTTGGGAGGGCTCGTGGCCACGTCCCCCCTGTTTTGTTTGTGGATTACAACCCTCACGCTTGCCAGCAATCTGGCCGCGCAAGGAACCCCACTGCCGCAGAATCCCGCATTCGAAGAGCCCACATTCAACCGCGACATTCGGCCCATTTTGGCCGACAAGTGCTTTGCCTGCCACGGACCCGACGGCGGCGCGCGCAAAGGAAAACTGCGCTTGGATCGCCGCGAAGACGCGCTGGCTGATCGTGGCGGATACGCAGCCATTTTGCCGGGGGACCTGGAAGAAAGCGAGTTGGTGTATCGGATTCAGGCCCATCCGGAAGATCGCATGCCACCTTCGGATTGGCGGAAGTCGCTAAGTCAAAAAGAAATTGAAACCCTTATTTCCTGGGTCTCGGTCGGCGCCAAGTATGAAGAGCACTGGTCCTTGGTGCCGCCCGTGCGCCCGGACTTGGGTCAGCACATCGCTTCCGCTGTGGACACCTTGCTCAACCGCAAATTGCAGGCCCAAGGTTTGACGCCGGCACCCCAGGCAGATCGAGCCACCTTGCTTCGGCGTTTGTCCTTCGATTTGATCGGCCTTCCCCCCACGCCAGCTGAACTGAAAATTTTTGTCGCCGATCAGAAAGACGGCGCCTGGGAACGACAAGTGGATCGCTTGTTGGCTTCGCCGCATTTCGGTGAACGTATGGCCATGGGCTGGCTGGACTTGGTGCGCTATGCCGACACCGTCGGCTATCACGGCGACCAAACCCACAACGTCAGTCCATATCGAGACTGGGTGATTTATGCCTTCAATGAAAATATGCCCTTTGATGAGTTCACACGCATGCAGTTGGCCGGCGACATTTTGGAGGGTGCCGGCGACGATGGCCTGATCGCTTCTTGCTACAACCGATTGTTGCAGTCATCCCACGAGGGCGGCGTGCAACTCAAGGAGTACGCCGCGATTTACAGCGCTGACCGGGTGAGAAACTTCGGCAGTGTTTGGTTGGGCTTGACTGTGGGGTGCGCACAATGCCACGACCACAAATTTGACCCCATTGAACAACGCGATTTTTATCAAATCGCGGCGTTTTTCGCCGACATTGACGACCGTGGTCATCTGCGTAAGGATTCGGGCCGCAACACCAATCCAACCCCCCGAGAACCCGAAGTAGATGTTCTCTCACCCCTCGACCGCCAAGAAGTGCTTCGTTTGGAAACCATGTTGGCGGAATTACCAGAAGGCGAAAGCGCAGAACGTAGCTTTTTGGAATCCCGCAAGGCCGCCATCCAACCGCGCCGCGTCATGGTTTCGAATTCGACTACACCACGCGAGGTGAGGGTCTTGAATCGTGGGGATTGGATGGATGAAAGCGGCGAGGTGGTCGAGCCCGCCGTCTTGTCCGCCCTGAAACAACTCCAAACCAGCGAAACACGCGCTTCCCGAGAAGACTTGGCCAACTGGTTGATGGAACCCGACCAGCCATTGACGGCCCGAGTCTTCGTCAACCGCTTGTGGCGCCAATTTTTCGGACGTGGCTTGTCACGCATTTTGGACAACCTAGGTAGCCAGGGCGCCTGGCCGGACCATCCCGAGCTCTTGGATTGGCTGGCGGTAGAGTTTCGAGAAAGTGGTTGGGACAACAAACACATGGTGCGCTTGATCGTGACCTCTGAGGCCTACCAAAGGAGTTCAACGCCCACGGCAAAGTCGTTGGAATTGGATCCCGACAACATTCACTTTGGCCGACAAAACCGTTGGCGCCTCGAAGCGGAGCTCATTCGGGATCAGGCCTTGGCCGTGAGCGGTTTGCTGGTCTCGCGCATAGGCGGTACAAGTGGCCTCCCCTATCAACCTGTCGGCTATTACGAACATTTGAATTTTCCGAAGCGGAAATACAAGGCCGCAAATGGCGAGCAACAATATCGCCGTGGTGTGTACACCCATTGGCAACGCACCTTTTTGCACCCGGCGATGCTCGCCTTCGATGCACCGACGCGAGAAGAGTGCTCCGCAGAGCGACCCATTTCCAATACGCCTGCGGCGGCGCTAGCGCTTCTGAACGACCCCTCCTTTGTGGAAGCTGCGCGCGCCTTTGCCCAGCGCGCCCTCTTGGAAGGTGGCACGACAGACTTTGCGCGCCTGGAGTGGATTATGAAAAATGCGCTTGGCAGAACCGCTGATAAAAAGGAATGCTCCCTCCTTAAAAACTTGTTGGCCGAGCACCGCCGCCAATACCAAAACGATCCACAAGGAGTGGAGGCACTTCTTGCCGTCGGCGATTTCGAGCACGACCCCTTGCTCAAGCCCGATGAAATCGCTGCGTGGACCTCGGTCACCCGCACGGTCCTGAACTTGCACGAATCCATCAGCCGCTTGTAATGCCTGACTGCCGACCGAATCCTGGCCTAACTCGGCGCAACTTCCTGCTTCACAGTGGTTTTGGAATTGGCGCAGTTGCATTTGCTCCACTGGTAGGAAATCCAGGATGGGATGCTTCTTGCTTGCAAGATCCCGGTCTTTTTCCTGGTGTCCTGGGATTCCCCAACCATACGCCTCGCGTCAAGCGCGTCATTTTTTTGAGCATGGCGGGAGGACCCTCCCATCTCGAAAGTTTCGACTTCAAACCCAAGCTTGCCGAAATGGACGGCCAGCCCATGCCGGCCTCCTTCACGGATGGCCAGCCTATTGCCCAACT
Organism: uncultured Planctomycetales bacterium; assembly: GCA_964464385.1. Classification (GTDB taxonomy): domain Bacteria; phylum Planctomycetota; class UBA1135; order UBA1135; family UBA1135; genus CAYXFZ01. Next base: position 10,018 of record CAYXFZ010000035.1, read on the forward strand.
TCAGGGGAAGCAACTCAATGTGTTGGGCCCGCAATTTTCCTTTCAACGCCACGGGGAAAGCGGCCTGGAAATTTCCGACGCTTTCCCATGGACGGCAAAATTGGCGGACAAAATTTGCGTGCTCAAGGGCATGCATACCGAACAGATCAACCACGACCCGGCCCACACCTTCATGAATACCGGTGTCGCTATTTCCGGCCGACCCAGCATGGGGTCTTGGGTCAACTATGCCCTCGGTAGTGAGTCTTCCGACCTACCGGGATTTGTGGTGATGACTTCCGTCGGTGGCCGAGACCCGCAACCCGTCAACAGCCGCCAATGGAACAATGGTTTTCTGCCGAGCCGTTTTCAAGGCGTGCCCTTTCAAAGCCAAGGGGATCCCGTCCATTACGTGAAGTCCCCCGCCGGCATCACGGCAGAGCGACAGCGCGAAACTTTGGACGCGATTGCCGCCCTCAACCAGATTCGGGATCGCGAATTGCAGGACCCGGAATTGACGGCCCGTATCGCGCAATACGAAATGGCCTTCCGCATGCAGACCAGCGTGCCGGAACTGGCTGACTTTTCCAACGAGTCTCAAGAAGTGCTCGACATGTACGGCACGCAGGGAGCCGACGGGAGTTACGCCGCCAACTGCCTCATGGCCCGCCGCCTCGCCGAGCGCGGCGTCCGCTTCATCCACCTTTATCATCGCGGTTGGGATCATCACGACGGATTGCAAAAGTTCACCAACATCTGCGCTGGCCTCACCGACAGACCGACCTGGGCCTTGGTTACGGACTTGGAAAGACTCGGCCTCTTGGAGGACACGCTTGTGGTCTGGGGGGGCGAGTTTGGGCGCACACCCATGTCTCAGAGCCCTGGGGATTCCCCGGGTCGGGATCACCACATGCGCGGTTTTTCCATGTGGCTGGCTGGCGGCGGCATTCGAGGCGGCATGACACATGGCGCAACCGATGAATTGGGCTATCACGCAGTAGAAAACGTCACCCATGTGCACGATTTACACGCCACCATGCTGCACTTGCTGGGCATTGACCACACCAAATTGACAATCCGCGCCAAGGGCCGCGATTTCCGCCTCACCGATGTCAGCGGCGAGGTGATCCATCCGATCCTGGCCTAGAATGGGCCTGTGCCTCGCCTGATTCTTCTCATCGCCATGGTGTTGGCTTGCGGTTGTGCTGCACCGGAGCTTCGCATTGGCCATGCCCAAAGCCAGCAAGAAGCGCGGGCGGAATTGACGGCCTTCGCCAAGACCTACGCAAACTTAGACGAGTGGAAAGGGCGCCGCGAGCGGGTGGGCCGAGGAATTCGGCAAGGCGCCAAACTGACGACGCTCCCGGAGCGCACTCCACTGCAAGCGCAATTCTTCCAAAGACGAATTTATGAAGGTTATCAAGTCGAGGATGTAGCCTTTCAAAGCAGTCCCGGTTTCTATGTCACCGGGACTTTGTATCGGCCCACAAAAAAATATCCGAGTCTCGCTGGAATCTTATCGCCCCATGGCCACGATGGTCGCTTTCATCCCAATCGTCAGGCTCGCTGCGCGGTTCTTGCCCGCATGGGGGCAGCGGTTTTCCACTACGACATGGTGGGCTATGGCGACTCCAAAGAAGCGGGTTGGAGTCACCGCGAAACCCCTGAAGTGCTTCGCCTGCAAACCTGGAACAGCATGCGTGCGTTGGATTTTCTGCTGGGTCTTCCCGGGGTGGATCCAGATCGCATGGGCATGACCGGATGTTCGGGCGGAGGCACGCAAACCTTCTTGCTCGCTGCTCTAGATGATCGGATTCAAGTTTCGGTGCCGGTCTGTCAAGTCTCGGCTCATTTTTTCGGAGGCTGCGTCTGCGAAAGTTCCATGCCCATCCACTGGAGCTGGAAACACAAGACCAACAACGCGGAAATTGCCGCTTTGTTTGCGCCGAAGCCTCTCCTCTTGATTTCCAACGGCGGAGATTGGACCCTCAACACCCCCGAAGTGGAGTTTCCGTATGTTCGCTCGATCTATGCGCTCTATGGCGCCACCGATCGAGTGGCCAACGCACATTTCCCGCTAGAACAGCACGATTACGGCCCATCCAAGCGGCAGGCCGCCTATCTGTTCTTGGCCAAACACCTCGCCCTGGACATCCTCCCTCTGCTTGGGGAACAGGGCTTGGTGGATGAGTCCTTCTTCGTCACCGAGTCTTACGAGGATCTCTTAGTTTTCCCGAAGGGTGGGCCGTATCCGTCGGATGCGGTTGCCCCCAATACACCCTTACCGCCCTCGTATTAATTGGGGTCTTCACAGACCGCGGCTGCGCGAATCGCCGCCGCAACCTGAATGCCCAAGAGCCTGGATCCTTCCGGCGTGAAGTGCACATTGACCGGTTTTTGTATTTCAGCCAAGCGCGGCAGGGCGAAAGCGTAAAGATCATGAACTTGAATTCCGAGGTTCTCCATGACCGAGCGGGCAATGGCGTTGTAAGTCTCGACTTCTTCTGGAACACGCAACGGCACCACCTTGCCCTCGGGCACGGGGGTGGTCGTTGAAAAAATGAGCCTGGCCCCTGTTCGTTGCAATTTCTCGGCGATGAAGCGAAGTTGTTTTTCATAGATTTCCGGGTCAGCTTGATGCGGATCCTCGGAATTGTTGGAATTTTTTCTCGTTTTTGGATCCACCCGCTTGATGTCGTGGAGGCCAAAGTTGAAGTGAATCAAGTCCCAAGCGCCCCCGTCCAGGGCCAACCAGCGGTCTATGGCACCCACACCCTTGGTGGTCCCGGCGCAATTTTCGGCTTTCTTGTCATCGCTGAGCGTTGGCCGCACGACATGGGCAAACTCCTGCAAGGACTCGCACACCGCAGCGTGATAACCGATCGAGATGGAATCTCCGAGAAGCAGAACTCGCCAAGGAGTCTCCAATGTTTTGCTGGGGGCGGCGCATGCGCTCAGGCAAAGCAAAGAAAGCAAGACGGGCACGGTTCGCATGATGCAAGCCAGAGTACCGTAAGCGCATGTTGAACGACCTCCTTGGATCATGAAACTCCTCTTCCTCCTGCTCACACCCTTCTGGTTGGGATGCGCTAGCTCCAAGTGGCAGCTTGCTTATGAACAAGAGTTTCGATCCCAGGCTTGCCTGGAAGACTTCCAATTTTCGGATCCTGACATTTGGCATTGGGCCGACGATTTTGGGGGGATGATGTACTTCACCGAGGGCTCCAACTTCAAACCGCCACATCGTTCGCCACTCACCTACGGCTTGATCCAGGATCTTCAGGTGGATGCTTTCGTGCTCGAGGCGGAAGTGCAACAAAGCGGCCGTAACTACAGCCATCGAGACCTCTGCCTATTTTTTGCTTTCGAATCCCCGGCCAAATACGGCTATGTCCACATCGCAACCCAACCTGATCCGCACGCCCACAACATCTTCCTGGTCAACCACGCGCCACGGATCGCCACCGCACCCGTGGGCGAGCAAGGCGTGGATTGGGGCAAGGGTTGGCATCTTTTGCGTATGGAGCGTCTCCAACCGGGCGGGCCGGTGGATGTCTACTTGGATGGAAAGCTCATCCTGCACACGGAAAACCTGGAATTTGGCGTCGGCCAGTTGGGCTTTGGCTCCTTCGACGATTCCGGCCGCATTCGCAGCCTGAAAATCTGGGTGCCGACTACCAATCCTTGAGCAAGGCGGCCACCTCTTCGTCGCTGGGGTGGCGCGAAAACAAAAGCACGCGGTAACGAAAGCGAATGGATTCGCCGGCGGCAAGGGCGAGATCACCACTACCCTTGGGCTGTCTTTCAAAGAAAGAAACACCGAATGGATTCGCGGCCAGCAAGCCATAGGTGCGAGCATGCCAGTGAGTCGGGGAGCGGGGGTTTTCACTGTGGTCCGCCAGCACCACTGCAGCGGCTTGGCCGTTCACCTTGCCACGTGCTTGAATCCAGCGCGATCGCTTGCCCCATACGTTTTTACCTGTCCGTTCCTCGCTGTCCAACAAAGTACCGCCGGCGTCCGCCACCAACCCTTGAGCCACGCGGAGAGCAAAACTACCCTCTTTGGTGTCACCAAACACGACCGGCTCTTCCTTGGCCTGCAGGGTGAGATCAAAATCCAGACCGCGCACATCGCTCCTGACAAAGGCAGTGTGGACACGGTGATCCACCACAACCACATCGCCGCGCTGGTCCAGCCACGCATTTTCGGTAGTCCAAGAGCCCCTGTTTTGGCCTGAGGCCAGTTCGCCCCGCCGCATTTCTACCGTCAGGTTCTTGTCGTGCCAAAAATCCAGACCGTTGACCTGGCCATGGGCATACCAAAGACCTTGGTGATGCGAATGGTCGCGACGCTCGCCATCGATTTCCGTTCGCGGAAAACCGCGCGTCAGAGCATGACCAGATGAGTTGCGGAGCGGCCAAAGATCGGGGTGTCGGAGATCGGCGCGAAGGGTGGTGAAGGGCTTGCCGCCGATGGTGACTTGGATACCACCTCCGGGAACGGGATCCACACTCACGAAGTTTGGCCCGCGGTGAAAGGGCAGGGCCTCCATGCCCTGCAACTGCAATCGCTCGTTAATGGCTTCGAGTTCGCCATCCACCGAGATTTCGGCGCCGGGGACAAAGCCAGGGGTGGTGATGACTTGCACTACCGCGCCTCCCATCCCGCGGTGCACCGTACCGCGCGGCAAATAAATAAAATCGCCGACGTGCAAGGGAATTTCGCGCAACAATCCAGCCACTTGTTTTTTCGTGACGGATTCCGGCGCCAACAGTCTTTCCAACTTTTCACTGACCAAGAGACGCGCCCCGGGCGGCGCCTCCTGCACCAGGTAAAACTCGTCGAAGCCGCCCTTTCGCGGATGGTAGTGCGTGAACGAATCGTGAATGCGCACCCGATGAGCATTGATTTGTCGAGAGAGGTAGGGACCGTTCTTCCCCTGCCAAGTCAACAAGATGCGCCGATAGGCGTCACCCTCGGTAGCGCATCCTCCGGGCTGATCGGTGATGTTGGCATCCCAGTCCGGACGGATCACAGGCGGCGGACTTTGTGCCAAAGGTTGGGGTAAGGCAAAGACCAACAAGCCAGCCGGTGGATCCAGTTGCAATGTTTCGCCCGCTTGCAAACAGAACAAATCCCCGACGGTGTACTCGGATTTCCCACTCGAATGCACGCCAATTCCAGCCCCCCGCTGGACAAAGGCCACCGAAGGACGCGCGGCGCGAACTACCGACGCCAGCGGCAACCAAGTCAAGCCATAGCCGGGATTGGCCCGCTCGAATTGCTCTTGCAAGGAGGCAAATCCGCGAGATTGTTCCCCCAAGTGAGCCAACTGCACCTCCGGCCCCACCTGCTCCGCCTGACACCCCGCCAAGGGAGAGATTGCCAGCAACACGGGGAACACCGGGTGGAACATCGCCCTAGGATAGATGCCCATGTTCCCTGAGCATCTGTCCCGGCGGTCCTTTCTGCAATCTTCCGGTGGCGCCCTGATTGGCCTGAGTGCTTTGGGCTGTGCAGGGTCTAGTTCGTTGCTGGCCGGTCGCGCCGTTTTTGGTGCCGAAGAGGAAATTCGCCTTGCCGTGGTCGGTCTCCATGGTCGCGGCCGCAATCATGTCGATGGCTTCCGCAGACTCGAGAATGTCCGTGTCGTGGCCTTGTGTGACGTGGATCTCCAAGTATTGGAACACGAAGGTGCCAAATTCACCGAGCGCGGCGAAACCGTGGACTTGGTGCAAGATTTTCGCGACCTACTGAAGCGCCGGGACATCCACGGCGTTTCCTTGGCCACTCCCAACCATTGGCACGCCCTGCAAACCGTGTGGGCCTGCGAGGCCGGCAAAGATGTGTACGTCGAGAAACCCGTTTGCCACAACTACGTCGAGGGGCAACGCATGGTGGCCGCGGCCCGGCGCAACCACCGCGTCGTCCAAGTCGGCACCCAAAGCCGATCCAGCAATGCCATTCGGGACGCCATCGCCTGGATGCACGCCGGCAATCTCGGCAAGATTCAAATTGCCCGCGGGTTTTGTTACAAGCCGCGGAAAAGTATTGGCAAGGTAGCCGGCCCCCAATCCGTACCCGCGCACATTGATTACAACATGTGGACGGGACCGGCGCCGCTCGTGCCGCTGGAGCGCGCCCGCTTGCACTACGACTGGCATTGGGACTCCGCCACCGGCAATGGTGATCTGGGAAACCAAGGCGTGCATCAAGTGGATTTGTGCCGCTGGGCTTTGGGCGAACAATCCTTCCCCACCGAAGTCCTTTCCATTGGCGGTCGCCTTGGTTACGACGACGACGCCAACACTCCCAACACCCAAATCCTTTGGGCCAATTACCCGACGGCCCCGATGTTGTTCGAAGTACGCGGATTGCCCAGCAACCTTCAAGCGCAAAAGAAGGACTGGGGCGGCAGCATGGACAACTACCGTGGCGTGCGCATCGGCGTCGTCGTGGATTGCGAGCAGGGTTCCCTACGGATTCCCAACTACTCCTCCGCCGAGGCCTTGGACGACAAGGGCAATTCCATCCACAAGTGGAACGGTGCCAACAACCACTTTGCCGATTTCGTGGATGCCGTGCGTAGCGGTCGCGCCCAGGACCTCAGCGCCGACATTCAAGAAGGCCACTTGTCCGCCGCCCCCTGCCACTTTGCTTCGCTTTCGCACCACCTGGGCTCCTCGCAAAGTTTGGCCAAGATTCAGGCCGTCGTCGCTGGCAATCCCTACATGAAGGATGCCCTGGAGCGCATGGCCCAGCACCTCCTTGCCAACCAAGTGGATCTCGCCAAGACTCCGCTCACCATGGGGCGTTCGTTGGTGGCCAAGGATGGCAACTTGCCGGCCACCCTGGCGGCCGATCCCGGCACCGCCCCTTGGCTTTTCCGCGAGGGCCGGGACGAGTTTGAGTTTCCAGCGTGATTCTGGGCGCTCTGCTTGCCGCGACAATATTTTTGCAAGAACCGCAAAATATCATCGTCATCTTGGCGGACGACATGGGTTTTGCTTCCCTGCACGCCGAGCATCCTGATTCCGGTCTGCCGACCCCGCATTTGGATCAACTTGCCGCCCAAGGCATGTCGTTTACCGATGCCCACTCGCCGTCCGCGGTGTGTTCGCCCACGCGCTACGGTTTGTTGACCGGGCGTTACCCCTGGCGCACAACCTTGAAATCCGGCATTGTCAACAAGTGGGGTACACCCTTGATTGCCGAGGATCGACTCACGATTGCGGATGTCGCGCGGCAAGCAGGGCGCACCACGAGTTGCATTGGCAAGTGGCACTTGGGTTGGCAGTGGCCCAAGCAGGGTGGTGGTTTCACGCGCTCACCGGCGAAAATCGATTACACCCGACTCTTGGGTGGCGGCCCGCTGGCGGCGGGATTCGACCATGCATTTGGCGATGATGTCCCCAACTGGCCGCCCTATGTTTGGATTGAAAACAATCGCGCACTTTCCGTTCCGACGGGAACCATGCCGGAAGAGCCCATGCCGGGCGTCCGAGCCGGTCCCATGACTCCGGGCTGGAGTTTGGAGGCCGTTTTGCCGGAGCTCACGCGGCAATGCGTTACTTTCCTTCGCGATCGGGCGGAAAAGGAAGAGCCGTTCTTTCTCTTCTATTCCATGACCTCGCCGCATACGCCGATCGTCCCCTCGGAGGAGTTTGTAGGCAAAAGCGGGGTGAGCAAGTACGCCGACTTCATTCTGGAAACGGACGGATCGGTCGGTCAAATCTTGCTGGCATTGGATCAGACCGGCCTCGCGGACAACACGCTGGTGATTTTCACGGCCGACAACGGCACATCGCCAAAAGGGGATTTTGCGTCGCTTGAAGCCGGTGGCGTGGACCTGCGCGGCCAATGGCGCGGCCACAAAGCCGACATCTGGGAAGGCGGCCACCGCGTGCCCTTCTTGGTCCGCTGGCCCGGAGTCGTGGCGCCGGGATCTCAGTGTGATGAGCCGATCCTCCTCACCGACATCATGCCGACCGTGGCCGAAGCTCTTGGTCAGACCTTGCCAGAGGATGCGGCGGAAGATGGCCAATCGTTGCTGCCGTTGTTGCGCGGTCAAAGCTTAGTTTCCAAGGATCCTCGCACTTTGGTGATGCAAAGTTCGCAAGGGTATTTTGCCGTGCGCTCTGGCCAATGGAAAGCCTGCTTTTCCGCTGGCTCGGCGGGTTGGTCGGCACCAAATTCCGAAAAGAAGGCGCTCGACCAGGGCCTCCCCCCGGTTCAGCTTTACGACATGGCCGCGGACCCCGGCGAAACCACCAACCTCGCCGTGAAACCTCGCCAGCATCGCCAGCAAGTGGAAATCCTCCGTGGTCTCCTGCTCCGCGAAGTCCACCGCACGCCCCTCGACACCCCCACTTGGTGGAAACAACTCCCTTGGCCAAAACCACCCAACATCGTTCTCTTTTTTGCCGATGATGCCGGCTATGCCGATTTTGGATTCCAGGGCAGCACCACCCATGCCACACCGCACGTGGATTCGATTGCAGCCAATGGCATTCGCTTTACCCAAGGCTATGTTTCCGCCTCCGTCTGCAGCCCATCGCGGGCGGGAATGTTGACGGGCCGATACCAACAGCGTTTCGGGCACGAGTCCAACTTGCCCGGCATGGCCGACGAGGCCGTATCCGAGGAACTCCGCGGTCTGCCGCTTTCGGAAACCACCCTGGCCGACCTGCTCCAGCGCCATGGCTATACCACGGGCTTGGTTGGCAAATGGCACTTGGGGCTTGCGCCCCGCTTTCACCCGACGCAACGCGGCTTCGACGAGTTCTTCGGCATGCTGGAAGGGAGCAGTGCGTATGCCCCAGGCAAAGCCAAGCGCATCCAGTCCAGTCGTGGCGAAGTGGATCCGCTGGATCTTCCTTATTTGACCGATGCCTTCGGCGACGAAGCGGTCGCCTTCGTGGATCGCCACCACGACGAGTCTTTCTTTCTCTATTTAAGTTTCAACGCTCCGCACACCCCAATGCAGGCGCGGCCGGAAGACTTGGCGGCCATGCGCGACTCCTACGAGACCGAGGTCCGTGCCGCGAATGCCGCCATGACGAAGTCCTTGGATGACAATGTCGGCAAAGTGCTGGCGGCCTTGGATCGCCACGGCCTGACCGAAAATACGCTGGTGATTTTTCTGAACGACAACGGCGGTGCCATGCCCTACAACGCCTCGCTAAATGCGCCTTTGCGCGGCACGAAGGGCACTTGTTTGGAGGGCGGTATCCGGGTGCCTTTCTGCATGCAATGGCCGGCCAAGTTCTACCAAGGAGGAGTCGAGGAGCGACCCATAGTCAGTTTGGATCTCTTTCCAACCGTGTTGGCCGCGGCCGGCATCCCCATCCCTGAGAATCTCAACCTTGATGGAGTCAACCTCCTACCCTTCTTGGTGGGCGGCTGGGCATACCAAGTAATGCTCCCCCATGAAACGCTTTTCTGGAAACTCAACTGGGGAGCGGCGGTACGCCACGAAGATTGGAAACTGGTACGCACTCCACAGGGCGAGGAGTGGTTGTTCAACCTAGCCGAGGATCCGGGCGAGCGGCATGATCGTAGTGACCAATACCCCGAGCGCGTCCAAGCCCTCCAAACCCTCCTCCAATCCTGGGAAAACGAACTCCCCACCCCCATCTGGCAAACGGCCCCGCGCTGGAAAGTCCACAGCAGCACCCGTTACGACCAAACCACAGTGGACGGGTTTATTCGGCGCTAGTCAAACCCACTGAGGTCGAAAACCTAGCGCAATTCGGCGTCCTGTGCCTTCTTCATCCGAGCGTTCATTCCACGGAGGCGTCGAAGAGCCTGGTCGGCAGTAACCTCACCTTCCTCCACCATGTGAAAGAGTTTGGCTATCGCGCTGTCGTACGTTTCTTGGGCAACAGTCTGCGCCTTTTGATTTCGAGACTCCATATAACCTTCCCAGCGGGCACGCCCTTGCTCCGGCGTCATTTTCCCAGATTCAATCGCGATTCCAATACGCTTCCTCACCCCTGCCATTTCTTGTCGATCAGAATCGACCTTGGCTTTTTGCTGCCCGTCAGAGCGCTTCATCATCCTCCGCATTTGCCCTAAGCGGGTATTTACATCTTCTTGTGAGGCCTCGCCCGCTTCCACCATCTTTTTCATCTTTGCTGCAGCAGCCGCGTACTCTTCGCGTGTAAAAGTACGGGCTTCGGGTCGCTCATCTTGGGACTCACTTGAGGCAAGTCTACGCCGTATTCCAGCATGAAGCTCGTTTGCTTCTTCCCGAGTCAGATCACCATTTTTTACGGCGTACTCGATGCGGTCCATGCGGCGCTGCAAGCCATCCCGATCAACATCTCTTTTTGACTCTTGGGAATCGCTAGAGCTCGTCACCTGGGCTGCATCGGCAGTGGATGTATCGTCCGAAGATTGCCCCGGCTGGGCACAGGAGGGACTACAAAGCACCAGAACAGCAATGCCAGAGAAACGGAGGGCAAGAGGGTGGAGGGGAGAAGGAAGGGGGAGTATGGTTTTCACAGTGTAAACTGGAACCCCCGTACAGGTACCCGGTTCCTGCGATACCCCGTGAAAAACACTCCTTCCTTGTTGGCAGGCCTCCTGCTCCCCTTTGTGGGTTTCTCCTGCTCGCCTGTGGAGAACTCTTCAGCTGAATTCACCGCCACGCCAGAATTCCTACCGCAGCCTACCGAGCATCGCTTGGATGAGGATTATGAAAGACGCAACAAATCTGCGCGTAAGGCCTGGCAGGCGGCAATGCACCGCGCTGCTCCAGATGTCGACTGGAAAAAGATTGAGCACCAAAATGGCTTGACGGCAATGAGCCGTCGCAACAATCCCGGTGGTCGTAGTGCCTTGCCGCCTGGCCAATGGCGCGAACTTGGCTCCCGCAATCAAGCCGGCCGCATGCACTCCAGCGTTTTGGTGCGCGACAGCATTCTTTACAGCGGCTCCAACCTAGGCGGGGTTTGGATTGGCAATCGTGATGGCACGAACTGGACACCACTCGGCGACAACCTCTGGGGAGGCGGCAAAGCACTTTCTGTAATCCCTGGAGCCACGCTTTCGCAAGACGTCATCTTGCGCTCCTTGTCTGGTGAATTGCACCGATCGGATGACTTAGGTGTAACTTGGACGAAGATCACCAACGGACTGACGAAAGTCGGCTCCTTTGGAGTTGTCAAAGTCCTAGACAACGGGGAGGCGCTCCTGGTCGGACGCGACAGCTCCGTTTCCATCGGCGGCTGGGGCATCTATGTAAGTCAGGATCAAGGCTTGTCCTTCAGTTTGCGCGCCAACCTAGGTACGGGAGGATCGGCCCAACTTTGGAAACACCGCACCCAGCCCGGCGTAGTTTTGATGCTACAGTCGGGCCAACTGAGCGGGTCTACGGACTATGGGAAAACTTTTCAAAGTATGGGAGTGGCCATGCCAATCTCCTTGACCAAACCCAAACTCCGTGCTTGCGAAGCTACCAATCCACCCACGGTATACGTCATCGGCCAAAACGGAAATGCGGACGAACTTTGGCGCACTACGGATGGCGGCGCCACCTGGGAATTGAGGCGCACCATCGTCAATTACTGGGGCCCCTGTGAAGTTTCCATGACCGACCCTAACTTGGTTGCATGGGGCGAAGTGGATTGTTTTGTGACCTACGATGGCGGCCTGACTGCCAGACGAGTCAACAGCTGGACGGAGTACTACGGGAATCCCGCTGGCAAACTGCACGCCGACATACAAGGTCTGAATTGTTATCCGGATCCGAGTTCATCTTCCGGCGAAATTTGGTACATCGGCACGGATGGCGGCGTTTACGAAAGCGTGGATCAGATGCAATCCGTCAACAACCTTTCCCTCAGCGACTTAGGAGTCAGCCAGTACTACAGCACGCTAACCAGTTTGCGAAAGCCAGAGTTGGTCGTTGCCGGTTCCCAAGACCAA
>CAYXFZ010000035.1:21938-23546 GCA_964464385.1 uncultured Planctomycetales bacterium
ACTCCTCCTATTGGTGGCGGATCATGGGCGGATTTTGATCAACTGATCAGCGGAGATTACGGCCACGCCTCCTCTTCGAACGGCACCCACGACCTAGTGTTCTCTCCTTATCCAGGTTTCGTTTTGATTTCTGAGGGCGAAGACAATCCCAACATTTCTGTCGGACCTAATTTCCCATCTGGATCTAACCCACTTTGGTTGCCACCCGTGGTTGCCGACCCTGACAATCCCGAAAAGTTTTTTCTCTCGGCCAAAGATGCCGTTTGGAGTTGCGATCGGCAAGGTGGCAACAACTGGAACTGGTCGGTTTACAGCACGACATCTTTTGGAGGTCGCACTCTTTCTGCTCTGCGCTTCTCACCCCTGAATTCCCAGCTCGCCTGGGCGGCTACTGAAGACGGCACACTTTGGCATTCCAGTGATCACGCCAAAACCTGGACGCAATCCACATCCACCGGCCCGGGCTCCCATTATTTCTATGGCACAGCAATCTGGCCGTCGCGTTTGGATCCGAATGAAGTGTGGGTCGGTGGATCGGGTTATTCCACGAGTCCGGTGTGGCGGAGTTTGGATGGTGGGAAAACTTTTCAGTCGGAGAGCACTGGCTTACCCCCAACGTTGGTGTATTGCCTCTGTGAGTCGCCGGATCAATCGGGTCGCATGTTTGCTGGATCGGTCACCAATGCGTGGACATGGGATCCAGCCACGGCCAGCTGGGAAGATCTCACGGTACCCGGGGCACCGCTTACGACATACTGGTCGGTGGAATCCGTACGCGAAACAAACACAGTGCGCTTTGGCACTTATGGTCGCGGGATTTGGGACTACGAATTAGAGACACCTGGATCCTTTCCCTACGGAAATCTACGCGGCGGGGCCAACACCATGGAATTGGATTCCATGGAAACACCCACGGTCGGCAATCTCTTTTCTTTGACCGTGAACAACGGTCCCGCGCAAAAGTCCGGCTGGTTTCTAGTTTCGCGTTCCCCTCAAGAGGTGGCCATGAATGGCGGCACACTTCTGGTGGACATGACCAAGCTTGTGATTCAATCCAACATTGCTTCTAACGCCCAAGGCACGGTTTTGTTTTCCAAACAAATTCCACCCAACCCTTCACTGGCGGGCACGGAGTGGTTTGCCCAGGCCTTCTTGTCAGATCCTTTGCAGCCCAACGGCTGGGCCATTTCCAACGGCCTCCGCATCGTGATTGGCTGACAGAGTTCTTGCGCAGTCGGTCAGCGATCCCCAGAGCGGCGGGGGCCGGCGCCACCACCACTACCGGGTTGGGCGGTAGGGCCACCCTTGGCGGGACCTGCGTTGCCGGTGTTCTTGGCGCGACCGCCGTCCACCACCACAATTTCACCACTGTCCACCAGTGCCTTCAGGGGCGGGTGATCAATCGCCTTGCCGGCAATCTGGCCACTGGCACCGGGGCCCAGAAAGAGCCTCTTTCCCCCGGGCAAAGGCACTTTCAACGGTCGCTTGGTGGTGTTTCGAATTTCCACGGGACGGGCAGTTTAGCGTTCGACAGTCTCTCAGCGGCCAAGGATGGCTTCAGCCATCGCCCAGCCGGCCAGGGCGTAGACCTGGACTGGCAGCGCTTCC
>CAYXFZ010000036.1:0-13546 GCA_964464385.1 uncultured Planctomycetales bacterium
TGATACCCAACACGGTTTGTCTGATTCGCAATGGGCCGCACCCAAAGGCTGCGCGCCGCCTGTTGGATTTCTTGCTTTCGGAAGAGGTGGAGGCCTTGCTTGCTGCTGGGGACAGCCGCCAAATTCCCTTGCGGCCCACCGTCCCCGTGCCGGCCAATCTGCCTCTGCCAGGCCAAGATTTCCGCGCCCAAGTCGTGGATTGGGAGGCCGCCGCCGCCACTTTGGAGGCCCGGGCCGCGGAGTTTCAGGCCCTCTTCACCCATTCATGATGCGCCTTCCCCTTCCTTGGGCAATCTTGGTCGGCACCCTCACTTTGCTGGTGATGGCACCGGCCTTGCCGCTCCTCGGCGCGCTCCTGAGTCCGGAAGCTTGGGCCGCTCTGAGCGAAGATCGCCTCCGCGGTCTCTTCGGACAAACCGCGACCATCGCTGGCGGTGCCGCCCTCCTGGCCGTAGCCGTGGGCTTCCCCTTGGCACTCTTGACCACGCGCCTGGCCGTTCCCGGAAGCAACTTGGCCTCGTTTGTTCTGCCCCTTCCGTTGCTGTTGCCGCCCCTTCTTTTGGCCCAAGCTTGGCATGGATGGACTGGCATGGATGGCCCTTGGGCGGCCCTCTTCACCTTGGGTTTGGCCTACGCCCCCTTCCCGGCCCTTTTTGCTGCTCGCGCCCTTCGCCGCCAAGCCCGCTCGGCGCACGAATCTGCCCTCCTCTTGGGTGGTCCATGCGCAGCCTTGAAGGGAATGCTTCGCACCGCTTGGCCGGCCACTTTGCTCGGCGGCATGTTGGCCTTCCTCTTCAGCGCCACGGATTTTGCCGTGCCGGATTATTTTGCAGCAGTAGGTCCTCGTTTTTCCGTATTCGCAGCCGAAATCTTTCACCATTGGCGCAACGGGGATCCAGTTTCGGGCACGGTTGCGGCCGTGCCCCTCGTCACTCTCGTGGCGATCGTGCTGTGGGTAGCCCTTTCTCTTCGGGACAAGATGGCGGCCCGCGAATCCGCCGCCGAAACGGCCCTCGATCCCCTGCCCTGTGGTCGTGCCCGTTTGCCCTTGGGTTTGTTGTTGTTTGCCCTTCTCTCCCTCCTCCTCTTTCTCCCCTTGGGTCGCATCTTTCTGGAAACGGGTTTGGCCGGCCCGTTGGCCGAAGGAACTTGGGCTGAGCGATCTGGTCAGGCCTTCGCCGATGCTCTTCAGCGCGGCCGTGCGGATTTGTTGCGATCCTTGCGCACCGCCGCTTTGGCCGCATTCCTTTGTTTGCTCTTGGCCCCCATATGGGTGGATGTCTTGGCCCGAGCCCGACCTCGACTGCGACGCCTCAGCGAACTCCTCCTCTCCCTACCCCTCTTGGTGCCCGCCGTCGGCCTGGGTTTGGGTGCTCTGCACATGTTTGATCGGCCGGAACTTGGCTACTTCGCGGCCAGCCCTTGGTTTCCCCCGTTGGTCATGGCCGGGCGTTTCTTGCCCTTGGCTCTCTTTCTTTTGATGGATCACGCTCTACGCGTCCCTCGATCGAGGGAGGAATCCGCTCTTTTGGCTGGCCTGACCTGGCCGGCCCGCTTGTGGCGAGTTTGGCTCGGGCCCCATGCCGGCACTTGGTTCATGACTGCAGGTTTGGTGGCCATCTTTGCCATTCGCGAACTGGATCTAGCCATTTTGCTTCCGGCCGCCAACGCTTCGGCCGCGGTCCGCTACTACAACGCCCTACACTTTGCGCGCGACGGATTCGTGGCCGCATTTGGACTGCTCATTGCATCCATTTTGTTCCTGCCGATCGCCGTTGCCGCCGTCGTTCGCCTTTTGCGGTCTCGCTCATGACTCCTGCTCTTGTCCTCCGTGATTTAGCCCTTCATTTCGACGGCGTCTTGCTGTTTGAAAATCTGCAGTTGGAATTGGCGGAGGGAGATCGCGTTGCCATCCTGGGTGCGTCGGGTGCAGGAAAAACGACCTTACTCCGTCTGATCGCCGGCCTGCTTCCTCCTACCAGCGGGGAAATCTTCCTCCAAGGACAAGGGGCCAGTAAGCCCGGCCAAGTCCTGATTCCCCCGGCGCAACGTGGGGTGCAGATGGTCTTCCAAGACCTTGGTCTTTGGCCGACGCGCACCGCGGTGGCGCAAGTCTCCGACGTCATGCGCGGCCATGGAGCTTCGGTCGCGCAAGCCCAAGAAAAGGCCGTGGATCTTTTGCAAAGACTCGGCTTGCAAGATTGTTCGCATCGGCTACCCAATTCTTTGTCCGGTGGCGAGGGCAGAAGGCTGGCCTTCGCCCGCGCCTTAGCCGCCGAACCCAAACTGCTTCTCTTGGATGAACCTTTCTCCGGCCTAGATCCGCAGGCCCGCGAACAAAGCTTGCAACTTCTTCTGGCAGCTTTATCCGCCACCGGAGCTTCCCTCGTGGTGGTCAGCCATGATCCCGAGGATGCTCGTGATTTGGCTGCCTCGCCTCGAATTCTACGAAGGGATGAACTGGGGGACTCCTTGGCATGAAGTCCGCCCTAGCCCTTGCCGTGGTCTTGGCTGTTCTGGGCACCTGGGTTCTGATTCTTCTTCTGTCTCCTGCCACGCCGAACACCACACCCATGGAATGGGTGTCGTCCCGCCAGTGCATGGAGTGTCATTCCGGTGTGGCAGAAGAATGGCAGGAGTCTCACCACGCCTTTGCTTACGAAAACCCGGAAGTCCGGGCCCTTTCGCAGGAATTCCAGAACGAAGAATGCTTGTCCTGCCACGCCCCGCGTCCGGTCCTTGCCTTCGCTCCGGGAGAAAGGGTCCTCGCTCGGGAAACTGAGCGTTCCTTGGGAGTGGATTGCCTGGCTTGTCACCTCTTGCCCAGTGGCCAAGTGGCCACGGCCAACTCTCGACCAGCGACCGCTGCTCCTTGTCGGCCAGTATTTTCCTCGCGTACCCGTTCGGTCGATACTTGTGCGGCCTGCCACAACCAACACGGCACCGTAGATCAATGGCGCGCGGCCCCGGAAAAACATCGCGGCCAAACCCTCCGCGGCCAAGATTGTTTGCACTGCCACATGACGGAATCCCCCCGCGCCGGGGGCCGCATGGGCAAGCACCATGGGTTCCCTGCCGCGCATGATTTAGCCATGCTGCAAATGGCGGTTGAACTCACCACGCAAGGCACCCCCCAGGGGGTTCACCTTGCCGTTGAAAATGTGGGCGCCGCCCATGCCTTTCCCACCGACGAGCGTTCTCGAGCTGCGGACTTGCAAATCCGCTTCCGAGGGGTTGCGGAGGTTTGGGGAATGTGGCAGGCCGTGCATCGATTCCGTGACCCTTATCGGGACGAAGTGAACATTCCCAATACCCAATTGCCGGCCACCGCCCTCTGGGAGACCACCGTGCCTTGGCCCTCAAACACGGGCTCGGCAGAGGTGCGCTTGCTCTACCGCACCCAACCCTTCCAGAGTGACGAAAAGGCCGCGGAACTGGTGCGCAAACTTGTGACCGTGCCATGAGCCGATCAGCCCTTGTGGTACTTCCTGGGGCTTGCTTGGCCCTAGTTTGGGGATGCCAGCCAACTGCCAAAACTCCCCCGCAATCCGCCAGCTCCCCTAGCCAAGCCCCCGCACCTCCCATTTGGCAACCCGTTTTGCGTGAGGCCTTGTTGGCGACGGCCGAACAGGCCCTGCCCACAATCCAACCCCCCCAACACCGCGAAACTTTGGACCTTTTGGATGGCGCGCTTTCTTCCGGAACTGTGGCGCGCTTGGCCCAACGCAGCCTGGATTCTTGGTCGATCCAGGAACGAGATGCCCGACTCCTCGCGGTTCTGGAAGATCCGCACGTCGGCCTTGCCGAGCGCCGCTCTGCCAGCGAACGCATCGCTCAGGCCTGCCAGCCCGCGGCCGTGCCACGCTTGGTCCTTCGCCTAAAATATGAAAAAGACCTGCTGAGCAGTTTATGGGTTGCGCAGGCTCTCTTGCTCCACCACAACAAATCCGGGCTGG
Organism: uncultured Planctomycetales bacterium; assembly: GCA_964464385.1. Lineage (GTDB taxonomy): Bacteria > Planctomycetota > UBA1135 > UBA1135 > UBA1135 > CAYXFZ01. The sequence continues at coordinate 3,957 of CAYXFZ010000036.1, forward strand.
CCGCTCTGCACGCCATCTTGGCGGATGAAACTGCGGTCGATGAGGCCCGAAGCATGGCCGCCGAAATCCTGAAAAATCTCCCGGGGAATGAAAGCCGCGCTGAATTTCCCGAACAATGGCAACACCTCCTGCAGTTGGAAGAGGAATGGAAACTTCGGCTTCATCCCCATCCGGTAGTGGATCTTGGCCTGCAAGCGGAAGTTTGGCGCATGCTGCAACGCTTAGCCAGTCAACCTCTGCGACCCGTGGACGATGCCCGCTTCGTCCTTTCCCGAATGTCCTGCCAAGCTGTGGTCCCATCCCTCCTGCAAGTTTGTGCTGACGAAAACCTTTATGTCCGAGAGCACGCTCTGCAAACGCTGGCCTGGATCGGCCCGCCGGTGGCCGCGTGGTGTCAAGCCAACGACGTGGATGCCATGGGTCACCTTCGCCCTCTCTTGACAGTCTCCTCTCTGCGCCCGCGAGTACTGGCGGCCATGGCCGTGGCTGGTGGAGATCCGGCGGCGCAAGTTGCTTTGGTTTGGTTGCAGGATGGGGACTACGCCACCCGTAGCGCGGCCGCCGATGCCCTCCTGCGATGCGCTCCCTCGCCGATGTTTGCGGCGATCGCCAAGGTTGCCCAAACACAGGTCTTGGCACCGGAAGGGGCATGGTCCTTGCACTTGTTGTTGCAGGAAACGGAATATGCCCTCGAGCCCGGCCCCGATCCAGGACAAGGGGAACGCCAACGACGACAACATTGGTTGGATCTGCGCGGCAACTGAGCGAATGGCGCGGCGCAAAGTTCTGTTCGCGTTGACTTTGGGAGTCGCCGTCTGCCAACCCGTCCAGAAAGCCCCCATTCCGGGCGAATCCGCTTTTCAAGTTGCGGCTCCGAATGCAGAGTTGCAAGCCTAGGCAGAGATCCATCCGAAAACAGTGGATCTCTGGCGACCCCACGGCATGGTTGCAGCCTTTGGGCTCACCAGACGGAGGCCCGTTTTCGTTGGCGGACCCAGGACTCCTTCGCCCAATCTGCGCGGGAAGACCGGGGCCTGTTGACAGCGGCCATGCACGCCATGGTTCGGCCAAAAGCCGCCGCCCTTCTTTGGGCCCAATTGCCGGCACCGGAAACGGTCGGCGGGGGCCCAGCAGGCCCGCCGAGAAGACCTCCGCCTGCGGCCCGTGAAAGGAACCCGCCCCTGAATCCTGGGCGCTAGAATCCTGGCATGGAAATCGTAATCCTGGGCAGTGGATCCTCCGGAAACTGCGCCGTGGTGCGGGCAGGAACGGGAGAAGAACAAACGACCCTAGCCCTGGATTGTGGACTGGCCCTCCGCACCGCCCGCGAATTGGCAGAAGGGGCCGGGTTGGCCCTAGGGCGCCTGGACGCGGTCTTGCTCAGCCACCGCCATTCGGATCACAGCGGCAAGGTGGTCCCCTTGGCCGCCCGGGCCAAGGCCCCACTCTGGGCGCACCCGCAAAGCTTGCATCCGCGATGTGCGGCCAATCCCGCGGAATTGCAACGCCGAGGGGTCCGCCATCGGGCCTTCGACAGCGGCGTCAAGTTTTCCGTGGGCTGTATCCGAATCCTCCCGGTCAAGCTGGCGCACGATGCCGAACCAACCCATGGATTCATCTTTGAGGCGGACGGGCAAAGGGCCGGGTTTTTTACGGACCTCGGCACGACCCATGCTCTAACGGCGGAGGTCTTGGCCGACTTGGACATGCTCGTTTTGGAATTCAATCACGATGCCGATCTGCTCGCCGCAGGTTTTTATCCACAACACCTGAAAAATCGCGTGGGTGGCCCACGAGGCCATCTTGCCAACAGCCAAGCAGCAGAAGCGATCGCTGACCGCGCTCCCCGATCCTTGCAGCAGTTGGCCTTGGCACATCTTTCCCAGCACAACAACACTCCCGAGTTGGCCCTGGAGTCGGCAACTCAGGCCCTGCAACAACGCGGCCTGTCTGTGAACCCGGTGGTGGCCCCGAAGCGAGGGTGCTTGACCTTAGGCCAGGCCCTCAGGCCAACAAGTTGAACTTCAAGATGTGCCAAAGGGCGGCGACACCATCCCGCCACCCAATCTTTTTGCCTTCGGCGTAATCTCGACCGTAGTAACTGATGGGAACTTCGTAAATGCGAATGCGGGATCCATCAGGCCGGCGGATGCGGGCAATCTTAGCGGTAATCTCAGGCTCGACTCCAAAACGATTGGATTCGATTTGGATTCCCTCAAGCACTTCTCGACGAAAGGCCTTGTAGCAGGTTTCCATATCGGTGAGGTTGAGGTTGGTAAACATATTGGACACCCAAGTCAAAAGGTTGTTGGCCATCTGGTGCCAGTACAAGTGCACGCGGGACATGCGGGAGCCACGGAAACGGGAACCATAGACCACATCCGCCAATCCCTTTTCCAAGGGTTCCAACAGAAGGGGATATTCGGCCGGGTCGTACTCCAAGTCGGCGTCCTGCACAAGGACAACATCGCCCGTAGCCGCGGCAAAACCGGTGCGCAAGGCCGCTCCTTTGCCCTGGTTGTGGTCGTGGTAAAAAACCTGAAGGTCGGCATCGTTCTCCCATTCCTTGAGCAGAGCGCGACTGCCATCCTCAGAACAATCGTCCACGAAGATGATTTCGGTTTCGTAAGGAGTGGCTCGAACTCGACGAAGAATGTCCGCCAAGGTGGACTCTTCGTTAAAAACAGGAATGACGACGGAAAGTTTCATGCTTGGCCTCCTTGACGATTACGGGCCACGAAGAGGAAAAGCACCACAATTCCAGCCATGACCAGCAAGGAGCCCGCGTCCGAATAGGAACTGCTCCAATCTGGCAGGGCGATTTCGTTGGCTTTGGGAATCGCCACGAGAACACCGGCGATGGCCTCGCCGGCAATCAAACCCGAGGCCAGAAGAACGCCTCGATCGTGGGCCTTGCGTGGCGCATCCGCATCGCTTCCTGGGATACGACGCGACGCAAAGAGGGCCAGCAGTCCGCCCAAGAAAATGGCGGTGGACAAACCGAAGGGCAAATACATGCCAACGGCGACCGGCATGACATGCAGGCGGAAGTCGGCACCTTTGGAAGCAGAAACGGCGGAGTTGGAAGAGCGGCGCAACAAATATTGATCCGCCAAGATGATCAGCAGACCCACCAACGCTCCTAGGGCAATCAGACCCCAGGGAAGGTTGGCGTCACCAAAAAAACCGTCCATGAGACCGGCGAACAAACCGGCTTGAGGGGCCTCCAGGGCATGGCCCTGCAAGGATTCGGCCAGATGTGCATCCGTGCCTATGCCATAAGAAGCATGCAACAAGGACAAAACCGGAGCCATCACGAAAGCGGCCGTGAGCACACCCAGAACCTCAGCCCATTGCTGGCGCCAAGGGGTGGCACCTACCAAATGACCGGTCTTCAAATCTTGGCAGACATCCCCGGAAGTGCAGGTGGCGCAGCAAACCACACCGGCCACTCCCATAGTGGCAAGAATGGCCGTTTCGCCGGAAAATCCAAACAGAGCAACGAAGGCAGAAGTCAATAAGACCGAACAAATGGTCATGCCAGAAACGGGGCTGTTGCTCGAGCCAACCAAGCCCACGATGTACGCGGCAACGGCCACGAAGAAGAAGGAGCAGACCACCATGAGGAGTGTGGCCAAGAGAGAGACGCCAAAGACCCCGCCCGTCACATGGTTGTACAAAAAGAGGACCACCAAAGTGGTAGCAGCAACCAAGAGCATGAGCCATTTGGGATCCATGTCCTCTCGCTTCGGGATGGGGGCCGAAACGGCAGTCCCCATGGAACTGCGATAGCCGGCCAGAGTCTCTTGCAGACCACGCACAATGCCGGATCGAATCTGCAGGATGGACCACAGGCCACCAACGACCATGGCCCCAACACCGAGAAACTTGACCTCATGCTTGACCGCCGAGAAAAGGGCCTTGCCAGTTTCGGTGAACTCGCCGGACAAGACCGGAGCGGCAATCAACCAGGAAATGGCGCCGCCCAAAAAGACTTGCAATGCGATGCGAAAACCCACGATCCAGCCGACACCCACCAGAGCCGGAGAAACGGTCAAACCCAACCAAGTGGTGGAACTCCCCAGACCTACCGCGGCCCGCAATCCTCCGGAAATGGCCAGCACGGCATCGGACAGCAATTTCACCAAAGCGCCTAGGCCCAAGGCGCCAAACACAATCTTCATACCGGACCCGCCCTCGTCCCCCGCTTGCAACACCTTGGCACAGGCCACGCCCTCGGGATAAATCAGCCCCTTCCCCTCGATGATCATGGGTTTGCGGAGGGGAATCATGAACAACACTCCGAGCAGGCCGCCGGTGGCCGCGACCATGGTCACGGTCCAGTAATCGAACTCGATCCAAACCCCGGCAAGGACCAGGGCCGGCATGGTGAAAATGACCCCCGCAGCTAGGGATTCGCCGGCCGAAGCAATCGTCTGAACAATGTTGTTCTCCAACACGGTGCCGCGACGCAAAATCCCGCGCAAAACGCCCATAGAAATCACGGCAGCAGGAATGCTGGCACTGACCGTCATGCCGGCGAACAGGCCCAGATAGACGTTGGCCACACTCATCACCAGACCCAGGACGACCCCGAGGATGAGGGCAAGGGCAGTCCATTCAGCCGGCGGACGGGATGACAGACCCGTCGAAGGGGAACTCATGCCCCAGATTCTAAGGGTTCCGGGCCGGGAATCTCACGGAAGCGGCCAAAGAGCCACTCCGAAACCACGACCCACAATCCAAAATAGAGCAGGCCGACCAGGACATCCACGAGATAGTGATACCGGAGATAAAGCGTGGCCAATACCGTTAGCGCGGCCCAAGGCCCAAAAACAAGAAGGGAGCGGGGCGCCCTTTGCCACCCCAACCAAGCCACATAGCAAGCCATCATGGTGTGCCCGCTCGGAAAACAATCTCGTCTGGTCATCGCGTTCTCGGTCAGGGTGCCATGCAACAAATCCCGTAAGCCGAAAGAGGGCAGGATGGCGGCATACTCCAAGAATTCGTACGGGGATCGCGCCGACACGCACAAATACCCGCAGTAGGAAAGCAAGAAGCCAAGAACGAGTCGGTTCATATAACTATCTTGGGCAAGAACATCCCGGCGGTAGATCAACCAAGCGAGAAAGAAGAGCGGAAAAAAATAGAAGGAAGCGTATACCACTTGCAGAACATCGGTCCACCAAGGATGTTGCAAGCTCCCCCACCATCCTTCCCAGGTGTAACCCAAGCCTTGACGATCCACCGCCAGGAGGGTCCATTCCTGGTCCTCCGGGGCAACCCAAGGGGTGACCCAGCCCAACAGAGAATATGCGGCATACAACAAAACAAGGGCCAAAAGCGGGCGCACGACCCTCCTCAAGAGAGAGAAATGAAAACAGAGCGCATCTCCAAGAAGGGAAGCGAGGGCCAAAGCGGCCACGGCCAAAAGGACCCTCGACCCCAATTCTAGGGGCACAGGACTCAGTAGGATCATCACCCCCAACATGGCGGCAAAGGCCGGCATGAAAAAGCCCAAGCTGAGATTGCGGCCAGCAAGAGGGGTTTCCACGGCCTTATCATGCCGCATCTGACCGCAAAATCCATGCGCCTCTTCACCCTCTTTCTCTCGGCCCTGCTTCTTGCTTGTGCTCCGGCTTTGGTTCTTCCCTCATGCACGCAAAAAGGGGCCAACCTCATTCCACCCCCCTTCCAGGAAGAACGAGCTTGGGCTGATCTGGAAAAACTACTTTCCTTTGGCCCCCGAATTATCGGCAGCCCAGCCAGCGAACAAGCTCGGGCCTGGATTCGAGCAGAATTGGAACCTCTGGGCTGGGTTTTTGAAGAGGATCATTTTTCCGCCACTCCTCCCCCCGGGGCCGTTCGCCGCTCGGCCGTTTCGGGCACCAATCTGATCGCTCGGATGGCCGGCACCCTGCCCCAAGAGATTTGGATCTGCAGTCACTACGACACCTTGGATCGGCCCCGCTTTGTGGGCGCCAATGATTCCGGCTCCTCCAGCGCAGTTTTGATGGAGATCGGCCGCCAACTTGCCCATACCTCCGCCCAACCTAGCAGCACACGTGTCCTCTGTTGGTTTGATGGAGAAGAACCCTTCTATCCCGTGCCTTGGGATGACCAAAACAATTCCACGTTTGGTAGCCGCCATTTGGCGGAGCGATTGCACGAGGAAGGGGCCCTGCAGCGCATCTCCGCTCTCATCTTGCTGGATATGGTCGGGGATCGTTCTCTCGGCGTCAGCATTGAATCCATGTCCTCGGGTTGGATCCGCACCATTTTGGAACGCACCTCCCGGCAATTGAACGATCCTCAGTTGTTCGTGGATCGGCGCGAGATCAAGGATGACCACCTTGCTTTCCTCCGCCGTGGCGTTCCTGCGGCCGACCTCATCGACTTCCGTTTCGGGCCTCTCAACTCCTGGTGGCACACTCCCGAGGACACCTTGGAGAAGTGCAGCGCCCAAAGCATGGGCCGGGTGGGTCGAGTGGTTTTAGCCGCTCTCCCTGCCCTGGAAAAGGCCGCCGCCGCCCGCGGACGCTAGTTCGAAATTTCCGCCCCGCTAAGTCGGGACGATTCGCTCTGGGAATCGGGGTCGGATTGGGCGCCGCTGAGTCGGGAGGATTCGCCCTGCGAATTTTGGTCGGGTTCGTTGACCAGGCCCTGCTTTTCCAAGTCGCTGAGATCCACAGCAACCACCAAAGAAATCCCGGCCTTGCGCATGGTGACGCCGAATAAGCGCTGACAACGGGCCATGGTCAGTTTGTTGTGAGTCACGACCAGAAACTGGGTGTCCTTGACAAAATCCGACAACACATCCAGGAATCGCCCCACGTTGGCATCATCCAAGGCCGCGTCCACTTCATCCAAGAGGCAGAACGGCGAGGGCCGAGAACGGAACACGGCAAGCAACAAGGCCAAGGCCGTGAGGGTGCGTTCGCCCCCCGAGAGAAGTTTGATGGAACGGAGATCCTTGCCGGGAGGCCGCACGTTGATATCAATGCCGGCAACGAGGGGGTCCGTTCCTTCTTCCAAGGTCACCGAAGCGCGGCCACCCCGAAAGAGGCGCCGGAAGATGGCCTCGAACTGGCCAGCCACGGCCTCGAAAGTTTCAACAAAGCGAGCTCGACACAGTTCGTCCAATTCCTCGATGGTGGCCTCCAACTCGCGGTTGGCGGCAAGGAGATCATCCCGTTCCCCGGTCAAGAAGCGTTCCCGTTCCTCTCGCTCGGAAAGCTCCGAAACTGCCTCCAGGTTGACGGATCCCAAGCGATCCAATTCCACGCGCAGGGATGCGGATTCCTTCTCGAGATCTCCAACTGCTTCCAAATCGACCTGTCCGGAAGGATCCAGATCCAGGGAAGAGGCCAAAGTGTCGAGCGGTTGCGGGAATTCCTCGCCCAAAGCGCGAATCAGTTCTTCCCGCTGCATGGTGATGCGTTGCTCAGCCAAAGCCAATTCCTGGCGATCGCCGAGGAGGGTCTCCCAGCGATCCGTGCCCTTCTCCTCGCCCACGCGAGCGCCCTCCAACACCTCAGTAGCCCTTTGCAGTTGACCTTCCGACTCCGCCAATCGAGTTTCCAAATCACCGCGGCGATTCAATAGAGCGGAGACTTCTTCTCGATCCAAGTGGGCTTGGTGGAGGGACTCCTTGCCCGAGGATTCCGCTTTGGCAATCTCGTCACCCAAGATGGCTCGAGCGTTGCCGTCCTTTTCTAATTGGCGACGCAAAAAACTCAAGCGGTGAGCCCGAGTTTCCAAGCGTTGCTCATGGCGTTCGTAGGTCAAACGCGCTTCGGTCAATGCAAGGCGAACGGTCTCCAAGGACGCCGCAGCAGCCTCAGCAACAGACTCGGACTCGGTGAGTTCGGTGCCCTTGCCAAGACGGGCCGCCTCCGCATGATCTCGGCCTGCTGTGGAATCTTGCTCTGTGGCCGCCGCTTGTTGCACAACCTCTCCCGCCCGTGCATGCTCCATGGCCAAGGCTTGGGCCTCTTCTTGGCGGCGCGCTAAGCGCTCCTTGGCTTCTTCCAGGCGAGCCTCGGCGCGGTCGCGTTCGGCAACCGCGGCCCGCCTGCAACTTCAATTCCGACGAGGCCAAACTTTCGCGAGCTTCCGTTTCGGCCTTACCGGCCAGTTGGGCGCGATCTTGGGAGGACTTCAAATCCTCTTGGGCCTGGCGACGAACATTTTCCCGCGCCAGCATGCCCTGTCCGGATTGGCCGTCCAACATGCCGCGACGCCCATAACCCGAACCCAACATGGAGCCATCTTGCGAGAGGAAAAGTGCCCCAGGGTTGGCGTGGGAAAGTTTTTCAGCGGTGGCTAAATCGGCGACGCAATAGACGGGGCCGAGTCGAGCACATACGGCATCACAACGATCCGCGTCACCCTCCAACAGAGAGCGGAGGGGACGGGCTCCTTCCATTTCCACGGGTACATGGGTCGCACCAGAATGAAACCAGTCCACTTCTCCCTGGAACTCGGCGAGTGTGGCCGCTCCATCCACCCAAAGGGCGTGCTGCAAGCGACCCAGCAGGTTTTCCAAGAGCCGATCCCAAGGCGGCGCCACCCGCACGCCGGCTAGGACTGGGCCATGCACCCCGGGAATCGGATTTTGCAGGAGTTCCCGCACGGTTTCCGGCACACCGAGCAGATCCTGGTCCACAGCAGCCAAGGTTTCCAGGAGGGTTCGATTGTCGGTTTCTTGCCGCTCAGCCTCTTGCAAGGCCTGGGAAGCCCTCAGGAGGGACTCCCGTGCAGAATCCCGCTCAGCGAGCCAGTCTCGGGAGGCCCCTTCCAATTGCCCGACCGCCTCGCCGGCAGCGGCCAAGGCAAGGTCGGCATCCCCGAGTTCGGCCTGAGCGGCCTCTTGCTCTTGGGCGCACGCAGTTTCGCGGCGCTTGAGGGCCCGAACGGCCCCTTCGGCCTCGGACCGGGTGCTGGCGGCAGCGGCGGCGCGGTTCTGCCAATCCGTGCGCTCGGCCAGGGCCTCGACCACTTGCGTGCGAAGGGAATCCACACGAGCGCGGGCATTGGTTTGGATCTTGCGGCCCTCGGCATAAGTAGCCTCGGCGGTATCCAGGGCAGTGGCCAAGCGGTGGCCAGTTTCCTGCAAGGCGGATTCTTCCCCTTGCAGTTCTTCTGCCTCCCGCTCGGAATCCGCAGCCTCCGTTTCGACTTGTTGCAAGCGGGCCCGTTCGCTGGCGGCGCGGTTTTGAAAATCAGCGCCTCGAGTCTCCAGACCGCGAACGCGTTCCTCCAATGCCGCCGCTTTCTGGCGAGCTTCGGCCGTTTCGGCGCGGATGGCGTCGCGCCTTTCCCGCAGAGCCGTTTCCTCGGCAGTCATTTGCACGAGGCGACCATCCGAAGCATTGCGAGACTGGCGAAGTTCTTCGAGGGAAGTCTCCAATTCCTGAGCCTGTTCCGCGATCGTGCCCTCTTCTTCCACCAGTTGGGCCCGGCGGGCCAGGGCGAAGCGAACCCGCGCTTGCCGCCAAGAGTCTCGCAATTCGATGTGTCGTTGGGCGCGGCCAGCCTGGGCCCGGAGCGTGCGAACCGAACGACTCACTTCGCGAAGAATGTCGTCA
>CAYXFZ010000036.1:13556-17727 GCA_964464385.1 uncultured Planctomycetales bacterium
TCCTGGCCTACGTGAGCCAGTTTGAGCTCCGCCTTGTGTTTGCGGGATTTGTAACGTGAAATCCCGGCGGCTTCCTCAAAGACGGAACGACGATCCGCCGGATTGGCCGAGAGCACGGCGTCAATCTTGCCCTGGGCGAGGACCATGTAAGAACGCACGCCCAAGCCCGTGTCCATGATCATGTCACGGACTTCCTGCAACTTGACCTTACGGCCTTGCAGGAGATACTCGGATTCTCCGCTTCGGAAGAGACGGCGACCTACGGCCAGTTCCCCGCCAGGTTCTCCGAACTTGCCCTCAATATCCCCCAGAATGACCTCGACCATGGCAAAGGGGGAAGCCTTACGGCCCTCGGCGCCCTTGAAAATCACATCGTCCATCGCCTCAGCACGCAATGCCCGAGCGGAACGCTCGCCCATGACCCACAGGAGAGCATCCACGACATTGGATTTACCACAGCCATTGGGGCCCACGATTCCCGTCAGGCCCTGTTGGACGGGCAATACGGTGCGATCCGCGAAGGACTTGAAGCCCTCGAGTTCAATGCGGCGAAGTTCCATGCAGGAAGAAGAGTATGCGGCGGGTCAGGAAGGATCCGAAGTGGGCGGGTGCAGGGTGAAAACCCCGCGGACACCTCGGACAGCAGGCAGAACAAGAACAGGAACCGCGTCCAACGCCGGCTGGGGCGGGCGGGGGTGGTCGGGTGCCGGGTTCCAGCCTACCGAGAAGGTGGGGGTATTTTCCTCCCCAAAGCATCCGGCCAAGCGAACGCCAACGGAACCGGTATGGGGAGGGAGTCCGGAATCCAGAAGCGACCCAATATTTTCAGCGGCGGTGCGAAAGTGGGCGACCAAGGAATGGAGAAGGCGACGGAGTTCGGAAGAATGGAGTTCGAGACCCAAATGGGCCACGGCTAGATCCAAACCAGCTGGTAAGAGGGCCAAGCGGGCAGGGGGCCGGGCCTGAGTTCGGGTATGGAGGGCCAAAGCGGCCTGGGCGGCCTGACCAGCGATTTGAGCAGCTTGGGAAAGAAACTCATCGGTAGAACTCCCAAGGGCAGCCACGAGATTGACCACAGCACAGGCCGCCACCCGTTGCCGAGGACGGTGCCGAGGAGAACGGGCAAAATGGGTCAAAAGAATGCGATCGGTGGCTTGCATCCTTCGCCGCAGGGAAGGTTCGGCAAGAAGATAGGACGACAGATCCAAGTGAATGAAATGCCCTTCTCTTGCCCAATGGAAGGCAAGTTCGACTTGGTTCGTCACCAAACGCAAACGGGCATGAGGCCGCTTCAACCATGCTGGCGCTAGCACGGTCACGTCCTGCGAGCCAGTTGGCCTACCCCACCAAGCTTGCACCTCGGCGGTGCGGAACAGTGCCCGACCGACCCGTTTCCAATACGCAAGCTCTTCCTCGCCCGAAGCAGGGGCTAAGCGCAGACAGGTAGATCGAGTCCAATCACGCAAAGAAGGAATATCAAAGGCTCCCCTTTCCCAAAACCGCAACACTTTGCGGGGCAGGATTTCTTCCAGGGCGTAACGGGCCAGAACCTCACCACCCAAGAGGGGTCGCGGATCCACTCCAGGTGCGGTCAGGGACGGCCCGCCCGTCCCAGGAACGCACTCTCCGCCGAGCCAAGCGTCCAATTCGCGCCGCCCAATCCCCACAGGATCGGGACCCAAGGGGTCTCCCCCCAAGCCCAGAGTTCGGCACTCATTCTCCGCCAAGGCGGCCAGCAAGCGACCAGTGATGTGCCGAAATTCCCCAGCCACGAGGCGGCGTTCCAAGCGGTGCGCCACATCCCAGGCATGTTGACTCTCGAGGTGCCGGTCACGCATCAGCGAGCGCGCCAGACGGGCGCGATCCCAGGGCCGGGCCTCGCTGGGTTCCGCGCCATCGGTATGCACCCGCAAGCGCTGCAAGTGGGCCATGGTCAAACGCCGAACATGGGCAAAGGCCTGCGCAGCAGGGGCACAACCGCAAGCATCCAGGGCCGACTCCACGGCAGCGGCCAAGCTAGCCGTTTCGACGATGTCTTCTTGCGTGGCCACCGCAACCATAGAGGCAAGTTGGGAGGCCAGATCCTCCGAAGAGGGATCCGGATTGCCAACAGCTTGCAAAGCTGCCTGGATCGAGGAAGTCAACCGTACGAGGTCGAAAACCTGACGGCGACCGTCGCGTTTAAGGACTCGGTTCGGCCAGCGAGCCACGCCCCTTCTCCAGCATGGGTTTGAGTTCGTCGAGGAATTGAGAAATATCCTTGAACTCTCGATACACCGAGGCAAACCGAACATAGGCCACTTGGTCGAGTTTTTTCAATGCCTCCATGACCAATTGCCCGATGTACTTGCTGGAAACTTCCCGATCGAACATCTCGGCCAATTGGCGCTCAATCTCGGAAACGATTTCCTCGATATTTTCCAAGGAAACGGGGCGTTTTTCGCAGGCCTTCAACATGCCCTTGAGCACTTGCGTACGATCGAATGGAACGCGGGTGCCATCCTTTTTGACGACCCGCAGAGGGGCGTCTTCCATGCGCTCGTAAGTCGTGAAACGCCGACCACAGGCCTCGCATTGCCGGCGGCGGCGAATGGCATGGCCATCGGCGGAAGAGCGCGAGTCCATGACTCGGTCGTCGTCTTGTTTGCAGTAAGGACAGCGCATCGGATTGCTCCTCCTGGAGGGCTGTTCTTTTAGCAAAAGCGGGCCCCTGACTCCAATCTTGAGACGTTTTCCACAAGTCCAGTTTTCCTCGCCCGACCGTTTGGCTCACTTACCCAAACAGAAGCGGGCAAAGATTTGGTCCAAGAGGTCCTCGGGAGTGAACTCCCCCACCAGGACAACCAAGGCCTGCCGCGCGGCGCGCAGTTCTTGGGCGACCCAGTCCAGGGGTTCTCCGCGCCGTCGGGCGGCCACGGCCGTCCGCAGATGCTGACCGGCCTCCTGCAGGGCCCGGTCATGCCGTGATCCAGCCGCCAAACGGGCCGAGCGCCGCCCCCGCGCTTGGGCTTCGCTTTCGGCCGCAAGACGGATCAATTCCGAAATGCCGGTGCCCTCCTTGCCGGAAACCCAAACCGTCGGCCCCCACTTCCGGGCCTGCTGAAGAGCAGACTCCGAGACTCCCCGAGGGGCATCCGCGCAGGTCCAGAGAACAAGGGCGGGGGCATTCCCCGGAGAATCCGGAATCTGAGCGTCCGCCTGGCGGGAATCGGCCATGAGCCACCAAAGATCTGCGGAATCCGCCTCTTCCCGCCGGCGCGCGGCGGCATCCCGTTCATCGACCGGGGCACCACCAACACCCGGAGTATCACAAAGGATCCAATCTGTAGCTTCTGGAATGGGTTGCCACGCAGCCTCCAAGCGATCCCGGGTCGTCCCAGCCTCATGGGAAACTTGGGCGGTGGATTGGGTCAGCAAATTGAAAAGGGTGGACTTGCCACAATTGGTTTCCCCGCGCAACACAATGCGAAAGCCTTGCCGCATAGGCCGGCGGCGCTCCTCGACCGCTTGTCCTTGAGCCAAAGCCGCCGCGGCCGTCTCTAAGAGAGGTTCCAATTCATCCGCGCGCACGTCCTGCGCATCGCCTTCCTCAAAATCCAGCGAGGCCTCCAGTGCAACAGAGGCCTGATCCAACGCTGCAACCGCATCCGCCAAGGGTAATCCAAGGGCCCCTTGCAGGACCTCGGCAGCGGCACGGGCCTCTTCGGCATCGGTGGCCGAAACCAGTTCCAGGACCGCTTCCGCCTGCACCAAATCCAGTCGGCCGCGCAGAAATGCTCGGCGCGTAAATTCTCCCGGCTCGGCGGGACGCACGCCACGCTCGAACAAACCTTGCAATACGCGTTGCACTACCGGAGGGTCACCGGGAAGGTGGATTTCCAACACGTCCTCTCCGGTTGCCGAGGCAGGAGCGGGAAATTCCAACAAAGCAGCCGGGACGGAAACGCCCGGCGCCCACTCCAAAAATCCCGACGAGGCTCCGCGTTGCCCACGTGCTTGGAGACCGGGCGGAAGCCATTGCTGGGCATGGGCCAACAGAGCTTGGCCGGAGAGCCGGATCACGGCTCGTTCCGCCGGAATGGGCGGAGTTGCTAAGGCCGCAATCGGTGGCTCAGGCACCCTTACCCGGAGTCGGGATGGGCCAGTGCTTGCGAATCACCTTCTGTTCCAC
>CAYXFZ010000036.1:17737-23544 GCA_964464385.1 uncultured Planctomycetales bacterium
GGATGTGATCATGTAAAGGGAGAGACCCGCAGCGTAGTTGTAGAGCAAGAAGCCAAAGAGGATGGGCATGAAGGTCATCATCTTTTGCATTTGCTTTTGTTGCGGGTCATCCGACTTGGGCATGGACCGTTGGTGAAAGACCCACAAGAACACCATCAAGAGGGGCAAAAGGTTCAAGGTGGAGACGCCCGATAGCGGGAAGAAATTTGCCACCGGCCCCCCAAAATCCAGGAGGGCGTCTGGGCGAGAGAGATCCTTGATCCAGCTGAGAAAGGGTTGGTCCCGAAGCAGGGAACTCGTGCGCAAACCGGCAAAAAGGCCAATGAACACTGGAAACTGCAACAAGATTGGCAGGCAACCGCCGAATGGCGGCGTCAACTTGTGCTCCCGATAGAGCTTCATGGTTTCTTCCTGCTTCTTGGCCGGATCCTTGGCATACTTCTGGTTGATCTTTTCAATTTCCGGCTTCAAGCGCGCAACCTTGGCCTGATAAGCCCCCATTTTGACTTGCGAAGTGCGCGTCATGGGAAACATGACCCCGCGCACCAACAAAGTCAGCAAAATGATGGCCCAACCCCAGTTCCCGACCAAGCCATAGAAAAACTTCAAGATGGCAATGATGATGGGAGCGATGGTGCCTGCAAAAAACATGCGGTAGAAGAAATTCCCTTCGTAGTCCACGCCGGGAATGATCTCAGCGAGAGGAAAGAAATGTTCCGCATCCAAGAGATCGGGATCCTTGGGCCCGAGATACCAGTCAAAGTGGACCGTCTCCGGCGCGGTTCCCGCAGCACCGACGTGCATCCGGAAATCTCCCGCCACCGAAACACGCTTCCAACTCTTCATGCGTTGCTCGCGGGCAGCTTGATACCAAATGGAACGCCAACGCAGGACATCGGTGGCCGGTAGGCCGGTCGCGTCTGCCAACTCTGCGGCCCCCGGACTGACCCCAGTTTCACCGCGCAGACGTAGATCGGCCTCGGCCACGGCCCGTAAGGCCTCACGCTCGTCCTGGTCAAATTTGCGCTCAATTTCCGACCGAAAAAGATCGATGTCGAAGAGGACTTCGGCCGAGGCTCCGCGAAACATTTCGTCCCGCGGTTTGATGGCGGAGAGAAAGTATTTGGACCCTTCGACGATAAAGGCGAATTGACCCCGCCAGGCCACAGCCCGGTCACGGTTTGGAGGCATCTTCCCATTGGGTTCATAGAACTCCACTGAATCCACATCTCCATATTCCAAACGGCCAGCTCCGGCATAAGGATTGGGATAGTAAGGATCATGCTCCACCAAAATTCCGCCACCCGAGGCCACCCGCAGGGCCAAATCGCCGATGACCGAAGATTCCACATCGGGCAAGGATTCGACGGTTAGGGAAATTTCAACCAAGCGTTGCCGGGAGGATGGCTGCTGCCCATCCCACTCCCCGGAAAGCCGAATGGTCTTGATGAAGCGAACCCCCGCCGGGGTGTCCAGAGAAAATCGAAGTTCCACGCCGCCATCCGCAGTCTTGCGCGGCTCTTCCACCTGCCAATCCACTGCGTCCAAGGCCACACCCAGACGATTCTCGGGATCAAACACACGGGCGCCGTCTCGACGACGATGATGCTCCATTCTGGGCGCAACACCGGGCGGGGGCGGTTGAGCAGGTACGGACTGGAAAAGGACGAGGGGCGGCTTTTCGCCGACCGGTGCTTGATCCAACAACTCAATTTGGGTGCAACCGGCTCCCCGGTTGGTCCACTCCAAACGAAGAAGATCGTTTTCCAATACGAACACCTGTTCGGCGGGAGCATCCATGGCATCAAAGATCTCCGGCCGAGAACTTTGCAAGATCTCGCTTGGCTTGTTGTCCTCGGGGACACAGGTCCGCAGGATGAGGAGAGCAGCGAGGCCCCAGAGAATCAGCGTAATCAGCGGACGTGCTTTCATGGTTTAGCGGCCCTGAAGAAGACGATCGCCCAGACTATCCGGCAATCCTTGGGCTTGGAGGATGCGGTTGCGTGTTGCGCCATGGTCGTAGGAAATGCGTCGCCAGCGCACGGTTTCGCCGTCAAAGAGGGCATACCCTAGACGGGGATCTCCGTCACGAGGTTGGCCAACGGAGCCAACATTGATGAGATAACGACGCTTGGGATCGATCACCAAAACAGCATCCTCGCCCTCAGCACGCACAAAGGCTTCGCCCTCAACGAAGGATCCCGGGTGGTGGGTATGGCCAAAGAAGGTGATTCGCGTTTCGGCGGCGGCGAAATTTGCCGCCAATTGATCCGGCCGCTTGTGCGCATTCGGCATGAGATATTCCTGCAGGGGTTGGCATGGGCTGGCGTGCACGAAGCCCACATCTTCCCCATAGAAGGGAGCAACCATGGCCGGGACCAAGGAACCCAGCCAGTCCCAGAGGTCCCAATTCTCTTCTTTCTCTGGATCCAAGGTGCGCCGCGTCCAGTCAATGGCAAGGAGGGCCCGCTCATTGAAACCGGCGGCGTCCTGGTCGTCCAAGAGAGCGGCATCGTGATTGCCCAGTAAAGAAAAGGCGCACCGATCCCGGGCCAGGGTGAGAACCTCCCGCGGGGAGGCGCCATAGCCCACCAAGTCCCCGAGGCAAACGACCGATTCCACGGAGAAGGGATCGATGTCGCGCAACGCGGCCTCGAACGCCTCAACGTTGGCGTGCAAATCGGAGACAAGGGCAATCATGTTGGCCAGGGCCCCCACGAACGGTCTATCCTGTCCGACGGGCGGGGCATTGTCCCGTTCCCCTCCCCACCCCGCAACTCCAACACTGCGCAACCATGTCCTCTCTCGCCTTGGTTCTCTGCCTTTCGCTATTTCCCCAAGACCCACCCGAGACCCTGCCTGCCGGAGTGGCGGCCACGGTTGATGGCCAAAAAATCCTGCAGGCCGACTATCTGGAATACCTCTGGACTCGTTTTGGCAAACGCGCCCTGGAGGACATGATCGCGGATGCCTTGGTCGAACAGGAGGCCCTCGCCTACGGCATCTCTACCAGCAAGGAGGAAGTGGATACCGCCCTGGAGGAAAAGGAGCGATCCGCTCGCGAGCACGCACCCCCTGGGGCCTTGGAAATGCAATTGAAATCCGCCGGCCAAAACCTGGAGTTGTGGCGGATTTCAACTCGCAACGAGGTTCGCATGGATTTGCTCTTGGACCGCCTCGTGCGTACCACCCGCGTGGTCACAGACCAGCGTTTGCAAGATGCATTCGAAATTCAATATGGCAAGGGCGGCCTCCGTTTTGAAGTCAGTCACATCCTGCGCATGCCCAATCTCCTGCGAGCGGAGTTGCTGCGCGCCGGCACCAAACCCAACGAAATTGACCTCCAGGCCCTGCAAGCTCAGGCGCAAGAAGAGGTGCAGGCCCTCCTGGACCGAGCCCGCAACGGCGAGAGTTTTGGCGGTTTGGCCCGCGAAGGGTCTCACGACCGTGTCACGAAGGAAGACGGCGGCATGCTGCGCAACTATGACGGCCGCCTGTACGGAGTTCCCTTCCGGGAGGCGGTGGAGAGCCTGCAGGAAGGCGGAATTTCCGACCCCGTCAAGAGTGGTGCCGGATGGCACATCGTCCAACTCTTGGCACGCCACCAAACCGATTTGGAGACCGTGCGCCCGCAAGTGATCGAGGCCATCCTCACCGCCGAACCCACGTGGCAAGAGAAACGCGGCTTTGTCCAGGGCCTCCGCGCCCGTGCCAAAGTGCAACTTTGGTAACCAAAAAGCACCCGAACTAAAATAACAGCGCAAAAGCACCCGAACTAAACCAACAGCGAAAAGGAACCGGGGGGAAACTGTCTGTTATTTTGTTTCGGGTTTGTTTCGGAGGGCCGTTGATGAAGCTGCCACGGGCTTACAAGGCAAAATGCGGCCGGGGAGTCCGGGGAGCAGAGTGGTAAACCCCGGGCGCGGAATGAAAATGGGTTCGGCGATTTCCAAAATGCGGGCCACCCGATGCCACTCCAGGAATCGCTCCTGACAATCGCCGCCCATCACCAAAAGAAATTTGGCATCCGGATGCAAGCCCTGCAAAGCCTCCAAAGTGTCCACCATGAAGGATGGGGGTGGCCGATCCAATTCCAGCCGACAGATTTCTTCACCAGGACGGTTCTCCAAGGCTGTCTTCAAAAGGGCAAGCCGCGATTCTGCAGAGGCCGGCGGACGATCCAGTTTGTGCGGGGATTGGTGGGCTGGAACCCAGAGAAAACGGTCCGGAGTTTCTTGGGCCAACACAGCGTCGGCAACGGCAAAGTGCCCGGCATGCACGGGATCAAAGGATCCCCCAAAGACGGCAATCTTCATGCTTGCAGCATGGCACCAACGGCCTCCACCAAGTCGGCCCGGGCGACCTTGCTCTCGACCCCTCCCTCCATATCCCTCAAAACGAAGGTGTCGGCGGCCCGCTCATCCGCACCCACGACCAGAACAACACGAGCCCCGCCCTTGTCCGCTTCCTTGAACTGAGCTTTGGCGGAACGCCCACGGTGATCCAAATCCACCGCCCCGATTTCGGCGCCCCGCAACAGACCTGCCAAAGCCAAGGCCTCTTGTCGATCCTCCGCAGAAATGGCAACCACATAAACCGCCGCTTGCAGTTCGGAAGCTAGGTCGGCCACCGCCTCGGCCGTTGGCAAGCCCAGTTCTTCCATGGCAAACTCGGTTCCGGTCAAGCCAATGGCGAATCCGGTGGCAGCAGTGGCAGCGCCACCCAACTCTTCCACCAATCCGTCATAACGTCCGCCACCACAAAGGGCAGAACGTGCGCCAAGGGGAGGGTAATGAACTTCGAAAACGGTGCGGGTGTAGTAATCCAAACCTCGAACCAGGGAAGGTGCATCCACGGCCGCTCGACCGAGGGCCTGCAAGGAATGTAGAAATCCCTGGTGATGCCCGGCCGAGGCTTCTTGCAAAAAGTCCCGCAAAGAGGGGGCGTCCCGATTGGCTTCCTTGCAATCCGCTACTTTGCAATCCAACAAGCGGAACACATTCCGCTCCAGTCGAGATTGGCAATCGGCACAGCGCCCTTCCATCCGAGGGGCGAAATATTCGCGCAGGGCCGAACTCCAACACGCGCGGTCCTCAGGATCACCCATGGTGTTGACGCGAACTTCCAACTCAAGACCAAACCCCAATGCTTCAAAGTAACGCATGGCCAAATCCACAATTTCGGCATCCAGGGAGGGGCTGGTAACACCAAAAACCTCGACCCCAAACTGGTAGAATTGCCGCTCCCGACCCCTTTGAGGCCGTTCATAGCGAAACATCGGCCCCAAATAGAACCACTTCTGGAGGGGCGCCCGGGCGGCAAATCCACCCTGGATATAGGCCCGAACAGCCGATGCGGTTCCTTCTGGCCGCAAAGAATGGGAAGAAGACCCCTCCGCCCGAGGGGGCACCGTAAACATCTCTTTTTCCACCACATCGCTGCCTTCGCCAAGGGAACGCGTGAAAAGTCGTGTTTCCTCGATCAGTGGCGTGCGTATTTCCCCATAGCGGAAGGACTGAGCCAGCTTGCGGGCGGTTCGCTCCAGATGCCGAATCCGGATCAAATCCTCTGGCAGGAGGTCTCGCGTTCCACGCGGGGCTCGGTAAGAGTCGGAAGCCATCGGTGGGCAGGAGGATAGCCTCACCCCCGCCGTTTCTCCCAGCACTGGAAACGTTGACCACCTCCCTGCTCAGCCCTAGGATCTCCTCTCCTCCCCGGGTTCTCAGCCCCGAATCCGTCCCCAATCTCATGACGCGTCTCCGTCACTTCGCCGTCCTGGCCCTAGCCGTTCTGGCCCTTGCCTTGCC
>CAYXFZ010000037.1:0-3037 GCA_964464385.1 uncultured Planctomycetales bacterium
CCGAGGGTTCGAATCCCTCCCTCTCCGCCACTCCACGGCCAAAAGATCTTCAGGGCCAATCCGTCCTTATTTTGGGTCTGGGTGCATTCGGCGGCGGTTCCGGTTGCACCCGCGCCCTTTGCGAGTTGGGCGCCCGTGTTCAGGTCACCGATCTGCGTTCTGCCGAGGACCTCCAGGAGGCCCGCGCCGAACTCCAGGATCTCCCCTTGGAATGGGCCCTGGGCGGTCACCCAGATGCCCTCTTTCACGGCCAATGGGTGGTGGTCAATCCTGCCGTTCCCCCGCACGCGGAAGTTTTGCAACGGGCCTTGGCCACGGGTTGCCGATTGACCACCGACTTGGATCTGGCGCTGGCGGCGCGGCCGGATGCCCCCGCCTTTGCGGTTACGGGAACGCATGGAAAATCCACCGCCGTCTCTTTGGCCACCCACCTCCTTCAGCTCGCCGGGATTCCCGTTGCTGCGACCGGAAATTTTGGCGGATCCTCTTTAGCGGCCGCCTTAGCTCTGCCCAGCGCCGGTCGCCTTGTGGTGGAAGTCTCTTCTTTTCAAGCGGAACGGTTGCAGCCACCGCCGAACTGGCCCGCGGCCGCTCTGCTGACCTCCTTGGGAGAAGATCACCTGGACTGGCACGGGGATATTGATGCCTACCATCGCGCCAAACGGTCCTTGCCACGCCGTCAGAGTGCCGAGGGTTGGACCCTGACCCCTGCCGCAGGTCCTGGCCAAGATTTTTGGCAAGGTGTGGGTCCTGGTCGAACTCTTTCTCTGGGTCAACCTGGACAACCCGGTTGGTGGTTGGGGGAGGGTGGCTTGATGGAACAACAAGACGGCCAAGCCCTTTTCTTGGCCGAACTTGCCGACCTTCCCTTTGCCGACCCTTGGCGCCAGAGTTCCCTCTTGGGGGCCGTCGGGGGAGCCCGCAAGCTTGGCCTACCGGCCGAGGCCGTGGCCACAGGGCTCCGATCCTGGCCAGGACTTCCGCATCGCATGGAGGCCCTACCTGCGCCGGCGGGCATGCACATCCTCAACAACGGCGTCGCCACCCATCCGGAGGCCACCATGGCCGCTTTGGTCCCAGATCCAAGACAACTCATCCTGTGTGCGGGCGGCCAGGACAAGGGTCTGGATCTGGCCCCTCTTGCTGGCTTGGCCCGGAACTGTGCCGCCGTGCATCTGTCAGGCCCCGGTGGCGCCCGCCTGGCCCAAGAAATCCAGGCCCAAAACGGTGCGGCCCATTGGCACGATTCTGCCAAATTGGCCATGCAGGCCGCCTTGAACGATTTGGCACCGAACAGGACCCTTCTTTTCTCGCCCTCCTTCTCCTCTTTTGACGAATTCCGCAATTTCCGCGACCGTGCCGAGATGTTCCGAAAACTTTGCCAAAATTATTCCAAATCTTGGCCGAAACCGGAAGGTGACGGGCCTTCTCTGGCGTACTAATAGAGAGAAAGAAAAAACACCATGATCTGCGAATCCTGCCAAAAGCACGAGGCCACAGTGCACCAGCTGGACGTCACCTGGACGGACAGTTCCTCCCAGGTCCAGGCCACGCACTTTTGCCCACCTTGCGCTCGCGAAAAGGGGGTGCACGTTCCGGGCAACATCCCCTCCTTTCCTAGCGTGATTGGCATGCTGGGCAAGGCCCTCCTGGGCATGCAGCCGGGCGCGGCCGGCCCGGGGCCCACAGAGGATCCTTGCTCGGATTGTGGCTGGGACCCCAGCGAATATGCCCGTACCAACCGCCTCGGTTGTCCCAAGGACTATGAGGTATTCCCCGATTTTGTCGAGGAACTTCTGGCCCAGGCCCAAGGTGGGGCCACCAAACACCCCATCAGTGAAAAAGAGACCCAGTTGGAAAAATTGCGCGTCAAAATGTCCGGGGCCGTAGATTCTGAGGATTACGAGGCAGCTGCGACCCTGAGAGACCAGATCCGGCAGGCGGAAACCCTCTTGGAGTCCTCGGAAGAGCTCGATTTCTGAGTTCTGGCCTCCAGGAAACCCCCTCCACGCGCCGATAAGATGAGTGGAGATACACCACCATGTTTGACCGTTTCACCGAAAGAGCCCGCAAAGTCATGGGATTCGCCCGCCGCGAAGCCCAGCGATTCCACCACGAGTACATCGGGACCGAGCACATTTTGCTTGGTCTCATACAGGAAGGCCAAGGGGTCGCCGCCAATGTGCTCAAGTCCATGGCCATTGATCTAGAGAAAATCCGCCGCGAGGTGGAAAAGATTGTCAAGGCTGGCCCGGCCCACGAGCCCTCGGTGCAAATCCCGTTCACACCCCGCGCCAAGAAGGTTGTCGAGTTGGCCCTGGAAGAAGCCAGCAATCTCGGCCACAACTACATTGGCACCGAGCACCTTCTGTTGGCCTTGCTTCGCGAACAAGAGGGCATTGCCGCCCATGTGCTCATGGCACTTGGCGTCAAGTTGGACGAGGTCCGTGACGAAGTCATCGAATTCCTCGGCGGCCCCGTTCCAGAAGAGGACGAAGAACTCGACGAGGAAACCGGCGAGTCCTCCCCCGCCACCAAGGGCAAGTCCAAAACTCCGGCCTTGGATTCCTTTGGCCGCGACCTGACGGAACGCGCCCGCAAAAACGAATTGGATCCGGTCATTGGTCGTGACGGCGAAATTGAACGCGTTGTGCAAGTGCTCTCGCGCCGCACAAAGAACAACCCCGTTCTGCTAGGTGAACCCGGCGTTGGCAAAACTGCCATCGTTGAGGGCCTGGCCCAAGCTATCGTCGAAAACCGCACCCCGGACATTCTGCGCGACAAGCGCTTGGTCGTCCTCGACCTCGCTCTCATGGTCGCCGGCACGAAATACCGTGGCCAGTTCGAAGAGCGCATCAAGGCCGTCATGAGTGAGGTCCGTCGCGCTCGCAATGTGATCTTGTTCATTGACGAACTGCACACCTTGGTCGGGGCCGGTGGCGCCGAGGGCGCCATTGATGCCTCAAACGTGCTCAAGCCAGCACTTTCGCGCGGCGAGATCCAATGTATCGGTGCAACCACACCCGCCGAGTTTCGC
>CAYXFZ010000037.1:3047-22760 GCA_964464385.1 uncultured Planctomycetales bacterium
CAAGTTCATCGAGAAAGATGGCGCCTTGGAACGTCGCTTCCAATCCGTCATGGTGGAGCCCCCCACCCCGAAAGAAACCGTCGCCATCCTGCAAGGGCTCAGGGAGCGTTACGAGGATCACCACAAGGTGCGTTACACCGACTTGGCCCTGGAGGCCGCGGTCGAACTTTCGGTCAAGTACATCAACGGTCGTTTCTTGCCTGACAAGGCGATTGACGTCATTGATGAGGCTGGTGCCCGCATGCGCCTACAAACGATGACGCCACCGCCCGATGTCGCCGACCTCGACAACAAAATCACCGAAATGGATCGCCTCAAAGAAGAGGCCGTCCGCGACCAAGATTTCGAGGAGGCCGCCAAGCGTCGCGACGAAGCCTACCGCCTGCGCCGCAAGCGCGAAGAAGTTTTGCAAGAGTGGCGCGAATCTGAAGAAGCCTCCGGCGGATCCGCCGAAGTGAATCGCGAAATCATTGCCGAAACCGTTTCTCGTATGACTGGCGTTCCGGTAACAAACCTGGGCGAAGAAGAAGCGCTACGCCTCTTGAAGATGGAAGAAGAATTGGCCCAAACCGTAATTCACCAAGAAGGCGCCGTCGGGTCCATCTCTAAGGCTGTGCGCCGTTCCCGCTCTGGCCTCAAGGATCCCAACCGCCCTGGCGGCAGTTTCCTTTTCCTGGGCCCGTCCGGTGTCGGCAAGACTTGGCTCTCCAAACAGCTCGCCAAATTCATGTTTGGTGATGAAGAGGCTCTGCTCGTCTTTGACATGAGCGACTACATGGAGAAGCACAATGCTTCACGCCTGGTGGGTTCTCCCCCCGGCTACGTGGGGTACGAAGAAGGCGGCCAATTGACAGAAAAGGTCCGTCGTCGCCCCTACTCGGTGATTCTATTCGACGAAGTTGAAAAGGCCCACCCCGATGTCTTCAACATGCTCTTGCAGATCATGGAAGAAGGGCGCCTCGTGGATTCCCTCGGCCGTTACGTGGATTTCCGCAACTCCATCATCATCATGACCTCCAACATCGGCGCCCACCTCATGCGTGAGGGCGGTGGTGTTGGCTTCACGGCTTCCGAAGAGCAAACCGCCGAACGCATTAAGTCCGGCATCATGGACGAAGTCAATCGATTCTTCCGTCCCGAGTTCCTCAACCGACTGGACGAAATCATTACTTTCAATCCGCTCACGCGGAAGGATCTCCACAGCATCATCAAGCTGGAATTGGCGAAGGTGGAAGAGCGCCTCCGCAGCAAGAAGTTGGTCTTGCACCTTTCCGATGCAGCCCGCGACTTCTTGATTGATCGCGGCTTCAACCCGGAATTCGGAGCTCGCCCTCTGCGTCGTACCATCGAACGACACATCGAGGATGCCCTCGCCGAAGAATTGCTTCGCGGCGGCCTACCCGAAGGTTCGCTGGTGGAGATGGACAAGTTGGAGGACGAAGACGGCCTTTCCTTCACTTCCATCCCGCCTGATGCTGCCGAAGAAGCCCCCGAAGAAGTTTCGGAAGGCTCCGACAGCGGCCCCTGAGTTCAGACTGCGATTGCTGGGCGCCTAGGGCGCAGGGCCCTAGCCAACCACAGGCTGATGGCGGCGCTGGAGAGCGCTGCCCCCACCACCCAGCCGGAGGCCGCGCCCAAGGCCATCGATTGCTCGTTGGCTTCCGCCCAACGCAAGCCAAACCAGACTAGGGGTGGGACCAAGAAGAGAGAACGCATCAAGGCAACGAACAAGCCTGGCCGCGGTCGTTGCATCCCTTCGAAGACTGCCCGAAACAACAAGATGGGAACCGAGGCCAGCACCGCCCAGGGCAACCACTGCAGGGCGGCTTGGGCAGCGGATTCCGTTTGCTCGGTACGGGCCAAGAAGGCGGCGATTTTGGGGCCGAGCCAATAAGAAACCGGCCAGACGAATACCAGGACATACACCAAGGCGGCGCGCAGGGCCGTGCTCACTTGGCGGCGAATGGAAGCAAAGTCGCCGGATCCAAAGAAGCGAGCCACCAGCGGCAGTAGCGCGACTGAGGCGGCAATCATGGGCATGGCCAAGAAACGAACCGCGCGATCAAAGATGGACCAGGCCGCCAGCAGAGCAATGGCATCTTCGGAACGGGCCAAAAAGAAATTCACGATTTGCGATTCCACCGCCAGCAGTACATAGGTCATGCCACTGGGAACGGCGATGTCCAAAATCGTGCGGATGGGTTGGGCCAACGGAGTCGCCTCGATCTGTGGGGTCGCCGTAGCGAGAGCCTGGCGTTCGCGTTCGTGTCGGGCCGCACAATGAATGGCGTAAGCCAATCCAACCAAGCGCCCAAGCACCGTCGAAAGGGCAATGCCCAAAATTCCCCAATGAAACACAAAGACAAAAATTCCGTTCAGGATCAAGTTAGTTACGCTGGAAAACAAACCGGCCCACATCGTGGCTCGGGTGTCATGGTGCGCCTTGACCAACGAGTCAGGCAAAATGGACCAGAAGGAAGTGAAGGCTGAGCCGCCCACCAAAATCATGGCATAGAGGCGGAACTGCGAGGCCACTACCGGATCCAATCCCACATGCTCCGCCAAGCTGCCCACGGCCGCGGCAATCACAAGAAAGAGTGCGCACAAGGCCCAAGTAATCCGCCGCGAGGCCACCTTCAATTGCTCAACCCGGGCATGGTTGCCGGCCCCCATCGCCGCCGCCAAGCGAGAGGTCAGGCCATTGCTCGTCCCGACCCAACAGGCAATCATCAAGAAATCAAAGGGCAGAGTCAGTCCGATCGCGGCCATGGATTGGTCGCCGATCGAGTTGCCGGCGGCATCCACCAAACCGGAGGCAAAGATTGGGTCCACCCAACCAAAGGCCGAACGAAACCAAAAAGAAATCACAAGCGGCCCGGACAGGGCCAAGATCCCGCGCTTGGCCTGGCTCAACGGGAATCCTCGAGGTAATCCAGAGCTTTTTGGGCGACGTTTTTTTCACCGCCATCGGCCTCTTCATCCGCAACCAGATTGCGCAAAGGGATCAAACTCGCTTGGCGTGCGCAAGCTTGCATGGTTGCCAGGAACCCGGCCGGGGGGGCTTGATGGTTGCTCCCGCCTAGGGCCGCCATCCAACCTAGGGCAACTTCGTTGCGCGGCGGCAGACCCAGAATGGCATTCAAGGATGGGCTCCAGTCCACGGATTCCGCAAGCAAACTCTGTCCCGAGGGATAAACCTCTTTCCCAGTGAAGGCAAGAAAGGTC
The DNA here is from genome assembly GCA_964464385.1 of uncultured Planctomycetales bacterium. Lineage (GTDB taxonomy): Bacteria > Planctomycetota > UBA1135 > UBA1135 > UBA1135 > CAYXFZ01. Next base: position 6,273 of record CAYXFZ010000037.1, read on the forward strand.
CAACCGTCATCCCCCAACCAGCCATTGCTGCGCAGGAGTTGCCCGGGCAGTTGAACATGAAAGCGGAAGTTGTAACTCCCGGAGGCGGTCCCGCCGGGGCCAAAGAGGCCGCCGACCTGGGCCAGAGTGGCTTCGGCCCAAGCGTCCACGGCCTGGTCACTGCCAAAGCGCTCGAGCAACTGTTCCTCCCAAGCCGACGCGAAGGCCTCGGAAAAAAGAATGGCGCCCAAATCCGGAAGAATGGGCTGACGGCCTTTGCCTGTAGCATCCGGCCTCAGAGAAATCCGCGCCGCCAACCAATCGTGTACGCGTTTGCGGAGTTCGATCTGTTTCCCGATCTCTGCCGGATTCTCGGCCGCAAGAATTTTAAATTCCTCTGCAGGAATCTCGAGGCCCATGCCATGCAAGAGAACCGAGGCTCGCCGCGCAATGCGTTGCTCTTGGCCCTCCCCCCCCTCGGCGATTTCTTCCCAGATCAAGGTGGCCAAACGATAGCCCTTGCCCCCCTTGCCCGAGAGCTCTTCGACCAAGGGAGTGAGATCCCAATCCGGGCCGGTCCAGACTTCAAGAGCCGAGATCCCGGTGGCTAAAGTCACCTCCAACAACTCCAAGAGGCCGTGGGCAATCTCATCGCGAGACACGACCTCGCGCAGGGTCTCCTGGTAGGCATAGTGTTGAAACAGGCCCCAGTCGGTAATCGTTAAGCGGGCCAAGGGACGCACCTCGCGATGGAGCGCCTTCGCCAAGAGGGCAAACGGAGGGGGTGCATCCTGCAAGCGGGCGAAAGAAATGTCGGCCGAGCGCCGCGACGGGAGATCTTCGCGCAAGGACCACCCGTCCGCGGCAATGAGCATGCTGGAGGGAAGGAGCGGCTTCGGAACTTGGTTGTCCCGGCTCTCCACGACGATGCTGCGAACGCCACCACCAAGGGGAAAGATGGTTGTCTTTACCTCAACCTTGGTATGAAGGCAGGAAACCAGTGAGATAAGGATGAGGATGACCAGGAAACGCATGAGGAAAGGATACGCCCCTCTAGAATGGCTCCATGCGCAGCTTCCTCGGGGGATTCAGTTTGCTTTTGTTGGCCATGGCCTGCGAAAGGGCGCCGACCCCCCCGGCGCCCAACTTGCACCCGGCGCAGGCGAATCAGCCGGCCTCAAGCCCAATTCAGTTTGTGGCCTTGCCGGGTTGGCAAAGAGTGGCTCCCGGCAGTTCCTTCACTTTGATGCAATGGACCTTGCCCGGCTCGGGATTGGCCACCCTTTCCTCGGTGGGCGGCGGCGTCGAGGCCAATTTCACCCGTTGGGAAGAACAATTCGAGGTGACAGACGGCGGCAAGCAAATGGAGAACTTGGAAGGTGGCGCCTATGGCACGGCCATGCTGATCTTGCGCGGCAAACTCATGGCAACGCGGTCCTTGGGTGGCGGCGAACCCATGGAGAATTGGATGCTGATCGGCGCTTGTTTGCAGGGCACTCCCTTGGGCGATCTGTACTTGAAAGTATTGGGCCCAGAAACGGCCCTGCAGGATCAGCTCGAGGCCCTGCGCCAAGCCATCCTCAAGATCAGCATTTCGGCGTAATTCTGCGCCGGTCAACCGTCTTCTCTTTATGGAAAGAGGGGAACGTTTGGCTTGGATGGCGCTGGCGGCGACGGCCGGCTTGGGTGCCAAGCGGCTACGAGCACGGGTGCTGGCGGCGGGTTCCGCGCGCGCGGCCTTGGCCGGGCCCTTACCAGACTCGGCTCGGCAACAAGCCCGCACTCTGCGTCAATTGGGCGCTCGATGTTGGATCCAGGGCGACCCCGGCTGGCCTGCATCCCTACAACTCTTGCCCGACACCGAACCCGTGCTCTTCCTCGCCGGGAGACGCCGCCCCTTGGCCGCGACCCTCCAGCGCATTGCCGTCATTGGTGCCCGCGCTTGCACCCCTTATGGCCGCGAGCAAGCCTACCGCTTTGGCGCCGGCTTGGCCGCCGGTGGCGCCGTGGTCGTGAGTGGTGGCGCCCGCGGCATTGATCAACACGCCATGTGGGGCGCCTTGAAGGCCGGCGGCAAGGTCGTGGCCGTGGTGGGTTCGGGCCTGGATTGCCCCTACCCTCCCGAAGCGGCCGATCTCTATCGCGCCATCGTGGCAGAAGGCGGCACTTTGCTGTCTCCATTTCCCTGCGGTACACCGCCCCGCCGCGGCAACTTCCCACGCCGCAATGCTCTGCTGGCCCAACTCAGCGACGCCGTTCTTGTGGTCGAGGCCGCTCTGCGCTCCGGCACCTTTTCCACCGTGCATCATGCCGACCGGGCATCCATTCCGCTCTATGCCATGCCCGGGCCGGTGGATTCCCCGGTCAGCCAGGGTCCGCACGAATTGATTCGCGAATGCGCCGCCACTTTAGTGCGCAGTCCGGCCGAGATCCTGGCGCAGCTATCCAAGCACACCTCGGCCGAGGCCACGCCCGAACACGCGCCAATCTTGGAGGCTCTGCAATCCCATGATCTCAGCGCCGACGAGTTGCACCGCCGCACCGGCCTTGCCCTCCCCAAAATCCAATACCTCTTGAGTGAAATGCAGTTGGCCGGCAAGGTCCGTTGTCTAGCCGGTGGGCTTTATCATCCGTGCGGGCCGTATGCCTCGGCTCGCCCTTGAAACGTCCTCTTCTTCTTTTCGGCCTGCTGGTCCCGGCCTGCCAACCTGCCACCGCGCCTGGCCCGGTGGTTTGGGATCCGTTTTCAGGCCATTCCTATGCGGTGCAAACAGGGTCGTTGTCCCTCGATCGCACCCATGCCGTCAGCAAACACTTTGGATTGCCAGACGAGGGCAAACACGCGGCCACGCGTGCCGTCTTGGGCGATACCCGCGATGCCTTGGTGGGTGCCATCCCCCACCTTTTTCAAGTGCCCCTGCAACAGGAAGGCAACTTTCGTTTGTCATTTGCAGTGCATCGCCCGCCCAGTTCCGACGCTGGCGAGATCCATGTCGAGGTCTTTCTCAACCAAGACACGCAATTGCAATCTCTGGTTTCCGCCGATCTCCCCGCCCCGACTCCGGATTCCCCGTTTTGGATTCCGCTTTCCGCCGAATGGGAGGCCCAAGCCAGCACCCAACTGCAGTTCGTGGCCCGTTGGTCGGACTCCAGCCGAGCCTATGCCACTGGACCGGAAATTTCTTGGGGCCAACCCTGCATCACGCATGTTGCCCCGCAATCCCAAACCGATTCCCCATCGCAAGCCTCTGCTAACCCAAGCCAACCCGATGTCCTCCTGCTCACCGTGGACACCTTGCGCAGCGACGGACTGAATTCCGCTCCGCAACTCGCCTCGCTCTTGCAAGAGGGCGCGCTCTTTCCCCAAGCGGTGGCTAGCTCTTCCTGGACCTTGCCCGCCTACGCCTCCTTGATGACCGGCCTGGATCCAGAGTTTCATGGTGCGGGCCGGGGTTCCTTCCCGGCAACACCGGGCAGTCACGGCGAAAAGGATTACCGCGCCATGAATGCCCACCTCCCCACCTTGGCCGAGGCCTTTGCCAAGGCAGGCTATGCCACTGCCATGGTGCACCAGCATCCTTTTTTGGAACCTTGGACGGGGGTGGATCGCGGTTTTCAACGCTACCAACGCGTCAGCGCAGATTCGCAGGCGGTGTTTGCAGCCGCCGACCAGTTTTGGACCGACGAACCCCACCGACCACGATTTTTAGTCTTGCACTTGATGGCCCCGCACCTTCCATACGCCGACACCAGCATCCCCAAGGATTGGGCCGTCTTTTTTGCGCAAGATTCCACCGCCGAAGAACGCCGGACCTTCTTTGATTTCCCAGAAGCCCGTCGTAAAGAAATCCGCCAAGATTACGCGCGGGGCGTCGCCGCCATGGACGCCGAACTGGGGCCTTGGCTGACGCAAGTGCTCCATCAAGCGTCGCCGCCCCTGTTCGGTTTTCATGTGGATCACGGCGAAGAGCTTTGGGAAGAGGACGGCTTTGAACACGGCCATGCCTTTCCCGATTCGGTGGCCCGCGTGCCGGTTGCCGTAGTTTGGCCCGGCAAAGTTTCTGCACAAGTGTCCTCGCAAGCCGTCGGCGCCGCATGGTTGGGAGCCACCTTGCAACGCTTGGCCGGTTTACCCGACCCGCAACAACCCGGCCTCCTGCAACCCGCAACAGAATCCCGTTGCGTCGGCACGCTTTACCGTACGAACACCGGCGGCCGCATATTTTCCCTGCAAGACAACTCTTCGCAAACTTTGCCTCTCACGCAGGCCATTTTTGCCACGGGCCCCTCCTCCGCGCTTCCCCCTGCCCTGCAAAAGGCCCTCACCGCCCTGGGCTATGCGGGAGATTGAGTCAGGACAGCCAAAGGGAAAGGCCGAAGACCACGGCGGCGATGGCGATCACGGCTAGGGCAAAGCGCAGGGCGCGGCGTAGGGTGCCGCGCAGGATCGCCGTCTTTTCGTCTTCGCGGTAGCCGCTCACAACACCTCCCAAGGCAAAGGAAAAAACGACCAAAAGCAGAACATGCCCGAGGAGTGGATTCATGCGGTCGGCTCCTGCGGAAAGAGATCCTCTTCGGCACGGTGCCAAGCATCCAGGGCCAACACTCCTTGAAACATGCCGGCGGCGGTCGTGAACAACAAACCCGCGTCTTGAAAGGGCAAGACTGCGGTGAAGCGCTGGGAAGCGGAGAGCAAGGACACCAACCAAAACACCGGGCCGCCCAACATTTGTCCGGCCCAGTACCAAGGGTGACGCCAACGCTCCATGTCGGCGAAGTCACCGAGGGCCATGCCAAAGAGAAACAAACCCAAGACTATGCCGCCGAGGAAGAGGGCCTTGAAGCGGCGGCCCAAGAGCCAGTGTCCCAAGCCGGGAAACATCAAGGCCGCCAGCGAGGCCATGCCAGGACTCAGGCGATGGGCAACGGAGGAACTCGTCAGGGACGCGTTCAACTTGGCCGTGTCCCCCATCAAAGCGCAAGAGGCGCCGTGAGCCGCACCGAGGGCAGCAAATACTCCGGAAGCACCCGTCATCAAATGCCCCAAGTGCCGCCAAGGCAAATTGTCGGGCGTGGTGCCACCTGCTTCGACGCTTTGCAGCATGGAAGCGGCGAGTTGCAATCCGCCGAGGTTGGCGGCTTCGGGCAGGGCAAAGAACACGAAACGAGCGCCGCCAAAGCCGAGCCATTGACCGAAATCCAGAGCCGTGGCGCCAGCCAGCGCCATGCCGCCAAATAAAAGACCTTGGCAGAGCAGGGCCCAAAAGAAGGCCCAGCCCAAGCGTCCCAACAAAGCATGCCCCAACCCGGGCAACACAATCGAGGCCACGATTGTGCGCACCATGCGGACGCGGGCTTCGGGGTGGGGTTGGAAGGATGCCATCGGACGAGGTTCTAACAAAAAGGAGGCGTGGACTTTGCCGCGAGCGCAAACTGGAAGCTAACACCCATGACCACCCACACCTGCAACTACCGCATTCTCTACCGGGACACGGACACCATGGGAGTGCTTTATTACGGGCGCTACCTGGAGTTGTTTGAGCTCGGCCGCACCGAATGGCAACGCGCCGAGGGGCTGAAGTACCGGGAAATGGAAAAATTGGATGGCCTCATGTTGCCGGTGATCGAGGCCGGCTGCCAGTACCACCAGCCCTTGCCCTTTGATGAATTGGCGGTGATCTCCACCCAGGTGGCGACTTGGTCGCCCACGCGCCTCGGGTTTTCGCACGAAATTCACCGCAGTAGCGATGGGGTCCTGTGCGCTACGGGCTTTGTGACCCTAGGGTGTGTCCGGAGTTCGGATTGGCGGCCTAAGGCCATGCCGCCACGGTATTTGGAGCTCTTGGGGGCCAAATTTGTGGATTTGAGGGGGAAAAATCGGCTTTCTTGATAAAAGAGCACTAAAAGCATGCTAAACTAGCAAAGTGCTCCGCATCACCAAGCGATCCGAATACGGCCTCATGGCGCTCTCTTTCATGGGAACGCACGCAGATCGCTTTTGCAGCGTCAAAGAAATCGTGGCCAAACTGGGCGTGCCGCGCCGTCTTTTGGCTGAGGTGTTGAAGGCCTTGTCGCATGCCGGCTTGGTGCGCGCCATCCGCGGCCCTGGGGGTGGCTACCGCTTGGTGCACAAACCGGAAGAACTCACCTTGGCCATGGTCATCCGTGTCTTGGAGGGCCCGATCCGCGTGACCGAATGCTCCGGCGGCGGCACTTGCGAACTGGAAGATGTTTGTGTGATCAACGAGGGCATTCACCAGGTGGTCCAAGGAATTGAAGATGTCTTGGCTAAATTTACGCTCGCCGACCTGACCCCATCCGAGATTGAAGGTACTGCAATCGAAAACTTGGGAACCGTTTCCGTCTGATATGAACTCTCGCATCATCTACATGGACAATCAGGCCACGACTTCGGTGGATCCGGCCGTGATGGAGGCCATGCTGCCTTGGTTCACCGACACATTTGGCAATGCCGCCTCGCGTAGTCATGCCTATGGCTGGGATGCGGAAAAGGCCGTAACTGCCGCGCGCGAATCTTTGGCCGCCGGTCTGGGCGCCAAAGCTCGCGAGATCATGTTCACTTCTGGCGCCACGGAATCGAATAACCTGGCCATCCTTGGTGCAGCTCGTATGTACGAACCTCGCGGCAAGCATTTGATCAGCGTGGGCACCGAGCACAAGGCCGTGATTGATCCAATGAAGCACTTGGAGTCACAAGGCTGGGAAATCACTTGGTTACCGGTGGACGACCGGGGTCGCATTGATTTGGCTGAACTTAAGTCCGCCATTCGCGAGGACACCGTCTTGGTGTCCATCATGCATGGCAACAACGAGATTGGCACGCTCCATCCTGTTGCTGAGATCGGCGCCATTTGCCGCGAGCGCGGCGTTTTGTTTCACTGCGACGCCACGCAAACCTTTGGCAAAGAAGAATTGGATGTGGAGGCCATGCACATCGACTTGCTCTCCGCCTCCGCCCACAAGTTGTACGGCCCCAAGGGTGTTGGCCTCTTGTATGTGCGGCGCCGCAACCCCCGCGTGCGCTTGGAGCCGATATTTCACGGCGGTGGCCACGAACGCGGTCTGCGTTCCGGAACATTGAATGTGCCCGGCATCGTCGGCTTCGCCAAAGCTCTGGATCTATGTTTAGAGAACCGCGAGCAACAACAAGAGCACCTCGCCGCTCTGCGCGACCGACTCCAAGCCAATATTTTGGAGCACCTCGATCACGTCGCCATCAACGGCGATACGGACGCCCGCCTGTCCTGCAACCTGAACGCCAGTTTCTCCTACGTGGAGGGCGAATCCCTTTTGATGGGGGTGGATGGCATTGCCCTCAGCTCGGGCTCGGCCTGCACCTCCGCCAGCCTCGAACCCTCCTATGTCCTCCGCGCCATGGGAGTCGGCGACGACCTCGCCCACAGCTCCATTCGTTTCTCCTTGGGCCGCTTCAATACCGAGGCCGAAGTGGATGCGGTTGCCGAGCGCATCGTGACCACCGTCAATCGTCTGCGCGACATGTCCCCTCTTTACGAGATGGCCATGGAGGGCGTGGACCTGGATAAAGTAGAATGGAAACACTAATTCATCATGTCTTACAGCGAAAAACTTCTCGATCATTACAACCATCCCCGAAACGTCGGCTCTCTCAATAAAGAGGCCGCAGATGTGGGAACTGGCGTTGTTGGCGCTCCCGAGTGTGGCGACGTCATGAAACTCCAAATCCAGGTCGAAGACGGCGTCATTGTGGATGCCAAGTTCAAGACCTTCGGCTGTGGCTCGGCCATTGCTTCCTCGAGCTTGGCCACCGAGTGGCTGAAGGGCCGCACCATCGAGGACGCCAGCACCATCCGCAATTCTGAGATTGCCGAAGAGTTGGCCCTGCCCCCCGTCAAAATTCACTGCTCGGTCCTGGCCGAGGATGCCATCCAAAGTGCTGTTGCCGATTGGCAGAGCAAGAACGATTCCAACGATGACTCAAACTGATTCCCCTCCTCAAGAAGCCGGCCTACGCTTGGACGAGGCCGCCATTGAGCAGATCACGAGCCTCCTCAAGGCAAACGAACTCCCCGAGACTGCGGGCGTCCGCGTCGGCGTGAAAGGGGGGGGCTGTTCTGGCTTCACTTACACCTTGAACTTCGATCCTCAGCCTGCGCCAGGCGATGAAATCCTAGAACAAGACGGCGTCCGTCTCTTTTGCGACCCGAAATCCTTGATCTACTTGCAAGGCACGGTGCTCACTTTTACTGACGGCCTGCAGGGCAAGGGGTTTCAGTTTCAGAATCCCAACGCCAAGTCCACTTGTGGCTGTGGTGAATCCTTCTCGGTCTGAGATCCCGCCCGCGGACGAATTTTCTGCGGTTGTTGCCATGGACGATTGCTTTGCCCGACTGGGGGTGCCCCGCCGTTGGGCTCTGGATCAAACCGAGGTTCAAGCCGCGCACTTGCGCGCCTCGCGTGAAAACCATCCCGACCGCTTCGCCACGGCCCCGGAAGCCGAGCGCCAAGCCGCCGAAAACCGCATGGCCCGGATCAATGAAGCTTACGCCCAATTGGAAGATCCCTTTTTGCGGGCCCGATCGATGCTGGCCTGTTACGGCTTGGAAACCGACAAAGCGACAGACTCCCGCGCCGACCCAGCTTTTCTCATGGCCATGATGGAATTCAAGGAAGAAGCCGATGACGCCATGCGCACCCAGAATGCCGAAGCCATTCAGGCCATGATCGCGCGCGCCCGCGCCGTGGAAACGGAAAAACTGACCGAGGTCGGCAGGCGATTGGATTCGGAGGAGAATCTTCGGCAAAGTGCGCTGGCTCTTTTGCAAGAGGTGGCCTACTTTCGCAAGACACGCATGGCCCTAGAAAATTCTTTGGTTCTAGCATGAGTGCCCTGCCGGTCTTAAACATTCTTGGTCAAGAGGAAACTGATCTTGGCCCCATCGTGGGGATTGACTTGGGCACCACCCACTCTTTGGTGGCGGTGTTGGAAAATGGCGCGGCCCACATCTTGGCCAATGCCGAGGGCAAGGAACTCATTCCTTCGGTTGTGTCCTTTCCTCGGGACGGAGCACCAGTTTCAGGTTTCGCTGCTGTCGATCGAGAGTCCTTGGAGCCCGCACGCACCATTCGATCCGCCAAGCGGTTGCTGGGCCGCGCCCTGGAAGATTTGCAAGAGGAAGTTCAAGGACGTCCATATGCCGTGGTCAACGCCTCCGATCGAGCCATGGCCGTTTGCGATCTGGGCGACCGTCAAGTCTCTCCGGTGGAATTGGCCGGTCGCATTTTGGCGCAAGTGCGAAGCCATGCCGCACAAGCCCTGGAATTAGACGAAGCCTTGGTGACCCGCGCCGTCATTACCGTGCCCGCTTACTTTGATGATGTGCAACGCTCCGCTACCCGCGAGGCGGCGCGCTTGGCCGGCCTGCAAGTCATGCGCATCCTCAACGAGCCGACCGCGGCGGCTCTGGCCTACGGCCTACAAAACCGCGAGGCCGCCACGATTTTGGTCTATGACTTGGGCGGCGGCACCTTCGACGCTTCTTTGTTGCGCTTGGAAGACGGCGTCTTTCGGGTATTGGCAACGGCCGGCGACACCTGCCTAGGAGGTGACGATTTTGATCGCCTCATTCTGGAAGAAGCGGCCGAGGCTATGGTCGAACAATTTGGATTCGACCCGCGCCAGGAGGAGGCGGCCACGGCCGCCCTGCGCATGGCCGCCGAAGCTTGCAAATGCGCACTTTCCGATTCCACCGAGGCCGAGCTCGTGTTTCACGAGCCCGAAGCTGGCGTTTTGTTTCGCAAAGAGTTTTCGCGCGCTGGGTTCGAGGCCAAGTTACAACCTCTCCTGGAGCGCACTCTAGCCCGCGTGCGCCAAACATTGCAAGACGGCAAGATTGCGGCCGAGGCCGTGGACGAAGTGATCTTGGTCGGCGGCAGCACCCGGATTCCTGCCGTAGAGAAAGCCGTCACGGATTTCTTTGGTCGCCCACCCCGCACCGATTTGAATCCGGACACGGTGGTTGCCCAAGGTGCCGCCATCCAGGCGGATATTTTGGCTGGTGGCGAGGGCGCTCTGCTCTTGGATGTCACGCCGCTCTCCTTGGGATTGGAAACGGCCGGCGGCGCCGTGTCCAAGATCATTCACCGCAACACCTCGATTCCGGCCCGCGCTCAGGAAGAATTCACCACCGGAGTGGATGGCCAAACCGCGGTCAAGTTCCATGTCTTGCAAGGCGAGCGAGAATTGGTAGCGGACTGCCGCTCGCTGGGCGAATTCGTGCTTTCGGGCCTCGCTCCCGTGCCCGCCGGATTGCCTCGCTTGGCGGTGGAGTTTTTGCTGGACGCCGACGGAGTCCTGCGGGTCAGCGCCAAGGAGACCAAGAGTGGCCAGGAAGCGGCCATCGAAGTGCGGCCCAAACATGGTCTGACTGATGCCGAAGTGGAAATCATGCTGAGCTCCGCTTGGGAGCATGCCGAAGAAGATTTGGAAGCGCGACGCATGTCGGATTTGCGCGCCCGCATGGAGCAAGTGATCACCGCCACCGCAAAGCATTTGGAAACCGCACAGAGCGCCCTACAGGAAGAAGATTGCTCACGCCTGATGGAGGCCTTGGCCGCCGCCCAAAGTTTACTGGCCACCGAAACAACGGCCTCCGACTTGCAAGCTAAAACCCATGCCTTGGAAGAGGCCTCCCAGCCCTTGGCCGTGATCCTCATGCAATCCTTGGCCGAAGAAACTCTTGCCGGCAAGGCGCTGGAGGATATTCTGCCCACCGAGCCCCCATCCTCCCACGGGGTTACCTCATGAGTGGCGAAAACCCCTACATCGAACAACCCAAAGCCCAGCGCCCTGAAAAATCCTTTCAAGTGCGCTTTTTACCGGCGGATGTGGTGGCGGAAGTGACGCCTGAAAACTGGCCTGACGGCGGCGACGGCTTGCCCGGCAGTTTATTGCAGATTGCTCAAGCCTCGGGATTGCATGTTGATCACGCCTGCGGTGGCGTCTGTGCCTGTGCGACTTGCCACATCATCATTCGCGAGGGTTCTTCCTCTCTGCCGGAATCCTTGGAGGCCGAAGAAGACATGCTGGACAGTGCCCCGGGCCTCACCCTAGATAGCCGTCTTTCCTGCCAGGCCATTCCCGATGGGAGCTGCGACTTGGTGGTGGAAGTGCCCTCTTGGAACCGCAATCTCGTCAGCGAGGACGAAGCCTGATGCCGCTTGACGATCCTTTGACTTGGCAGGACCCAGAAGGCATCGGCATCGCGCTCTTTGAGGCGGACTCCGAGACCAATCCTCTGACCCTGCGCTTTACTGAAATTCTCGACCGCATCCTGGCCCTACCCAACTTCCAAGGCAACCGCATGGAGTGCAACGAAGCCCGACTCGAAGCCATCCAAATGGCTTGGCTGGAAGAATTTCAAGAAAAATAGGGGCAGGGAGAGTTGATTCTTTCTAGTTTCAAAGGTCTAAATCTCCTTTGGCAGTGTCTCTCAAGGTTGCCACGAGCGTTTCTTCAAGGGACCCAAATTGTCCGCTTTCGGAGTCGGCCAGAAACTGTAAGGCGCTCGCTCTTTGGAAACGGGGTTCAGAAAACAATTCCACGACCATCCGCTCAACATCTTGGGGAAGGACTTCTCCTCTTTGACTCATCACGCGAACAAAGAAGAGGCTTTGTTGGGCGAGAGAGTTCCCCGCTTGTAGAGTTGTAAAGGGCGACCGGATGGCGTCCAGAGCGTAGCCCAAGGAACCCTGTGGATCCTGTTTAAATTGGCCGACCATCGTAACGACAAAAGCCCGCTCGATTTGGGCAGAGGTTCCGCCCCACTCCCCCATGCCGCCTTCGAATAGCATTTGATTCACTTCGGGCGACTGAAGGGATAGCCTCCGCACCAATAAGGCCAACAAATCCGTTCCATTATCAAAAAAGAAAGAGTTGTGAGTCAAGGTGGCTAAAAAATTGGCCACCCAAAGACGATTCACCCTTTCAGCCTGGGAGATCGCACTCTCAAACCACCGAGAATGCGCCGAAGGACGACCACCCATCAACTGACAGATGGTGTCCAAATGGAAAGACACTGCTCCAGGAGGAAACTGCAAGAGCAACTTGCAGAGAAAATCTACTTTTACAAATTCTCCAATACTCGGATCCAATAAAATTTATGCAATGGCTTCGGGGTTCAAAAGAACGAAATCAAACTGCCCCAAACATGCTTGTGGATTTTCCCCACTCAAGCAGTTAACGACCCCAGCAATCAATGACTTCTTTTGGGGAGGTCCTTCGGGGGAAGCGTTTTCCTCCACACGAGGAATCAGGGGAATGCGATCCAAAAAGGAAATGTCCTCGGGATCCCGAGCGTCCTCTTCAATTGAAGCTCGAATACCCACATTTCTTGGCTAGGCCCCCAGGGCGAAGGAAGAGCCAAGAAAACGGAAAAACTCAACACACAAACTCCAGCGACAAGAAGGAGCCCACCACTCAAGACAAAAAACGATTTTTTTTAATCGCAGACCACCAATCCAAAATGGTTTTCATAATGATCTGGACACTCGGTTTTAGAGCAGAAAGGAAGTTGGTTGGCAAAACACCATTCGACAGAACTCTGGGCGTCTAAACGCTTGTCGCAAACTTCAAGCTGAAACAAACAGACAGGAAATTGGATGGAAAAAAAACGGCAAGAATCGCGAAAATAAGTGTCCTGTTCATCCCCCGATACGATCACTTCCAACAGAATCGTCAAGCTCCTCTTTCTTTCGGTTCGCTTGCACATGGCAGGACATCAAAACCGCGATGCAGTGGCGGTTGCATAAAGAATTAAATCCAGACATCATTCTCTGCTGTGAGCTCGCCACCTTTGTCCCCGGTGTTCCTGATTCCTCGTGGTTCAATGAGTAGGGTTTTCACTTCTTCTTCGGAACATGGCTTATGTTCGACGCCTTTCGGAATCACAAACATCTCCCCGCTCGACAGATCTACATGACCATCTCGAAATTCTATTCGTAATTTTCCTTCCAAGACGAGGAAAGTTTCATCTGTGTCTTCGTGGGAATGCCACACAAAATCACCTTTCAATTTTACGATCTTGATTTGATAGTCATTCATCTCTGCAATGACTTTAGGCGACCATTGCTCATCAAAGAGGGAGAACTTCTCCTCCAAATTTAGCGCTTTGTAATTCATGATTCTCCTTGGGCCTTAGGTGCTGCACCAGCAAAGGCGCATGAAGCGCGCCTCCGGAGCCATCTCCATGTCCCGCGCTGCCTGCTCGCAGTCATTGGCCTGCAGGTGGCTACCACAACTCAACCTTATTCCTTCTGGATCCATCACCCAACCGAATTTGCCAAATTCTGACTCCTCGATCTGATCTAGCACCTGACATCCTTCTGCCCGTAGCTCGGCCAAGAAGCCATGAAGGTCATCGACCCGATAATTCACCATATAGGTGGCCTTGCTCGGCTAAAGTTGGACCCTTCGCCGACGGACCAAATGGTCGTCCCGGCATGAGCAGACCCGGTATCATCGACCCAACAGAATGCGGTGGCGCCCCAATCTTGGACATCGATATCAAGGTGAGCCTTATCCCAATCGCAAAGCACTTCAGGATCTTTCGCTCGGATGAACACTCCGCCGATGCCCGTAACGAGTTTCATTGCTGCCTCTTTCTTATCTCGTCGGCCTTAGGGTGCTGAATGTGTTGGCGATCCACAGGAGTTCGCAGGGCTTGTGGTCCGCTGCATGCTGGAATCGGCATGATCTACTTGACCGGAGGATTCCACTTGTGCTCCGGGTAAGGATAGACGCTGACCTGATAGCTGAACCCCCCGATTACAGTAACTAGCCAGCCACCAGGAACTTTCATCCGAATCAACCTCGGCGAGGCCTTGGACAGGGTTTCCCATTTGCCATCACTTGGATCGGCGTAATTCTGGTCATTCAGAAAGTTGAGCGTACAGCCTAATAACACTGCGCTGCACGAAAATTGGTGCCAGTCCAACTTGTGGCAAACTAGGAGTTTGCCTCGTCGTCGTCCTTTTTCTTGGCCTGCTCGTTGAGGCTTGCGCCGACAATGATGCCGAAGCATGTGCCGAAGGCAATTCCTAAACCAATATTTCCAATAATGACGCCGAAGACGACACCGAAGGATGTCCCCATGACCAACCAAGTGCCGACAAGGGAATCAGACTTCATCTTGACCGAAGGCGGGGATGGCACGTTCGCCGCGATCCTGGCGGGCCTGATCTTCTTTCTGCAAAATTTCCCGAGCCATGGCATAGGCGGATTCTACGGTGGTGATCCCCTCCTTGAGAGAACGGGCAATCACTTTGCTGGCGGTGGCGCCAATGCGCTTCAATTCTTCCGAAAAATCGGTGCGGCCAGTCTCGGTCAGGCCCGCACTTTCGATCAAGGCGCCCGAGTTGATCACAAAATCGGGCAAGAACAAAATGCCTCGCTCGCGCAACAACTGAGCCTGATCCGTGCGTGCCAAAACATTGTTGGCCGAGCCGGCAATGATCTTGGCCTGCAACTTCTGGATTGTGAGGTCATGCAACAGCCCCCCCATCGCACAAGGCGAGAACACATCCGCGGGAGTTTCGTAAATGATCGCAGGGTCCACAATTTCCACCCCGGCGGCGCGGGCGACCTCCACTCGGTCGGGATCGGAGTCGGCCCCCGCCACGCGGGCCCCTTGCGCCATCAACATTTCGGCTAGGGCAAAACCCGTCGAGCCCAAGCCCTGAATTGCCACCGTTCGATTGGCCAAATCGTCGTCACCAAAGGCATGGACGAGTGCACCACGAATGGCCCAGACCACGCCCTCGGCCGTGGCCTCTCCGGCCGAGCGCAAAGCACCTTGATCGTGCGAAAACCATTGCGTGTGTGGCACCAAAGCAAGGCGGTCCGCTTCGACAAAGCCGACATCTGGCCCACAACGATAGATTCCGCCCAGATCCTCGATCATTTGACCCAGTCGGGCCATGGCGGCAGGTCGATCTTCCAGGCGATCGGCCAGGACCACGGTCTTGCCACCGCCACCGGGAACCCCCGCCAAAACGCACTTGTAAGTCATAGCGCGAGAAAGTTGCAAGGCATCCAGCATGGCGGCCTCTTCGTCACGATAATTCCAGACCCGAATGCCACCCCAGGCCGGCCCCCGCCACGTGTGGTGAAGGGCCAGAAAAGCACGCAAACCGGACGCCGAATCCTGCAAGGCCAGAACTCGGTCATGTCCGCCACGTGCCATCCAATCGAGGACTCGCATGAGGGGAAATGGGGAAGAAATTCGATCCCGGGAGGGTCGTTACGATTGTACACCACAAACCATGAAGTTCTCCTTCGCACGCCTTCTGCCCCTGCTGGCCACTCTTTCGGCCTGCCAAACTCCGGTTGACTCGGCCAATCCCGACCCACTCGCAGGGCTGCAAATCATCCCCTACGGCCCTGAAATCCCCTCTAGGCCAGAGTTGGGCGCCGTAATGGTAGATTGCGAGCGCCACCTTCGCACTTGGCAAGAGCTCATGGTGGCGCCGCAAAACGAAACCAACCGGCACAGCCTGGAAGTTTCTGCCCGGGCCCTGACCATTTTGGTCAAGCGGGAACGTGCCTATCTTGAGGAGCAGGCCGTGTCTGGCCCTGACGTCAACCGCGGCATTGCTTCGGCATCGCTCGGCTTTCTGAATGAAGAATCGGTGCTCCCCCTCATCCTCAACAATATCACGGTCGAAAACCCCGGGGTGACCGCCAACGCTTTGCTCGGCTTAGGAATTTTGGCGTCACCCCAGACACCGCTGGCGCCGCTGCAGGCCATCATTCGCAACGCCGAACTCGAGCCTGGTTTGGCACAAAACGCGGCTTGGGTGGCCTTGCGCTTGGCCCAAGTTTCCGGCCCAGACGCTGAGGACACTCTGGCCAGCATGCTGTTGCAACTTACCGAACATGCCAATCCCGCCGTGCGGGCGCAGGCCACCGTGGGTTTGGGCTTGGTCAAGGCTGAACACGCCGCGAGTGACTTGATTGGCTTGCTGGAAGACGACTCCCCCACCGTGAGGGTCGCTGCCGCCTTTGCTTTGGGCGAGGTCGGAAGCATTCATGGCACTCGCATCTTGGTGCTAGCGCTCTCCGATGAAGACGCTTTGGTTGCGGGCACCGCCCACGGTTCCTTGGTGAAAATCCACGGCACCGACTTCGGCCCCAACCCGGCAGACTGGGCGCCGGTGCTGCTACACCCGGATCGCCCTTGACCTCGACCCACTCTCGGTACGGGTCATCGGAAAAAGCATCGCGCTTTACCGAGTCGGTCATCCGCGAAATGAGCCGCGTGGCCCACGAACATGGCGCCCTCAATTTGGCCCAAGGTTTCCCTGACTTTCCCGCGCCAACTGGCATCAAGGAAGCCGCCGAGCGTGCCATTGCTTCCGACATCAACCAGTATGCCGTCACTTGGGGATCGCCCAACTTGCGCGTCGCCATCGGCGACTGGTATCGCGAACGGCGCGGCGTCGAGATCGATC
>CAYXFZ010000038.1:0-9650 GCA_964464385.1 uncultured Planctomycetales bacterium
ATTGGAGTGGAGGCACATGGACCGCCGGGAGCGTCAAGGGGCGGGCACGAATGGGCGCAGGCGCCGTCTAAGTCGCGGAAAAATCGCCGGCCAAGCCCAGAAAAAAGACGGGGCCCACCCAAGCATTCACGCGAAAGAAGGCCAGAGGAATTTGCTGCAGGCGATTGCCCCGTAGCAATCCGTGCTGCGTCAACAAAAGCCCGGCAACCAACACCAAACCAAACCAAAATGCGGTCCCTCTACCGGCCATGTGTCCGGTATTGACCCAACAGGAAAGGGCTAATACGTGCAACAACAGGGCAAGGACACGGGCAACATGCAGGCCATACCTTGCGGGAACGGAATGGAGGCCAACCTTGCGATCGTGTTCGGCATCCTGCAGGGAATAGAGCAGATCAAAACCCGCGGTCCATAGGGCCACACCCAGACCCATCCAAAGGGGCACTTGCCATCCCGGCCCAACAGTTTTACTGACGGCCAACCAGGCACCAAGCGGGGCACAGGCCAGGGCCAACCCCAAGCCAAAATGAGAAAGAACCGTGACGCGCTTCAGCCAGGAATAACCCACGAGGATGGCCAGCACGGGAAAGGAAAGCCAACCACAAAGGGGGGATAAGAGAAAAGCAAAACCGACAAAGGCGACTCCGTGCACGAGGGCAAAACCTCGGGCAAAACGCAAGGAGAGCACACCCCGGGGAAGTTCGCGCATGGCCGTCCGCGGGTTTTCGGAATCCAAGCTTCGGTCCACAATGCGGTTTGCCGCCATGGCACAACTCCGCGCGGAAACGGCCGCGGCCACGATCCAAACCAAATCCCATGCCGGAGGGATTCCGGCGGCGGCCATCCAGGCACCGGCTAGGGCAAAGGGCAGGGCAAACACGCTGTGTTCAAAGCGGATCATCCGCAGGGTCGCCCTCAACATGGCCGACTCGTGGGACTCATGCCCTCCCACACTGGCACACCTTCCGTCGCAACCCCAATCTTGGCCAGGACCCGGGCACAGACCGGATCCACCAGCTCCAAAATGGTCTTCGGCCGGTGATAAAAACCAGGACAAGCGGGCAAAATGGTGGCACCGGCCCAGGCCAAGCGGGAGAGCAAATCCAAGTGCAGGCGACTCAGAGGAGTTTCCCGCGGCATGATCACCAAGGGCCGATCTTCCTTGAGGGCCACTTGAGCCGCACGTTCGATCAGGGTGCGAGCGGAACCACCAGCAATGCCGGCGACGGTGGAAAGTGAACAAGGAACCACCAGCACGGCCCCCACTCTCGAGGAACCCGAGGCAGGTGCGGCACCAATGTCCTGTTCTTGATGCACCCGCACGCCCGTGGCCGGGCGACCTTCCATAAGGCTATGGGGATCTCCATCAAATCGAAAATCGGTTTCCAAATGCAACACGCGTTTGGCCGCCTCGCTCAAGCAGAGATCCACTGAAACGCCCGCATCCACGAGCATCTGCAGGGTTCGAATGCCATAAATCGAACCACTGGCACCAGACCAACCCAAGAAGATGCGGCGAGGGGATTTCATTCGGGAATGAGAAGGGCATCGTAGGCGGCATGCGCCCAAGCGGTGACGGCTAATCCACGAAAACAAAAGAGGACCCCCAGGACGAGCCCGGCGAGCAGACGCCAAACGAACACCGCGGGAATCAGAGCGTTGGGATCCCCTGCCCCATGCGCCCAAGCAAAGAGACTGGAGGAACCCAAAAGGGCCACCACCAGGGCCAAGGGAAGGGCCACGGAGCGCAGACCCAGAAGGCGGAAAAATAATCGCAGGACCACAAATCCTCCACCCAAGAGGAGAGCCCGAAAAATGATTTCTTCATAGAGCCCCGCACCCGCGGCTAGGGCCAACCGACTGTGCACGGTGAAGGAAAGTTCTTGCAGATTGCCAAGGAAGAGCAAGGGCAGAGAGTGAGAGAGCCAGGACAACAAGGGCCCGAGGAGAAGCCCCCACAAAAGGCCCTCGATCACGGCCAACAGGGCCCCGGCACCCCAGGGAATGGATTGGGCCCGAATCCTTCCCAAGGCCCACAAGAATCCCAACCCGAGCCAAAGACCCAACATGGGCCATGCTCCTGGGCCGGCCCATTCCAGGGCCCCTTGCACGAGGGAAAAGGCACCGCTTTGTGAAAGTCGACCCGCCGAAAGGTGGATTAATCCCAGGGGCAAGAGCAGGAGGAAGGTAATGGCCGGATCCTGAGTAGCCTCCCCAACGCGCCGAAGACCCTTGAAATTCATGGGATTGGGTCGGGGACTAACCCCGTCAAGAAGCGGGAAATCCCTCCCGTCAGGGATCGGTTCGAGAGTTCTCCGAAACCAGCTTGTTGCATCCAGCCCAGGACCTCCTGGGGAGGAGCAAACTCGGCCACGCTCTGCGGTAGGTAGTCATAAGCGACGGAACTCCCGGGTTGAAAACAACGGGCGATCCTTGGGAGAACATGGTGGAAATAGACCCGGAACAAAGGACCCAGGAGAGGATTCTGAACGTCAAAAAATTCCAAGATTCCCAGTTTGCCACCAGGACGAAGGACTCGGGCACATTCCTGGATTGCCTCAGCCGGACGAACGACATTGCGGAGACCAAAGGCCATGGTGACGACATCGAAGGAGTCCGTGGCAATGGGAAGGTGCAGTGCATCACCCCGAATCCATTGCACCCCGAGGTTTCGGGTTGCGGCCTTCTGCCGCGCCAAGGGCAACATCGGTTGAGAAAAATCCGTGCCCGTGACCCGAGCACCCACAGCCGCCAAACCGAGGGCCAAATCTCCGGTGCCACAACAAAGGTCCAAGACATCCCGGCCAACCAGAGGACCCAGAGAACGCACCACGAGCCGTCGCCAAATCCGATCCACGCCGCAGGAAAGAACACCATTGAGGCGATCGTATTGCGGAGCGATGGCGGAGAACATCTCCCGGACTTCGGAAGCCGTCGCCATGACTCGAGGATGGGACTACTGGCGCCAGTAGTGGCAGAGGACCTGCACGCCCGGAACAGCAATCGGATTCACGTACAGCTGTGAAGTGGAAAGATTGATGACATCCAACACCCCAGATGAGTGAGCCACGAAGAGGAATTGGGGTTCACTGACCGTAATCGGGGCACCGCCCACGAACCGGTACATAGACTTGGAAGAGTGATTGATGGTCAGCGAACCGTTGTAGACCGAGGTTGAGTTGCCAATTCCTCCCGAGTTGGAGAGATCATCGAGAGCAATGTCCACGATGGAGGAAGAGGACAAATTCCCGGTGTATTCCCGCACAATGGAGAATTCCTTGGCCCGGAAGTTGGGGTCGGGAAGGAAGCCATTCAGGACAATGTTACGAGTACCAAAGGGTGCACTGGTCAATTGCAGGTCGGCCACGGCCCCCGAACTGTTCTTCCGGTAGGCCACAAACACGGAGTGGTAGAAACTGTTGGGGTTAGGTTGAATGGCACTCGCATTGGTAAAGCCAGACTGGCCAGTTAAGGAAGGAATCCCGATGAAAGTGTCAAAGCCAATTCCTTGGTTGCCGTCCGGACCCGACTCGAAGATCGTCCCAGAGCCGTCCGAACTCACCAAATAGGCGTAGTAAAGGCCCGTCTGAAAACCATAACTTGTATCTCGGTTCGTCACCGCAAGCTTGCGGGGCTCAGAAACGCCGGGAATGATCTTGCGCACGTCCAGGCTGGACGTAGAAATGATAGCCATGGAATTAGAGTCCTCACAAACAACGAGTACGTCCTCGTTGTCGGGTTGCCAAACAATCTCGCCAGGTGCGTAACCAACCCGGTTGTTGACGGAGTCCACCAAAGTCGTGGTCTTGATGACCGTATGAAAGGTCGGCGAATTGGGGTTGGTATCAATAAAGGCCACCGTGTTGGTGCCCTTATTGGAAATGGCCAAAAGATTGTTGTCCGGAGCAATGGCCATATCCCGAGGATCTGCCACACTGATGGTATCCAGGACAACCATGCGGTTGGAGTTCAGAACCACAACTTGGTCCGCGGCTGTGTCAAGAACATAGAGCAAATGTCCGACCTGCTGACGCAAAGTGAACCCCGTGGCCCCCACGGCAGCGTAACAACTGGGAGTGGCCGGCTGAGGACCAAAGAATCCGGAATAGCTAACGAATTTCGTCAACAAACCGGTAGGCGGAGAACCGCCCAAGGTTCCAAAGGCATCACCAGGAACCAAAAGGTTGAAGGCAAAGCCTCCATTGGCCTCGCCAAAGGTAGGCTCTTCGGTTTGAATCAATGGGGAGTAACAATTGGGCACAAGCCGAATGCGTGGCGGATTGGGGTGCGGAGCGTGACTCACCGAGTTTCCAGGAGCAAAGCGGGGGGGACCCGGCAAAAGATGTTGCTGATAGGCGGTAGCGGAACAGTTGTTCGCGCCAGACACGCAAAAGCCGGTGTTGAAGAGCAGATCTAAGGGATGGCCAAGCAGCATGTCGGCCACCGTGCCGACGGTTTCACTCGTGACCAACTGCGAGGAGAGCCGACTGTCCTTGGCCAAGGAGAAGACCCCAGAAGAGCCACCAGCCAAGGTGGTGTTGTCATGGGACAAAGGCGGGAACATGAATTGCCCCTGGGTGCTGCCCACGTTGGGATTGAATGGGAATTTGGAAATGTCACCCGAGTCAAAGCGAACATCGTCGTAATTGTGGGCTGGATCTCCGGTTCCTTGCCCGAACCCATCCAAATCCAGAACGCGGATGCCACCTGTAGTGCCGCCACCATTCGAGGCCATGTAAATTGCCCCGGGCACAACCGGAACATTGACGATGCCGGGACATTCGCCACTGATCTGAAATTCCCAATCCACCGTGTCCAAAGTGTTGGGATCTTGGTTCCCGACCAAGTCCATGGCGGCGCGAAGGAAATACGAAAGAAAGGCTTGCGCCGAGGCACCATTGGGATCCGAGCCCGGGAATGGTTGCACGGGCGTGATGACAAACTCAGTGAAGTCGTAGGGACTCACTGGCAAGACGGTATAGGGAACTTGATACTTGAGGCCCGGATCGGGTTCTCCTGGAGGGACACCAGGCTTGAATTCCACCGTAATTTCACTGGAGAGTGACGGGGGAACATTGGCTGGAAGCGAACCCAAGGAATGGGGTTGGCAGGACTCGCTGAGGAAAATATGGGGCTCCTCATCACAGGGAATGCCAATGGAAAGGTCGGGAGGGGAAACTACGGCGTTACCGGCGACCCCATCCAAGAGAGGCAAGGGGACATCCAAATCAGCGCCCACCACATTGGTCGCAACACCGGGATCATCCAGGCTACGGTTGTCCCAGGACTGAACGCCCGTGGTGATGATCACCCGGATCACTCGATCCGTGGGAAGCGTTTCGTAAACTTCCCCAGGTATAGGTGAACTCAGGAAGTCGTCGGTGGTGTCCGCAACAAAGGTGAGCACATTGGGACGAACATAGAGCCCGGCCTCGGGAAAGGAACCGTCCAAAATTCCGATGTCAGTGCCGGGGTAGCCCACGCCCGGAGTCACGGTAGTACCGTCCGACCGAGTGAAGGTCAGGGCTTTGACGTGATTGTTTCCATCCCTGGCCACCCAGCGTTCCAGAACAGGTGGATTCCCAAAATAAGTCCAACCATTGATGAAGGCACGCCCAGAAACCGGTTGGGAAAGGCCGGTGACCGGATCGTAGGCCACAATTTGAACGGCACCACTCAGACCAAAATTGGAAAGACCAGCAGCAGTGGAATCCAACACCGTGCTGTTTTTCAAGGTGGAGGGTTCGCCCGGTTTGTAGAGGGAACGGGTGAATTGAACCGTGACGAAATGATTGCCAGCCTTGCCGGAGGGTACTATTGGCGTGAGGGGCCAGGCGGCCGGGGGTAAAACCAAATTGGCGGGGGAAGGACGATTGTTGAGAAGGTCATCCATGGATCGAATTTCAACCAACTGATCCGGGGAAACGACACCACTCAGAGGATCCACGAAATGCACCACGTGCGGCAACATCCGGCCAAACCCATTGGTGACCTTTTCAATCCCCATGGACGGGGAGGAAGCAAAGGGATCCGCATTGGCGGAGGAGTCCTGATCGGAGTTGAAGCAGGCCGCCCCAGCAAGAGGGAGGATCAGAAGCAGAGACCGAGAATGGAGTGGATTCATGCTATTCCAGAATCCGGCAGAGGGCCGGCAAGGGGCAGTTGCAAGGATCATGCCAAGAGCCTGGGGAACAATTTCAGGCAGGATTTGAGCGGATTTGCCCCGGACCGGGCAGAAATGCACGGCAGGGCTGGTCATTCTAGGACCTTGCCCTCCGCTGGGTACGCATTCCTCGGGCTTGGATTTTGGCCCTCTGGGAGGCACAATCGTGGCATGGCTGTCCCCTCTTCCTTCGCTCCTCGGGCCACCGGCCAGGACGAAGTGGCCCTGGAACGCGAATTGCGTCCCTCCCAATTGGCTGATTTCGCCGGGCAGGAGGGTCTCGTCCCCCCCCTGGAGATCATGATCCGGGCGGCGAAGGGCCGTCAAGAACCCCTCGAACACATCCTCTTGGCGGGTTCGCCTGGGTTGGGCAAGACCAGTTTGGCCATGGTCCTGGCGACCGAAATGGGAGTCCCTCTCAAGGTCACTTCGGGACCTGCCCTGGAACGGGCGCGTGATCTGGTCGGCATCCTTTCCGGTCTGGAAAGGGGCAGCTTCCTCTTCATTGACGAAATCCACCGCATGCCCCGTGCCGTCGAGGAATATTTGTATGGCGCCATGGAACGGTTTTGCGTGGAATTCACCCTGGATCAGGGAATCCATGCACGCCTCCTCAAGCTGGATGTCCAACCCTTTACCTTGGTCGGGGCCACCACCCGTGAGGCGCTCCTATCTGCTCCCTTCCGCTCTCGATTTGGCCACACGCTTCGCTTCGACCCCTACTCCCCCACGGCCCTGCACCGCATTTTGAAACGCAATGCCAAGCGATGGGGTCTTCGCGCTTCGGACTCCGCCCTTCGACGTTTGGCCGACCATGCCCGCGGCACGCCCCGCATTGCCAACCGCCTCCTGCGCCGGGCCCGAGACTTGGCCGAAGTGGAATCGGCCGGCGAACTTCAAGATGCGCAAGTGGAACGGACCTTGGATCTCTTGGGCATCAACTCGGTCGGCTTGGAGAAATCCGATCTCCGCGTCCTGGAGGCCCTGGCCCGCAATCACGGGGGTCCTCTTGGACTCAAGAATTTGGCCGTTGCAGTTGACGAAGCGGAAGACACCCTGGCGGAGGTCCTAGAGCCCTGGCTGATGCGTTGCGGGTACATCGCCCGCACTCCGCAAGGCCGCGTGCTCTTGGAAGCGGGTTGGCTCACCTTGGGGCTCAACATTCCGTCAGCCCAGGAATCCGCCAACTCGGGCCCCTCATGATTCTGGACTCCGGTCTCGGCACTCGCTTGCTTTGGCTGACCCTGACCATCCTTGGGGTCTGGCTGGTCGCTCTCTTCTTGGATCGAAGTCATTCCCTGGAAGCGGCAGGGACCTCGATCACGACCTTGGCCAATCGGCCCGTTTCCGTCCGACTTCGGGCAGCGACGGGTCCGGCCCCGGTATCCATTGAATTGGTGGGGCGCTGGCAGGCTCGCAATCCTCAGGGCCAAATCCTGCGCGAGGGGATGAGTTTTCGCGGCCGGATTCGCGCCGAAGCGGACGGCATCCACCTGGGCCCTTGGTTGATTTTGGCCGATCCTTTTTTCTTGGAGACCCTAGGTGAGGACGGTCTTCGCATTGGCACTCGCACGTATCGGGGCCGCATGCGCGTGCAACTGCAACGGGACGAGCAAGGTCGTGTCTCGGGCCTGGAGACCCGCCTCCTTCTGCCGCTCGAAGATTATGTTTTGGGCGTGGTCTGTGGCGAAATGCCCACATCGGCACCGGGTGGTGCCGCGGCCCTGGAGGCAGTAGCGATCGCCGCCCGTTCCTGGGCCCTTTGGAAACTCTCGGGTTCCCGGGATTGGCTCCGAGATGATTCGTCCGACCAACACTTTGAGAGTGTGGATTTTGAAACGCAGTCCGCCCGGGATGCCGTGGCTCACACCCGCGGCCGAGTCCTGGCCCACGAGGGCACCCTGCTCCCGGCCTGGTATCACGCCGACTGTGGGGGCACGACGGCCAATGCCACCGAAGCCGGTTTCTTGCAGGGCCCCTTGCCACCCTTGATTGCGGTCACGGACCCAGGTTGTGAGCGCTCCCGCCTCTGGCTCCATACCATTTCAGCCCCTCGCCTGGACGCGATCGCAGAAGCACGCGGTTTGGGCACTTTTTTGGAAGGCTTTCAGTTTTTGCAACGCGATGCCGCCGGGCGTCTCCTGCGCACGCGCTTGGACGGTGAATTGCATCGGATTGTCCTGCCCGGAGAAACCTTACGCCATGCCCTGGGCGCCCCATCTACCGTCTTCTTGAGTTTGCAACCGCAGCGGGATGGTTCCTTGTTCATTCGCGGTCGGGGCCGAGGTCATGGCGTGGGGCTGTGCCAAGAAGGGGCCCTGCGCCGATCCAGCGCAGGGGCCACGGCGGATGAGATCCTGGCCACCTATTACCCGAGTGCCCAAGTTCAACCGCATACTCTTGTTTCCCTGCACTAAGTCCGGGTGGTCGTGACCTTCGGCTTCCAACTTCGGCAAGGGGATGGGACCGGCCCTCGGCTGGGCCTCTTGCGGACTCCTCATGGCCAGGTCGAAACCCCTGCCTTCATGGGAGTGGCCACCCGGGGCATGTTGCGAGGCATCCCGCCCGATCGTCCGCGGGCCATGGGCGCGCAAATCCTCCTTGCCAATGCCCTGCATTTATGGGCCCGACCCGGAACCGGGGCCGTGCGGGCCCTGGGCGGCGTGCACGGCATGCTGGCCTGGGACGGCCCAGTGCTCACGGACTCGGGCGGCTTTCAGGCCTTTTCCTTATCCAAGTTGGCGACCTTGCATGACGATGGCATTCATCTCCACCATCCGGTCTCGGGTAGCCCCGTGGATTGGACCCCAAACTTGGCCTTCGCGACACAGGTGGAACTGGGGTCAGATGTGGCCATGGTCCTGGACCATTGCCCCGAAGACCCCGTGGATCCGACCTTGGTCGCAGGCGCGGTGCAACGCACCTTGGCCTGGGCAAAAACCCAGGCGGATCTGCACCGCGCGCGCGGGGGATCCTCTTCGGGTCAGGCCCTCTTTGGCATTGTCCAGGGCGGTCTCTTTGGCGAGCAAAGGCAGGCCTGTGCCGAGGCCCTCGTCGCCATGGAGTTTGACGGCTATGCCATTGGCGGTGTAAGTGTTGGGGAACCCCACAAGCAAATGATGCGCGCCGTCGAATTTTCCGTCCCCCATTTGCCGCTGGACCGAGTCCGCTACCTCATGGGCGTGGGCACGCCGCGTGACTTGGTCGAGGCCGTGGCCCGTGGCGTGGATCTCTTTGACTGCGTTTTTCCCACGCGCACTGGGCGCTTTGCCACCGCCCTGACTTGGCAGGGGCGCCTCCACTTGCTGAATGCCCGCTTTCGTGAGGACCCCTCCCCCATCGAAGCAGGGTGCACCTGCACGGCCTGCCGTTGTGGGGTGTCCCGCGGGGCCCTGCGAGCAGGCTTTCAAGCCAAAGAATTCAACCCGCCATCCTTGGTCGCGGAACACAATCTTCACTTCACCCTGCAACTCATGGCCAAAATTCG
>CAYXFZ010000038.1:9660-20051 GCA_964464385.1 uncultured Planctomycetales bacterium
CGCTCGGCCCTACAAGAGGGCAGCTTTAGCGAACTTCGGGAGCGGGTGGCGTCGGTGTATCCGGGCCGCGTCGCCAACCCTGACGCAGAGTAGAGACCACGCCGAGGGCAATGCCCAGGAGGAGGAGGGTCAAGACCAGCAGCAAGATTTCGCCGTCCTCCACGAATTGCGATGCCTTCAGGACGAGAGCCACGAGGGTCGTTGCCAGCATGGCCAGTGCCGGCAAACTCAGGGGCCAGTGCATTCGGTTTCTTTGTTTGAGATAGACCGCACCTGTGAGTAGGGCGAGACCGGCAATGAGTTGGTTGGTGGCGCCAAACAAGGTCCAGAGCACGAGCCCAGCAGGTTTGCCCTCCATTTCATAGAAAGCGAAAAAGAGAATGGAGCCGCAGGCTGCTAGGGTCGCCACGAACCGGTTTTGCAAGAGACGACCCAGTGGGCCCAAGGACGCGGCAATCTCCTCAATGTTGAAACGAAGGAGACGCGTCGCCGAATCCAGGGTCGTGAGGGCAAAAGAGACCACCACCATGGCCACCAAGGTCACGGCAAGATCCTGGGCGATGCCCAGTTGGCTCAAAAAGGAAGCTGCACCATGAATGAAAATCCCCAACTTGGCGCCGAGGCCCTGGACCGCATCCCAGTCCACGTAAGCACGGGCCCAACCCTCTTTGCCTAGGGTCGTGGTGCATGCAAGGACCGCAATCAGGGCCAATAAAGATTCGGCGATCATGCCGCCATAACCAATGGGGCGAGCGTGGGTCTCGCAGGACAATTGCCGGGCCGTGGTGCCGGAAGAAACCAGGGAATGAAAACCACTGGCGGCACCGCAAGCAATCGTAATGAAGACGAAGGGAAGGAGGGGTGGGGCCCCCACCGGATTCGCATGGATGGCCGGCGCATCAAAACTCGGGTTCTGCAAGAAGAAACCGAGGTACATCAAGAGCAGGCCGGAGATCAGCAAGAGGGAATTCAAGAAATCCCGAGCTTGCAGCAACAGCCACACGGGCAGAACCGCAGCGGCAAAGGCATAACCCATCAAAATCCAAATCCAAGTGGCCTGCTGCGGCCAATGTTCGGCACCAAATCCCACCGTCGGGAAACGAAAGCCCAACCAAATCAAACTCAGCAGGGCGAGGTAGCCCAGGAGGGCGACCGGGCCCAAGGGAAACTTGCGCACATAGAGGAGCCAACCGGCAAGCATGGCCAAGAGCATGAGACCGGCCGACGGCATGACCACCTCAGGAAAGGAAGTGACCGAGGCGGCGAGGTGGGAAGGATCAAAATCGGATCCCCAGGAAAACAAGAGGGACAACACATACACAAAGACCCCCATTGCCAAGGAAACCCCGAAAAAAATCAGGGCCAAGAAGAGACCCTTGGCGCGAGATCCCAAAATATCCTGGCAAAGGGCCCCAATGCTCTTCCCCCGGTGGCGCACGGAGAGCACAAGGGCCGTGAAATCATGCACACAACCAATCAGGATGGAACCGAACACGACCCAGCAGAGCGCCGGGAACCAACCCCAAAAAACCGCCACGGCCGGACCCAACATCGGCGCTAGGCCGGCAATGCTCGCATAGTGGTGCCCGAAGAGGACCAAGGGACGCGTGGGAACGAAATCCACGCCGTCCTCCCGGGCATGGGCCGGGGTGACGGCATCCTCCCGCAAACGAAAGACCTTCTCCGCCAACCACCTGGAATAGAAACGGTAGCCAAGCCCGTACGCAAGGAGCGCAAGGGCGGTAACGATCGGGGCGAGCAAACGGGCCCGAGCGGCTAGGAGCCAGCGAGGGCTGGGGGCAAGACGAGCCGGAGGCGGTCAATCTCGAGAACGCGATGGCCACGCTTGGCTGATTTTCGCCAGACCCCATGCACGGCAACCTCATGCCCACGGAAATCCGCCAAGTTCAGGCGGCCGTCCCGGGAAAGGACCGAGATGGTTTGATCACCCGTATGAATGCTCCAAGGTACCGCCGAATAAAAGGCGGGATCCCAGGCCAAGGTGCCAACCAACAAATAGGCAGGCTCTGGGGGAGTATGTACGGTCACGGTCGGGGGAGATTGCGTGACCAGCCGACGCGCCTCCAGTTGATCCAAGCCCACACGTGCGCGTTCGACAAGAAGGGCAGAGTCGGCCGTCCACAGGACGGCGGTGTAAATGCCCTCGATCTCGGAGGCCAGGCCCTCGTTCCAATGGTTTGGATCCAAGCTGGCTAGGTCCAGGTCGGCAGCGGCCAAGGAATCCAAGAAGGTCGGGGGGGCAGGAGAATCCAACAGGGAGGTGGCGGCCTCAGCCACCACGGGAGCATCTCGGGGGACCACGGCGGCGATCGCGACGGGTTCTTCCCCAACCGTGGTCGTCGCCTCAACAACTGCGATGGGCACTACGACACGCGCAACCGGAGTTTCGGTCCCAGGGATCAGAGCATCGGTCCCGGCAAATTCCTCAGCGGCGGCAATCCCAGTTTCTTGGACTTCCGCAACCGACACTTCCTCGGTCACAGGGGCAGCGGCCACAGGCAACGGTTCGGGTAGGCGGGGCATGGGCACGACCGAGGCCTCTTCTTCCCAGAGCGCCTGCCAATTCGCCGGCAGAGAATTCAAGGGTTCAAGACCGGCCAGCGGAGTCCAGGCACCAAGGGACTCAGGAGCGCGCACCTTCAACCAACCGTCTTGTTCCTCAAAAATCAGGACGGGGTCGCCAAACGAAAAGACACCCACGGGATGGGCCTCGGCACCCGCCGTGGACGGAATCGGCCGAGCGCGGACATGTTCCTCATTGAGGATACCGTGAACTCCATCTTCAGCCACATCCACATACACGCCATAGACCCAAACCACGAATCCGCCTGGCACTTGAATGCGGGCCCAAGGCTCGCGAGTGACCACGATCCGAACGGGCATGCCTGGATCCAGAGTCAGGATGCTGGGCATGGAATCGTGATAAAAGGATCGCACCAAAATGGAATCAGAGCCCACTCGGGCGGGCACGAAATCGGGTGGCGTTGGATCTTGAAGGGCGGCGGTCAGAAGGGCGGCAAGCAACATGGGCAGGTTGGGTCGGAGGTCGTGGTCGTGACAGGCCCAGTTTGCCGTTTGGAGCCAGCAGATTCAAACATCCTGCCCATTTTTTGCGGCAAAACGCCCGCGAATCCAGACCTTCAACGCAAGGCGGAGAGCGTCAAGGTGATGGGAAGGCCCACGACCCTCCCCGACACATCTCTGGCCTCAAACCGGAGGGTGGGTTCTGGGCCGACAAACGAAAACCGCAAGAGGCCAAAATGTTCAGTGGCGACCAAGGACCCTGGCACGCGCTCGGGAGCGGCGGCGTCTGGAATGGAATCGCCGACACCGGCAGCCAAGGGGCTGGCCGTGAATTCATAGAGAGGATACGGCAGGCCGGCTTCGGCGCTCACCAGAACTTCCCCAATGTGGCGATCCCCGGAGAGCAAGAAAACCCCCGAGATTTGTGCTTCTTCCAGAAGGCCGAAGAGACGGGCACGATCTTCCGGGAACATGGACCAGGATTCGAAATCATGGTGCGTGGCCAGGACCTGCACCGAGGAAATGATTCCCTTGAAATCGGCGTCAGATTGCCGCAGGCCCTGCTCCAGCCAAGCCCATTGCTCCGCACCCAGTTGGGTCTTGCGCATCGAATCCACCTGCAGATCTGGATCCCGGTGACTGCGCAAATCCAGGAGAAAGAACTCCACCCGGCCTCGACGAAAACGGTGCCAGACTCCAGGTTCTCCCCCACTGCCGGCACCGGGGTTGGCCCACCAGCGTTGGTGCAGATCCAGGGACAAGCGGGCATGAGCGTAGGTCTTGTCGGAATTGTCCGGACCATAATCGTGATCATCCCAAACGGCGTAATGCGAAGTTCGCCGCAAAAAAGGCTGCAAATGAGAAACGGCGCGTTGCAGTCCCCACCGACTCCTCATCTTGGCCGGACTGGCCCATTCCTCCCCTTCGCGTCCGTAGTAAATATTGTCCCCGATCCAGAGGAACGCTTGCGGATGCACGGCATTCAAGCTCCGAAAGACCGGTTGCGAAGGGTCCGGACCCCAAAGCGAAGTACAGGAACCAAAACCAATCAGAAGTTCTTCGGCTTGCCCGGGCAAAGGTGGAGTTCGGAACGTCTGAGGGCTTGCCGGGAGATGAACTTTGGCCTGGGCCCCGGCGCCAAAACTGCCGGTCCGAATGCGATACTCGTAATCCGTGGCGGGCAGAAGATTTTGAACGGGCAGAGTTGCCAAACCATCTTCGTCCAAACGATGGTGGAGCCCGCGCCCATGCCGACGCTGCGGGCGCAACCAATTCATGGAGCCCACTGGGCGGTATTCCGCGGCGGCCCAACCCGGCCCTTCAGCCCATACCCAGAGTCGCGCCTCCTGAGCGCCCACGTGCCCGACCATGGGACCCGCCAAAATTTGCGGCGGCCCCGTTTCGGGTTCTTGGCCGAGAAGGACCCCTCCCCAAATCCAGACCGCCCAAAAGAAAGGCCATCTCATCGCTTCTTATTGCGCGCTGGCGGACCCTGCTTCCACCACTGGAACCAACGGGCCTCCATATCGGGACCAAAGCTGGCCAAGGCCAATTCCTTTTGTTGCGAAGCGGGCAAGCGAAAGCGACCTCGCTTGGGTTGATCCTTTTGATAGGCAGTTTGCAAGGCACACAAGTAACCCCCCAAGGCCTCGGGCTCCTCCAAGAGGGCCCACAAGGCAAAGGAAAAAGAGAGTTCGGCCCCTTCCTTCTCGAAGGGATTCGCAGGATAAGTGAACATGGAATCCAATCGACCCTGTTCGCGAAGCACCCGTAAACGAGATGCGTCCCGCCAGGAAGCGTGAGACTTGTTGTAGACGAAGCCTTCCCGGTACCAAAAGGCCCACACTTCGCCAAAGGCCACATCTTCGACCACGCAGGCGAGGGCCTCGCGCAACCACATCGGCTGTTCGCCAAAACGATGGAGCAACTCCAGATGTACGAGATCATGGGCCAAGGAATGATCCACCCGCGTTTCCTCTTCGCTTCTGCCGGCCATCACGACCACGAGAGGGGGGCGCTGGAACAAAAAACCCGATCGGAATTCGGACTCCTTCAAGAACGCTTTTTGGCGGGATGTGGCCACGGGAGAAAGGGCCTTGATTAGGGCCAAGTAGCGCCTCTCGGACTTCAGCACAACGGCATGAAGAGGTCGCTTTTCGGGGTCCTTTTTGCTCTCAGGAAGAGCGTGATCCAACACCGCCAAGGAGGATTGAAGGGCCTTGGTCAAGAGTTTGGTCGTTTTCGTGGAGGAATCCCCATACAAGAAAACGCGTCCGCCAAACAAAGACTGGGTCCTCCACTTGGAAGCACTCTCCGCGTGCTCCACGAGGGTCCTCTCCAGGGCAATTTCAGTGGCGGCCACCTGCTGATCCACGGTGGGGCTCGGACCCGGGTTGGCAGGAATTTCCGATTGAAGCAAAGAAAGAGAAAAAAGAAAGAGAAGGGACATGTTCTAACTCAAAATTCGGCCAACACCTGATCCCGGTAATTCATGATCTGCCGCACGTAGCGACGTTTCTCTCGGTAATGCCCGGGGAAAAAGGCCCGTTTGAAGCCGTGGACCAGAAGTTCTTTCACTTGTTTTTGGGAGAGTTGAAAGTGATGAACGGCCTTTCCGTATTCCTGGGTCAGCGTCGTTTGCGAAATCAGGAGATTGTCAGTGCAAAGCGTGACGGACATGCGCTCCCGGAGCATGCGGCGAAAGGGATGATCGGCCATTTTTCGCAACGAGGGCAAGGTTTGTAGATTGGAAGACAAACAAACTTCCAAGGTGATGCGCCGGTCGGCAAGGTATTGGGCTAGGCGCCGGACATAGGAGGCGGGACGTGGAATCTCAGGCGAGACCTTTGCCGAAGAAAATAACCAAGTGCCGTGGCCAATGCGATCTGCATAACAGTCCGTAACTGCTTGAAAGATGGACTCCGGGCCATAGGCCTCGCCGGCGTGCACGGTCTTGCCCAAGAATGCGTCATGGGCCAACTGAAAGGCGCGTTGGTGATCAGCGGCCGGAAAACCATCCTCTTGGCCGGCCAAATCCACCCCAACCACAGGGAGGCCCTGCTCATCCCGGGCCCGAATGGCCGCGCGCACCACTTCTTCTGAGGCAAGAGCGGCAATTCGTGCCTGCGGTAGGTCGGGAAATGCCTCGAACATGGTGGCAAAACGAGGGCCATAGACCGACGAAAAATGGCGCATGGCACAGACCAAAATGCCGGCAACAAAGCGGGGTTCGAGGCCACTCTGTACCTCGGAGCGTTGGTTGAACTCTGCTGTTGCACGAGCGATGCCCCGGGCGGCCGCGGCCAAAACTTCGTCCACGCCAAAACCCGGAGCGGCATTCAGTTGGGGAGCAAACCGAATCTCCGCGTAACGGACCCCATCCGCCTGACAATCCAAGCACAATTCGTAGGAAGCCCGCTCGACAGCTTCGGCGTCGCGCAGCACAGCACAGGTGTAGGCGAACCCATGAAGATACTCCCCTAAGTTGCGATAGCGTTCCTTGAAGACCTTTTTCTTGAGGCCGGCGACGGATCGGGCCGGAAGGCGGACCCCGCGATCTTTGGCCAACTCGATCAGGGTGGGCAGACGCAAGGACCCGTCCAAATGCAAGTGCAGATCGGCCTTGGGCAAGGCGCGCAAAAGTTCCGGAGAGAGGGACACGCAGGGAGAGTTTAGGCTTGCGCTCATGGTTGAAAATGGGCAACCTCCGACGGGCATCCCGCGAGCCATCCTTTGTGATCTGGGCATGGTGATGATGGGCTTTGATCGCAGCCGATTCAGCCGCGAATTTTCCCGCGTTTGGGAGCGGCCCTGGTCCGAGGAATGGATGGAACCCTTGAATTCCTTGCGCCTGGAGTTTGAGGCCGGAGCGTTGGATGAAGATGCGTTTGCGAGCAGGGCTCTGGCCCTCCTGAGATTAACGCCGGCAGATCGCACCGAGTTGGAGCGCATTTGGACCTGCATCTTTGAACCCATACCCGCCTCCTTGGCCCTCCTCCGTTCCTTGGCCACCGCCCCCCGCACCACCCTAATCGTGGTTTCCAATACCGACCCTTGGTGCAAACGCGCTTGCCTGGAAACTTTTGATTTAAATGACCTCATGGAGGACGCGGTTTGTTCCTTCGCTTCCGGGGTCAAACCCAAGGGTGCGGATGCTTCCATGTGGTTGGAGGCCCGGCGGCGGGCCACGGCGCAGTTGGGTGCCACGCCCCAGGCAGTCCTGGCCGTGGACGACATTGCCGCATATTTGCAACAGGCCCTGGACTCCGGCGCGGCCAACCAATCCCACACTTTTACCAACCCGGAAAACTTTGCCCTGTTCCTGCGGGAGCACGGCTGGCTACCAGCGGTTTAGTTGTCCTGAGGGTTGGGCGCCGGCGAGGTCCCTTGGGGTGGTGTTTGCGCCTGAAGATGTTCCATGTGGTGGGCCGGCCATTCCACGGGTTGGCCATCCACCTTGAGCAGGAACCGATAGGTGCCAAATTCTTCAAAGGGCATTCCGGCCATACGCACCACAGCACGATGTTTGGTATGACGATCCGCCAATTGCAGTTTTGGTAAGGGCAAATCCACCGTCTTGCCCGAGGGTGCTTCCACCTGAAGGGCGAGGTCATAGTTTCCTTGCCCATCTGTGAGCCCAAAGGCGATCGAGAGCATGGGCAAGCGGCCAGGGAGCTGTACCGAGTGCAAGGTGTCGAACAATCCGATCAAGCACAACTTGGCGTGTTCGTCACGAAAGGCATAGTCGCAAAGGTGCAACCATTCCACGGTAGGGATGGGTTTGGGCATGTCAGGTCGTCCGGTGGGTGTGGTAGGCAGAGGCCTGGTCGGTCGGCAACAGCAAAATTTCGGCGGGGTTCACGTGCGCAGGACGTTGGGCAACCCAGAGCACGGTCTCGGCAACGTCCTGGGCCACCAAGGGGGTCATATTGGCATAGACTTGGTCAGCGCGTTCTTGGTCACCGTGAAAGCGCACGGTTGAAAACTCAGTATCCACCAAACCCGGATCCACCGAACTGATCTTGACACCCGTGCCACTCGTGTCCATGCGCAAACCCCGCGTGAGTGCCGTCACGGCATGTTTGCTAGCGCAATACACGACCCCATTGGGATAGGCCTCATGGCCAGCGACGGAACCCAGGTGAATGACGTGGCCGGAACCTCGCTCGATCATGCGCGGCAGGAGGAATCGCGTGACATGGAGGAGACCCTTCACATTCGTGTCCAACATGGCATTCCAATCCTCCAAGGACCCTTCCCACAAGGGTCCCAGCCCCAGGGAAAGACCGGCATTGCTCACGAGCACATCCACAACAGGCACTTCGGCCAGGGTCCGTTCGGTGGCATGAGCATCCCGCACATCCAAGACGAATGTGTGCAAGGAATCCCCGTGCTCCTCCTGCATGGCCTCCAGGCGATCCGATCTCCGGCCACAAGCCCAAGCCTCCCAACCAGCCTTCAAGAAAACTTCGACACAGGCGCGACCAATGCCCGATGTCGCTCCCGTGACCAGGACCTTGCGGGCATGAGCCATCAGTAATCCAGGGACTTGCTGGCGCATTTTTCCTGCAAGAGTTGCAGGAATTCTTCGGTCGGCATCGTGCGTTGTTCCTGGACTCCGTGCACGCGCAAGTTGACGGCGTTCTCCTCCACCTCGCGCCCCCCTAGGACCGCCATGTAGGGAATTTTCTCCAGCTCGGAATCTCGAATACGACGACGCAGAGGACCATCACTCTTCAAGCCCGCGTGGAAACCGGCGTTGCGGAGTTGGTCCCGGAGAACCTCGGCAGCGGGCAATTGTTCGTCGGTAACGGGTAGGACCGCCACTGGCGTGGGGCACAACCAGAGGGGAAACCAACCGGCAAAGTGCTCGATGAGGCCGCCGACGAAACGCTCCAAGGATCCAAAGATGGCCCGGTGGACCATGACCGGACGCTTCAGCACGTTGTCGGTGTCGTTGAATTGCAGATCAAAACGCTCGGGCAAGTTGAAGTCCACTTGCACCGTCGGGCCCTGCCATTCCCGACCCAGGGCATCCCGCAACTTGAAGTCAATTTTGGGGCCATAAAAGACCCCACCCCCAGGATCGTCCTCCAGCGAAAGTTTGCGACGCGCGGCCGCTCCCTGCAAGGCCACGAGGGCATGTTCCCAAACTTCGTCGGAGCCCATGGAGTCCTCGGGACGCGTGGCCAAGTAGGCGGTGTACTCGTATCCGAAGGTGGAGAGAATGATGTGGACCAGGTCCAGGACCCCGACCAGTTCCTCTTCCAATTGGCCTGGGGTGCAAAAGATGTGGGCATCATCTTGAGTAAATCCGCGCACCCGCAACATGCCATGGAGAGTACCGCTGGGTTCATAACGATAGACCGAGCCCAACTCGGCGACACGCAAAGGGAGTTCGCGAAAACTATGGCGGCGAGAATTGAAAATGGTGACGTGCCCTGGACAGTTCATGGGCTTGACGCGGTGCGGGCGACCATCCACATCCATGGGAGCCCAAATCATGTCGGCGTAGTGTTCCAGGTGGCCGGACCTCTCAAAGACCGGCTCGCCGGCCACGTGCGGGGTATAGACCGGCCAATATTCCCGGGCCTGGTGCAACTCCCACCACCACTGTTCCAAAGTGCGGCGGACATGTCCCAACTTGGGATGCCAAAAAACCAAACCAGCACCAAAGTCCGGGTGGAGAGAGAACAAATCCAATTCGCGGCCCAGACGACGGTGATCACGTTTCTGCACCTCTTCCAAGAAGGCGAGATATTTTTTAAGATCCTTCTTATGCCACCAAACCGTGCCATAGATGCGCTGCAGCATGGGACGGTCAGCGTTACCCCGCCAGTAGGCCCCCGCCACCGACAAGAGTTTGATCGCTTGCACCGAAATTTGGGCGGCCGAATCCACGTGCGGCCCAGCGCAAAGATCGGACCAGGTGCCATGATCATAAAAAGAGACCTCTTCGCCCTCGGGAATGTCCGCCAACAACTCGGCCTTGAAGGCCTGATCCTCGTCGGCAAACTTCTTGGCTGCTTCTTCCCGACTCATGGTGGAGCGCCTAAATTCGCCGGCCTCCTTCAGGATCTTGGCCATTTCTTCTTCGATGGCCGGCAGATCCTCTTCGGTCAGGGCCCGAGGCAATTCAAAGTCGTAATAAAAGCCGTGCTCGATGGGAGGCCCAATGGCGACCTTGCCCCCTGGAAAGAGACGCAGGACGGCATCGGCCATGATGTGGCTGGTGGAGTGGCGCAGGGCCTCCAGTGAAACGGGGCCAGACTGAGGTTCGAAGGGGAGACTCATGAACAGGATCCCACGACCCGGTTCGTAGCCGCAGGGATGGCGGGATTCTAAGC
>CAYXFZ010000038.1:20061-21844 GCA_964464385.1 uncultured Planctomycetales bacterium
TGCTCAGGGGGCCAAAGGACCAATTCGGGTTCCAATTCCACCCCTGAGTCGGCCCGCACCGCGGTCTGCACCTTGAACAGGAGAGTCCGCACATCCGTGGCCGTGGCGGCCCGGCGGTTGACGAGAAAGTTGGCGTGGCGAGGGCTGACTTGAGCATCGCCGATCTCCCAACCCTTGCAACCGGCTGCCTCAATGAGACGCCCCGCCGAATCTCCGGGCGGATTGCGGAAGGCACACCCTGCCGACGGCAAGGTCACGGGTTGAGATTCGTTCTTGCGGCGCAACTGTTCTTCCGCCTGGGCCCGGACCAGGCCAGGTTTGGAGGGGGTCAGGGCAAAGAGCACCTCCAGAACGACGCTCTCGCCAAGATTGCCCCGCCGGTATTGCGGGCCAACTTCCTCCGGAGTGCGCTCCACCCATCCATCTTTCGTCCATAGGGTGACCTCTGCCACGGCATCCCAAACCCCCCACTGGGCCGTGCCCGCATTCATGGCCAGGGCACCGCCGACCTGACCCGGAACTCCGGCCAAGGCTTCCAGGCCGGCCAATCCCGAATGGGAGGCCGAGCGCACCAGTTGCGGCAGGGTCACGCCCGACCATACCCGCAACCCACCCTCACCTTCCCGAAAAAGACGCCGCATGGAACCTGTGTGCAGGACGGCCCCGCGAATGCCCTCATCCGGAGGGCAAAGATTGGCCCCACCACCCAAGAGATGCACGGGAATCTTTTCCTTGGCCAAAAGATCCAGGGCATTCCCCATGTCTTCGGGGCGGGCCGGTTCCAAAAAATATTCTGCCGGACCGCCTACCCGCAATGTTGTGAATTCCGAGAGCAGGACCTGTTCCCGCAAAGGACAGATCTTGCCGAGTTCCTGCCAAAAATCGGAGGACAAAGGAGCGCTCATGCTAGCCGCGGAATTTTCGACTCATGTTCGACGCACCATGCCACGAGCATAGGCATCAATATCCCCAGCGCCCAAGCAGAGCAGGAGGTCGCCGTCCTGCAAGAGACCCTCCAACACCCGGGTGGCCTCGGCCTCGTCGGCCACGGCAAAAACGGGGCGATCCCGGCGCGCGCGCAATGGTTCCAAGATCTCGACCGAGCGAGGTTGCAAATCTTCGGGATCGCGAGCGCGGAACACGGGTAGCAAGACCAGGGCATCGGCCAAGTCCAGGGCCTCGGTGAACTCCTCTCGAAAGCAATCAAAGCGCCGCGCTTGGTGGGGTTGAAAAACAACCACCAGACGACGGTTGGGCCAACGTTCTTGCGAGGCCTGCAAGGTGGCGGCCACTTCCACGGGATGGTGGGCATAGTCCGTCACGACCTCGGCCCCGGCCCAATGGCCCAAGGATTCCAAGCGCCGACCGGCACCCTCAAAACCGGCCAGAATTTCGGCGACGGCCGTGCCCTCTACGCCAAAGTGACGGAGGACGGCGGCGACGAGCGCGCCATTGCGGCGATTGTGGTATCCGGGCAAGCCCACCGGCACCGAATCCTCCAAGGGGGGCACCTGCAACCAACGAGCACGGGTGGCATCCCGCAGGTCGGGCGCTTCGGGACCCGCAAACACGAGGCCATCCTCGGGAACGGAGGCCACGAATTGACGGAAGGCGGCCTGAACCTCTTCGAAGCCGCCCGGGTAGGTATCCGGGTGCTCGGCATCCACATTCGCCAAGGCGACCCACTGCGGATGCAATTGGTGGAAGGTCCGGGCGTATTCACAAGACTCCACGATCAGGGGCTGGTCGGCCCTTCCCCAGCGGGAAGAGGAACCCAACTGGG
>CAYXFZ010000039.1:0-7427 GCA_964464385.1 uncultured Planctomycetales bacterium
AAGAAACCCTAGCCCAATCCGGTGGCGAACGCTCGGCGCGGGGTTTGACGGTTTCGGAGGTTTCCCGGGCCTTACGAAACAAATCTCCATTTGTGCGACGCACGGCGGTCCGAGTTGCCGGAAAAGAGGAAATTTTGGAAGTAGAAGTTTTGGCAAAACTTCTCTTTGAGAGTTTACAGGATGATCTCCTGATTGCGGACGCAGCCGCCGAGGCTGCCACCCGTACTTGGGGTGGAGGTGCCCGCTTGTGGTGGACTCAAGTCCTTCGCAGGGCCGACCCCTCCCCCCGCCTCCGCGCCGCTCAGGCCATGGCGCGCTACCAGCCCGAATTTGCCCTCCGGCCAATCCTTTTTGTGCTTTCTGCTTCGGGGAAAAAATCTGGTGCTCGCTACAAATTCGATGGCAAGGAAATCCTCATAGTCAACCAACGATTGGAGTTCAATCTGCAAACTGCCGTAGCTTCGTGAAATCCTGTAGGTGGCGCGGTCGCGCCTCTGCCGATGGAAGAAGATGATGTCTTGGACACGGGTCCCCGCAAAAAAGTCACGCGCTTACCGGTTGCTTTGACTGATGCTCTCCTACCTCTTGCACGAGAACTCTTGGACTTGGGCCCGGAAGCGAGCGTGGAAGATGCTTTGGCGACTTACGCCAAGATGCGCAAGCCTTGATCGGAGTTCGAATTAGCCGTCCAAACCGAGAATGAGACGATTTTCTTCTTGATCCGAACCACCGGCGGCAAAATCATCGAAGGAAGACTTCGCAACTTCAATGATGTGCGCCCGAATGAACTCGGCGCCTTCGCGAGCGCCGACCAAGTTGTCCTTGTAGGCACACTCCCACTCCAGCACGGCCCAGCCTGGAAAATCGTAGCGGGCCAGCCTTGTGAAAATTCCTTTCCAATCAATCTGACCGTCTCCAAGGGAACGGAAGCGGCCAGCACGTTCGCCCCAGGGTAGATAACCGCCATACACCCCGACGCGACCGTCCGAGCACAACTCGGCATCCTTGACATGAAACATTTTGATTCGTTCCTGATAAATGTCTAAGAACTGCAAATAATCCAGCGCCTGGAGAACGAAGTGACTCGGGTCGTAAAGAATGTTGGCGCGAGCATGACCCTTCACCTCCTCTAAAAACCGCTCCCAAGTCGCGCCATCATGCAGGTCTTCGCCGGGATGGATTTCAAAACAGACATCTACTCCGCATTCTTCAGCTTCATCCAAGATGGGCCGCCACCGACGTGCAAGTTCAGCAAAGGCCTCCTCCACCAAACCAGCGGGGCGGGGTGGCCAAGGATATAAATAGGGCCACGCCAAAGCCCCGGAGAAAGTCACGGTGTGCGCCAAACCCAAATGGGCGGAAGCGCGAATGGATTTGCGCACTTGATCTACGGCCCACTCTTGCCGAGCCTTCGGGTTACCGCGCACGGGCTCAGGCGCAAAGCCATCGAAACTCACGTCATATGCCGGATGTACAGCGACCAACTGTCCTTGAAGATGGGTGGAAAGTTCGGTGGGCACGACCCCAAACTCCGCCAAACGTCCCTTCCAATCGTCGCACCAATCCTTGGAATCGGCGGCTTGATCCAAGTCGATACAGCGCCCGTCCCAAGTGGGAATTTGCAATCCCTGAAAACCAAGATCGGCCGCCCAAGCAGCCGCGGTCTCCAGGTTGTCAAAGGGAGGATCCTCGCCCATGTATTGGGCAAGGAAGATGGCGGGGCCTTGGATGGTTCGCATGTCCTCCCTTTCTAGGGTCTTTCTCCAACATCGTCCACAAGGAACCCAAACAAAGGAACTACGCATTTAGCCCGGGATGAAACGGCCTGTTATTCTAGTTCGGGTTCATGCTGTTTGCCACTCTCAGTCTCCTGGCATTTCAGGAGGTTGATCCTCCTCCGAAACTGCCGCCCTCGACCTTCCCAACCGAGGAGAAAGCCTTTGCCGAATCGGTAGGGATCCGCAAGGTGCAACGCTTGGAATTGCCCGGTGTGGAAGTGTGGTGTGACGACCCCAAGGTCTTCAAGGCCCTGGCCAAACAACTTCCTAGGTCGCATACTTGGGCCGTTGCAGCACTTGGCAAATTGCATTTGCCCGAAGGCGTCACTCTGCGACTGATTCTGCTCTCGGACGGGGATGCCGTGCGCGCCCTGGCACCTCTAGCCGCTGCCGAAGCAGCGCGGTGGAACATTCCCGCTCCGCCCGACTCATTTTTTGACTCCGTGGCCAAGAACGGTTCCGGACTCTGGACCTTTCCCGCCTTCAGCTTTGTTCACACCAAGGCCCTCCTTGACCCCAAGCGAGAACCCGTTTCCCGTGCTGTGCATGACATGGCCGCCCTCATGGCGGACTTCTCCGCGTCCAGAATGGGCTTTGGCGTCCCTGAGTTTGTGGAAGAGGGTTTCGCCGGCATGGTCCTGCGGCGCACGGTCAAAAAACCTCTGCCTTTGGTTTCCCATGCAAAGGCAGCCCTCAATTCCAGAATCGTGGGCTGGGGCGTGTTCGCAGGAATCGGGGCCAGCAACGATGCCAGCAACGATCCCATCGGCTGGCCTCTGCTGGTTCGCAATGCCGTCAAGAAAATGCGCAAAAAGCGTGACGCCAATGGGATGGACGCTGTCCCAGCCCTTCTGCGGCGTTCAGCAAAAGATTTCGCCCGCACCGATTATGCATACTCCTGGGCCGTGGCCGAATTTTTGTTCGACCCGGAAGCGAAAACTCCAGCAGAACCCACGCGCCGCAACGCCATGCAAAGCGCTCTCGCGCCCCTGCGGGATCCCAAGCTTGCAATGCTGAAAACCCCGGCTCGGGCCGAAAAACTCTTGACCTTGCTATTGGCCGCCACAGGCGAAGATGAGGCCTCTCTGCACAGTGCATTCCTGGACTGGTCGGAAACTCGATTGCCTCGCAAATAAAATCGTTCCCCATGTCTTTGATCCTCGGCCTGAATGCTTACGCTCACTCAGCAGCGGCATGCCTCGTGGATGGCCAAGGACAAATTCTCGCCGCCGTCGCGAAAGAACGCTTGACGCGAAAAAAACATGACGGTGGTGATGTCGCCGAGACTGTGGAAGCGGTGCTGGAGATTGCCGGAGCCAAACTTTCCGATCTCTCGTTGGTCGTGGCCAACAACCATTTGTTTCGCTTGGATGCCTTTGAGGAAAGGCTACCTTGGGCCCAAGGCCAGGGCCAATTCTCTGCCGCCTATCTTTCCGAGCTGAATCGCTTGCCCGGGATTGCGCGTGCCGAGATCCCGCACCATCTAGCCCATGCTTGGTCGGTGTTGCCCCACCTCCCTTTTGCCGACGGCTTGATCTGCGTCATGGATGGCATGGGCAGCCTTCGCTTGGATTGCCATCGTGCTGGCACCGGTTTTCACCCGGAAACTCGTTTGGCGGAGGCCGACCCGAGCGTAGGAGGCTTTCTTCGGGTGCCCGAGGACTCCTTGCTTCAGGATGGCCGCGGCTGGCGCGAAGGAGAGACCGCTTTTTTC
The DNA here is from genome assembly GCA_964464385.1 of uncultured Planctomycetales bacterium. Lineage (GTDB taxonomy): Bacteria > Planctomycetota > UBA1135 > UBA1135 > UBA1135 > CAYXFZ01. The sequence continues at coordinate 3,493 of CAYXFZ010000039.1, forward strand.
CTGAAGAACGGGCAATTGCAACGGTTGTTCAAACGCTGGATCCCGGAACGCACATCCAATCTTTTGCACAACGTCGGCTTTGAAAATATGGAATCCTTAGGAGCCGTCTATTCGCGAGTATCCAGCCATATCTTTGGCACCTGGAATGCCTGCGGCAAGGTTATGGGGCTGGCGCCCTGGGCCCAGGAGTGGGCCAAGGACCGGCCACCTGGTGCCCTCATGCGCGGCCCCTTGGAATCCCTGCAAGTAGGTTGGCAGCGACTTTCGACGGAGCCCGGGAATGACGCTTGGGGGGAAGAAGAATGGCGCAGCCACCACGCAAGATTGGCGGCAGATGTCCAGGCCGACTTGGAGACCATCACCCTTGATTTTCTGACCCGTCTGCGCGAGCGCACCGGTGCCAAAAATCTTGCCCTAGCCGGTGGAGTCGCCCTCAACTGCGCCAACAATGCGCATTTGGCGCGCGAGGCTGGGTTCGAACAAGTCTTCGTGCCTCCTTGGCCGGGGGACGATGGGATTGCCATCGGCTGTGCCAACTTTGGTTGCGCCCTCTTGCAATCCGAATCTTCGACTCCGTTTGCTGCCAGCCATCTCTTGCCGGCATCTCCATTCTTGGGTCGCGACGTACAGGACTCGACCGTGGAACAAGAATGCCAAGAGTGGGTTTCTTGGGTTGAAATCGAACCTGCCCAACCTATCCAAGTTGCCGTGTCCGCCCTGGCAAAAGGCGAGGTCGTAGGGTGGTTTCAAGGCCGGGCCGAGTTTGGCCCGCGCGCCTTGGGTTCCCGCTGCATTTTGGCCGACCCGCGCGTCCCTGGGATTCGAGATCGCATCAACCAAAAGATCAAGGGCCGAGAGGACTTTCGCCCCCTCGCCCCGGTTGTTCTCGAAGATCGTGCCGAAGCCCACTTTCTCCCGTCCGCACCCTCCCCATTCATGAGTTTCACCGCCCAGACCCGAGGCGAGCCCCTGCCCGAGACCACGCACGTGGACGGCAGTGCCCGATTGCAAACTCTGCCGCCAGATGCTCACCCACTCTTTGGCCAACTCTTGGCCGGCTTTGAGAAGGAATCAGGCTCGCCGGTGTTGCTGAACACTTCCTTCAACATCGCTGGTGAGGCCATCGTCGAAACGCCTGCCGACGCCCTCCGTACTTTCCTGGACACGGATCTGGATCTCTTGGTCATGGGGAAATTCTCCATCCGCAAAAAATCATTCCCGGAACAAGACAGCTGCCTCCTGCGTCACCTCGCGGGCGCCGCCGAAATGGTTTCCAACGAGGAAGGGGATCCCCTGTCGGTCCGCATCACTGTGGCTGGCAAAACCCACGAGGTGGATGCCCTCGATCTCGGCCTCTGGGAGGCCTGCGATGGGTCGGTCTCCTTGGGCCGAATTCTGGACTCCTTGGAGGAAGAACATGGCGAGAACCGGAATTCCTGCAAAAAACGGGTCCAATGGTTGTGGGAACAACGCCTTTTGGCCACCGTCCCACCTGTGTCCAGCGAGTAGAATGGAGAACGAGGAATCTACCATGGAAACCAATGAAATCACCATTACCGCCGAGCCCCAGGCTCGCCCCGACCAGTGCCTGTTTCGTTTCGACCGCAAGCTTTACTCCGGGGTCTTTTACACCTCGGATCCCGTCTGGTCGGAAGAGTGGGCACCCTTCGCTGCCGCCGTCTTTTCAGTCGGAGGCATTCGGGGAGTCAGCCTCAAAGATGACCAGTTGCTGATCACTTTGGTGGAAAAGCCGGACGACTGGCGCGAGACCGCCCGCGGCGTGGGACAGGCCAGTCGAGACTTCCTGCAAAATAGCCAGGATCTTGTGAAGGAAGGTGCCACTGAGGCCCAGAAAGGCGATGACCTCCTGCGCCAACGCGCCCAGACCGTCATTGACGAACGCCTCAATCCCGGGCTCGCCTCCCACGGTGGCTTCATTGACATTGTGGACTCCGAGGGCCGTAGCCTGTTCCTGAATATGGGAGGGGGTTGCCAAGGCTGTTCTTCCGCTGCCGCCACCATGGTCCAAGGAGTGGAGACCGCCCTGCGCGACGCTGTTCCCGAGCTAGACCAAATCGTGGACGCGACCAACCACGCCATGGGTGCCAATCCCTACATGTAAACCGCCTTCTCTTCCCTTCTCTGCTCTGTTCCATGCTTCTTCCCCTCCTTCTCTCCTCCCTGCAAGCTTCCCCCCAAGAATTTCTTTCCGATCGCAACTTCGAACTCCCCCATTTGGGGATTTCCGTCCGCGAAGTGCGTTGGTGGGATGACAACACCGGGACGATCCTTCGCCAAGCCCGCTTGAGCAACGGCAAAATCGTGGACTTGGACAGCTTGCGCCGCGCCAACCACGAAGCCGGTCGCAAATTCAACGGCAAAATTTCCCACGAACTCTTGGCCCGAATGGCCGACTCCAATCCTGCCGACACCATGGATGTGGTGTTCTGGCTGGTCAGCAACGACTCCCCGGATTGGCACGTCCGTATGAATGCTCGTATGGCCACTGGTGAAAACGGTGAGGACGCCCGTCGTGAAGCCCGTGACGCAGCCGAGGCCTTTTTTGCCCCGCGCGTTCAAACCTTTGCGGATCAATTGTCTGCCGCCGGGTATGAAGTTACCCAAACTCTGGGTGCTTGGCCTGTGGTTTACGCCACCCTTCCCATCGCTGAAATTCGTGCGGTTGCCGCCAATGAGGCCGTGGATGAAGTCTATTTCTGTTTCCCCAATTCCGAATCCGAAATGGAAAACGCCCAAGGCACCATGCGCACGGATCGCGTCTGGGCCAATGGCATGACGGCCGCCAATTCGCCGGTCAAGACCATGGTCAATGACCCGGGTCACGTGACCACTTCCAACAGCATGCTGCCACCGATCATCAAGATTTATGGCAATGGCGGGGCGGCTTCGCACGCCAGTGCTTGTGCCGGCAACATTGCCATGAACTACCCCGCCTACAAGGCCGCAGCTTGGGGCATCCCGCAAATTTATAGCGCTGATGGCACCGGTGATACCGGCGCTCCCCCGGCGTGGAACGCCGCCATTACCACCGGCGTAAGTTTTGGCAACTGTTCCTGGTGGAATTTCAATAAAGGAGCCATTGTTTACTTGGATCGCTTCTTCGACTACACCATCCGCAACTTTGGCGTGATGATGTTCAAGTCCACCGGCAACCAAGGCACGACCTCTACGCCATACACCACCACACCCGGGAATGGTTACAACGTCACCAACTCTGGATCCTACAACGATGGCAACAACACCAGTTGGAGTGACGACGCCATGGCGACCTACTCTTCTTACTGGGATCCGGCTGAGGGTCATGAAAAACCCGAATTGGCCAATGCCGGGGATGACGTCCGCACCACCAGCACTTCGGGTTTCTACAATGGTTTTGGAGGCACCTCCTCCGCTAGCCCCTTGACTGCCGGTGTGGCCACTCTCATGGCCACGCGCGACAATACCCTCATGACTCGCACCGAGGTCGTTAAGTGTGTGCTCATGACCTCCGCTTGGCACAACATCGAAGGAGACGCCACCCTGTCCGAAAAAGATGGTGCCGGCGGTGTCCACGCCCTAGCGGCAGACAGCCTCCTCCAGCGCGGCAATTACCGATCCCTGGATCTGACCGCCGCCTCCTTCAACCCGACCACCGGCACTCTGGATTTCCCCCTCCCGGCCGGCAAGGGCCACGCCATGCGTGTTTGCGGTCTGTGGTTCTCCAGCGCCAACAGTTCCTACTCCACGGATGTCCTGGATATGGACCTGGATCTGACCATCCTGGATCCAACCGGCGCCGCGATTGCCTCCTCCGCAAGTTCCCTCAACCCCTTCGAGATCCTCTCCTTCACGCCGACCAAGACCGGGATCCACACGATCCGCTTCACCAAACAGCGCTTTGATGGCACAACAGAACCCTTCTGCGTGGCTTGGTC
>CAYXFZ010000039.1:7437-21077 GCA_964464385.1 uncultured Planctomycetales bacterium
GCTTGGCGCCACATGCCCGGACTTCATTGTCTTGACCGTTTCGACACCGCCGAAGCCACCGTAACCCTGACCGGATCGCCCCAAGTGGGCGCCACCATAAGCCTGGACCTGGACTCTCCCTGGACTCTGGGCTCTTGGTTTGACCTCCGCCTTTCCGGCCGCACCGTGCCGTCCTTCGTGGATTTAGGAGGTGGTTTTCTCCTGCCGCTGGCCGCCGACTGGGTTTACCGATGGTCGGCCAATCAAACCAGCTTCTCCGGTAGTTTGGATTCCGCAGGGCAAGCAAGTGTGGCCGCCGTGATTCCCAACGATCCCTCGCTGGTTGGGCGAACTTTCTACGCTGCCACGGCTGTCCTTCCTGCTCAGGGAGCCAACGCCCCGCTGACTATCTCTCCCGCCATTGCCATCACCATCTTGCCTTGACGACGAGGGGGAAGTTAATTTTCAAGGTCCTCGGACTTGGCAGCATCGTAGGCCTAAAATAGCCCTCTGACCCAATTCCTTTTCCGGCCAAAATGACCGACGAAACCACCAACATTCAGCACGAGGGCAAAAATCTGAATCTTCCCACGATCGAGGGGAGTGAAGGGGAATGCGCCCTCGACATCTCGGGCCTGCGCGCCGAAACCGGGCTCATCACCTACGACCCCGGTTTTGCCAATACGGGCTCTTGCCAAAGCACGATTACATTTGTGGACGGAGAAAAGGGCATCCTGCGATACCGCGGCTATTCGATCGACGACCTCGCCAAGAACAGCCGTTTTCTCGAAATCGCCTGGCTCTTGGTGCACGGCAATTTGCCGAACCAAGAAGAGCTGCCCAAATTTCAGTCCTTGATCACGGGGCACACCATGCTCCATGAGAATTTTCGGGGTTTCTTTGATGCCCTACCCAAGGATGCCCATCCCATGCCGGTCACCGCCGCGGTCGTCGGTGCTCTTTCCACCTTCTATCAGGAAAAGGAAACGGAACGGAGCATCTAAGAAACCACGGTTCGCCTGATTGCCAAGTTTCCGACGATTGCCGCTTGGGCCTACAAGCACTCCATCGGCCAACCCTTGTTGTATCCCCGAAACGACCTGAGTTACGAAGACAACTTTTTGCACATGATGTTCGCAACTCCCTGCGAACCCTACGAGGTGGATCCCGCCGTCTCCCGTGCCCTCGGCCTCCTCCTCATCCTGCACGCGGATCACGAACAAAATTGTTCCACCAGCACCGTTCGCATGGTGGGCTCTTCGCAGGCCAATCTTTATGCCAGCATTTCTGCCGGGATTTCAGCTCTTTGGGGACGCCTCCACGGTGGTGCCAACCAAAAGGTCATCGAGATGTTGGATGCCATCTCCAAACGGGGAGAATCCGCCGCCCAATTTGTGGCTCGCGCCAAGGATCGCGACAACCCTGCCCGCCTCATGGGCTTTGGCCACCGCGTTTACAAGAATTATGACCCGCGTGCCACCGTCCTAAAGGCCGCCTGTCGCGAGGTCATCGAGCGCATGGGTGGATCCAACCAAGAACTGGAAATCGCCATGGAGTTGGAAGAGATCGCTCTGCAAGACGAATTCTTCATCGAACGCAAACTCTATCCCAACGTGGACTTTTACTCCGGCGTGATCTACAAGGCGATTGGTATTCCGGTGAACATGTTCACGGTGATGTTCGCCATGGGTCGCATGCCGGGCTGGATCGCTCAGTGGCAAGAAATGCGCAAAGACCCCAGTTTCCGCATTTCCCGGCCCCGGCAAATATATGTGGGCGAGACCTCACGCCCATGGTTGCCCCTAGACCAGAGGTAATTCCCTACTGGACGGTGCCGGAGAACGGGGCCGTCAAACGCACGCGCCCTGCGGAGTCCAATTCAACTCCCTGGAAATAGAGAGTCAGTCCAACGGGGGCATCCGGGCGCACCATTTTGGTGACCGATGCGTTGCCGGCGGAATCCACGACCAAGACAGCCGCTTCCTTGAGGGGCCGTTGCAAACCTAGATGGAGTCCGAGCATATTGATCCAAGATTTACCCAAAGAGAAGGACCAAACGGCATGGACCGAGGAGCCGGGCCGTGCAAGACTGAAACTGAGGGTGGCGTCCTGCCCGGGAATGAGCGGGCTGACGGTAAAGATGAAGAGGTCATCCGCTGAGTCCAGAGGATCGGTCTCACCGTAAGAAACAGCTCCATTCCCATCGAGATCCTCGGCGCCATCCACGAGGGTGCCGCCATCGGTGTCCGGGTTGAGGGGATCCGTGACCGTGGAGGGATCGGCATCCGGCGTAAAGTTGCCAGCACTGAGATCCGTGTCTGGAAGAGGGCTGACCACGCCGGATTCCAGGCCATCCGTCAGGCCGTCCCCATCCGAGTCGGCCAAGGTCAGTCGCGGGCGCCAATCCAGGGCCTCCAGACCATCGGACAAGCCATCGTCATCCGTGTCCTGGTCGGCATCATCCCCGCCTACGTAGGCCTCGACGACGGCGGAGAGGCCATCGCCATCCCCATCAAAGCCCAAATTGCTGGCAAACACGCGGGCTCCACCGGCCTCCAGGAGGTAACCGCGGTTGCGGCCCGATTCACCCAGGATGAGGTCGGGAGTGCCGTCCCCGTCCAGGTCCCCGGCCGCGCAACCGGAACGACCTAGTTCCCCAGTTTCTTCGGTTCCCTCGAAACGAAACAGTTCCGCACCCGTGGCACCGGACCAAAGGTAAACCAAACCGGCCGCCCATTTTCCATTTACGGTACTGCGGTAAGCACAACCCAGAATGTCCCCCAATCCGTCGCCATCCAGATCCCCAGGGCCATCCACGAACCAACCCAAATCGGAGCGGGCCATTTGACCATCGAAACGGTGCAGGACAGAGCCATCCACGCCTGAAAAGACATAGACCGAGCCGGCGCTCGGCGCCGTGAAATTGGCAAGATAGGCGCCGGCAATTTGGTCGGGGATTCCGTCCCCATTCACGTCACCGGCATCCGAAACTCCGCGGCCCAAGCGGATCCCGGGAGCTTCGCCGTCAATTCTGCGCATTTGAGAACCGTCGGCACCGGAAAACAGATAAACCGAACCAGCTTTGGTGCCAGAATAACTAGACCACCAAGCACCGACCAAGACATCGCAGAAACCGTCGCCGTCCACGTCACCAGCAGAAGACACGGATCGACCTAGGCCATCCCCCGTTGATTCCCCTTCGAAGGCATAACCGCCGGCGCCGGTCGCGCCGGAGATCACATAGGCCGTGCCCGCGCCCGAGAGACCGTTCGGACTGGAAGCGTAAGCACCGACAATGACATCACCAATGCCATCGGCATCCACATCTCCGGCATCCCGAATGAAGCGGCCGAAGAGACCGGAATCAATCGGCCCCCAAATGGTGTGAATCGGCAGACCCGTCGCGCCAGACCAAATGTAAACCACCCCGTTGTTGAAACCGCCGCCGCCGGAGACGGCCCAAGCGCCGCCGCAGACATCGTCGAAGCCATCGCCGTCCACATCGTCCACGCGGGAAAGGCCGCGACCGAGTTGGGCCCCCTGGGTTGGGCCAGTCCATTCATGGATCAGGGAACCATCCACTCCGGAATAGACCGAAATGGCCCCGGCCTGCAGGAGACCGCCGAACTTTCCACCTGGAGAGGCGCCCCAAGCACCGACCATGACATCGGGTACACCATCCGCGTTCACGTCACCCGCGGCATCCGTAAACATCCCGGCAGCACCCCTTTTGTAACGACCCGGAATGTCGAGGATTTCAGCCCACTCTCTTTGCGGAGATAGGGCCAATGCGGGAACAGAAGCGAGCAGAAGGGCGAGCATGGCAAGGGGCATGGATTCCAATCCGTGGAACACCACGCCAATCAGGCCAAATCCTACACCTCAAACGGCCCTTTGGAGGCAAGAAAGAGGGGGGAAATCAGCCTCTACAGGCCTGGAATGGGCCCTCTTTGGGAGAGAAGTTCCGTACCGGAAAGAACCGATACCGCGGACAGGTAAACATCAGTGCCCTGTAGCCCAGAAACCGGCCAGGAAAGTTGGCCCCGGCCCGAAAAGTCTGTTGTGACCTGCCCTAAGAGAGTGGGATTGACTAGCCCCGTATTCTGCACGAGGGTGGAGTGGGGATCATTGCCAAAATCCGTGCCACGAAATAGGAACAAGTCCGCATTGGTGAGGCCATAGGCCACAGAAAGGGAGATGGACGGGCCGTCAAAGAGCGGGCCAGAGACTCCCAAAGTCTGGGACATGTTTGTGGTCTCGACCACAGGGGAAATGTAATCACTCTGGCCAAAAACACCATTGTATTCGTAAGTCTGCCAACGAATTTTCCCGCCAGGATTCAAGTATTGGCTGGTCGAAGGGGCCCGGACCACAGCCAATCCATCTCCGTTGGCATCCAACTGAATGGGGATCTGCGAGGAACCGAAATAATTCGTGAGGGGATAAAGCGGTTTCTCGGAATCGAAACAAAGAGTGGAGAAGGGAGGGCAGGTCTGACCCGGGTCATTCAAACCAAAAACGGGAATGACCAAATGATTGGGCTGGCGGCCCTGGATTTTGAAACCCACCAAGCCATCGGCGAAAATGGGTGAGATCTGAAACTCCAAGAGATCGTCACCGGAACTTTCGGGATAGGTCTCCCCCGCATCCACCCGACCATTGAAATTCAAATCCTCGGCGCCATCGTCTAAGCCACCACCATCCGAGTCAGGATTACCAGGAGCCGTTATGGTGGCCGGATCTAGGTCCGGAACAAAAATCAGAGGATCGGTGCCAAGAATGCCGGTGGCCGCATTGCCTGGCCAACCCATGGTTCGGCCACTTTCGGTGCCGTCCTGAATGCCATCGCTATCCGTGTCTGCCAACAACGGGTTGGTTTTCCCTGATGCATATTCTTCGCCATCTCCGAGGCCATCATCATCGGTGTCTTGATCCATCAGGTCGGTGCCGATTTTGGCCTCCTTGGCATCCGAGAGACCGTCTCCATCCGTGTCCTGGGCCAAAAGGCCTGGCATGAGCAGAAAGAATAGAAAAGTAAGGAGAGAGAGGGATTTCATGAGGGAGGGAGAAATGAGACCTCGGCAAAGACCGACAAGGGACCGAGTCCCCAACAAGAATAACCCAAATCGAGGATCCCGACTACGGCGACATGGGAGAAATCAGCGCCACGTGCAGCGCGTGCCCCTTGGCCGTGCTCCAGCCCGCGAGGACCCCATTTTGCGTGGAGCAGAGGCGAAGAAAACCGTCTCCACGGCCACCTTCCACCTTGCCCACAACGACGGACTCGCCCAAGGAACCGTCTGCGGCCAGCGTGCGGGCCATCCATTGGGCCTGCCGACCCACACTCTCCAACCAACTCACGACCATGCCACCGTGAACCAGCGGAGCAAGATCCACCCTGCCAAGAGGGCTCTTGTCGGAAATCTCTATGGCATCCCCAAACGAGGAAGATTTTGCGTCCCACCAAGCGGCACGGACCGAAGATTTTCCTTGGCTTCCCATGGTGTACCAAGCCACGGCAACGGCAGGACCCTGCGTTGCCACGGCCGGGCCATTCACCGGACACCCCGGAACCCTCCAACCATCCTCATGCACGAGACGCGGTTTCGTAAACGAACTGGGATTCCCTGGAATACCGCGAACGAAAGCAATGTCACGAATTTCTCCAGGACTCTTGTCCCGATAGACCACCATGACCTCCCCAGTGGGGAGAAGGACGGCATCCGTGGAACAACATTCGCAAGTTTGGGAGTCCAAAATATGCTCGCCTTGGGGGCCGGCCGCTCCCACCACAGCGGCGTGCATTTCCATGCCCGCGGTGCTCTTGTCCTTGGCGGCACCCAGGGATCCCCCATCCAACCAAACAGCAAAGACTTGAGCGCCTGCCAAAGGTACCAAACTGACAAAGCCGTGCTCGCCCGGTCGCCGATCCTTGTGCAGAATACCGGCTTCTCGCCATTTCCCCTCTGCGCCCTGCAGGGCCAAGCCCACTTCATAGGCCATTCCTTTCTTCGCAGTTTTCTGCAACCAAAAAGCAACAGAAAGGCCATCGGTATTGGCAACGGCAGGAAAATCCGCCCAGTTGACAAACCAATTCTTGCCCGCGGCCACCACTTGGGGTTCGGACCAAGCTCCATCGACCCAGGAAGAGGAGCGCAGACGAAATCCAGAGCTTTCTCGGTCTCGATCCATCCAGGACATGGTGACGCCATTATTCTGGGCCAAGGGGCGTGGATACATCCCCTGTTGGACAGGCGGAGCCAAGGGTTGAACCGTCAAACTTTGTAAAGCGAGAAGGAGGAGCATGAGCAAGGAGATCCGGGAAGCGGAGCAGGGGGGTCAGGGACGCGGAGCAGGGAACAAACGGCGACGATACCAGCGTAACTCCTCGACAGATTCGCGGATGTCCGCCATAGCACGATGATCGCCGCCTTTTTCGGGAGCTGCGGCGACAATTTCCGGGTACCAACGGCGAGCCAATTCTTTGATCGTGCTGACATCCAGATTGCGGTAGTGAAAGAACCCCGCCAGCTCCGGCATGGCCCGCACTAAAAATCGACGATCTTGGTGCACGGAATTTCCGCACATGGGCGAACTGCCCTCTTCGGAATAAGATCGCAGGAAGGCCAAGGTTGCCAACTCAGCTTCCGGCTCGCTGATCTGGGATTTTTGCACGGATTCGATCAGCCCGGATTTCCCATGATGGTCCTGATTCCAAGCATCCATGTTCACCAAGAGACCGTTGTCTTGATGAACGACCAAATCCGGCCCCTCGGCAAGCAGATTGAGGTCGGAATCCGTCACCAAGGTGGCGATCTCCAAGATCCGTTCGCGCTCGGGATCGAGGCCAGACATTTCCAGATCAATCCAGACTAAAACGTCCGAACGCGGAGTCGGGGAGGACGAAGAACCCATGGGGTCGCATCCTAGCCGGACGGGTTTATGATGCGCGGCTGTCCCCCCCTGGAACTCCTCCCATCATGCACAAAACGATTCTGACTTATCTGCTCGGCTCTTCCCTCCTTGTTTCCTGTGGTGGCGGGGAATCCGCCGCCCCCGAAGTCCTGGAAATCGTCATTACGGGTAACGACATGATGAAATACGACAAGACTTCCTTTGCCGTCAAGTCCGGCACGACCGTACGCCTCACCTTGCGCAATGGTGGCCAAATGCCCCGAGAGGCCATGGGTCACAACTTCATTCTTTTGGCCTCGGGAACCACGGCCATGGATTTCGGCGGTGCGGTTGCCAACCCGGCCACCGGCGCCAACCTGGAAAACAGTTACCAACCGGTGGCGAATGCCGAATTGATGGAGAAAATTCTGGCCTTCACCAAAACTCTAGGCCCGGGAGAGGAAGAGACCATCGAGTTCGTCGCCGGCGCCAAGGGTGAATACGAATTCGTCTGTACCTTCCCCGGCCACTTTGCCTTCATGCGCGGGGCTATGACCGTCCTTTGATGTTGCTCTTACCCCGAAAATTTGCGGGGCTTCTCTTCCTTGCCATGGCTTGTTCCACCGAAACGAATCTTCCTTTCCTCACCGAGGCCACGCTGGCCGGAGGGTGATACTGGGGCATGGAGGCCATCTACCGTGCTGTAGATGGAGTCGTCGAGACGGAGGTAGGGTTTACGGGAGGAGAGATCCCAAACGTCACCTATGAACAGGTCTGTGGCGGTGCTACCGGCCACGCCGAAGCGGTGCATTTGCGTTTCGATCCTTTGCGAGTCACCTATGGTGAAATCCTGCAAATTTTTTGGGCCAGCATCGATCCGACTGAGGTGGATCGGCAAGGCCCCGACGTCGGCGAACAGTACCGATCGGCCATTTTCTTTCACACTCCTGAACAGGAAACGGTCGCCCTTGCCTCCTTGGCTGAACTGGACGCATCCGGCAAGTGGAGCCGACCCATTGCTACGGCCATTTTGCCAGCCGAGCCGTTTTGGCCGGCGGACGCCCAGCACCAACAATACTACGAACGGAAGGGGCTGCTGGACTCGTTCTTCGCCGCCCGCAAGGGTGCGGGCCGAGGGAACTGAGGCGACGCTTTGCTCCCTTCCCGGAGCCAAGAACGCACTCCCCAAGACAAGAGATCGGCCGCAACCACCAAAAGGCCGCCCAAGATCACATAAAAAAGCATTTCGTCGTAACGAAATCGGGCCCTGGCATCGACGATGAAATAGCCGAGTGAGACCACACCCAGCATGCCCAGAACAGTGGCCTCACGCACGCAAGTTTCAAAGCGATAAAAAACATAGATCAGGAAACGGGGCAAGGCTGCGGGAAAGACGGCCGCCACCAATTCCAAACTACGAGGAGCGCCCAGCCCGCGAAGGGACCTTTGCGTCGATGGGGGTAAATTCGCGACGGTTTCCGCACCGAGGCGGGCCAAAATGCCGCCGTTGTGAATGGCTAGGGCCAATACGGCGGGCCAAGCGGAAGGCCCCATCAAAGCCAGGAGTAAAAACGCCCAAACATATTCCGGGAGAGCCCGCAAGAATACGGCCACGCCGCGAATCACCGTTGCGAGACCTCGGCGGACAAGACGGGAAGAGGATTCCATTTCCAGGTCGGGGCGGGCGGCAAGTGGCGCGGCGAGCAGGGAAAAGGCCATGGCCATGGCCGTGGCCAACACGGCAATCCAAAACGTTCGCGAAAGCGCCTCGGCGCCGGCCCCCTGCCATAGCCCAATCCACCAGGCCGCCAAGCTCATGCCCCCATCCTCGCGAAGTGGAGCGGGCAGAACCTCCGTAGTCCAAAAACGGTGCAAGTTGTCCAACCGCGAAGTCGAGAAAAAGGAAGACCCTGGACGCAAAAATGGGCTCAACCAAGCTCCCGAGATTGCCACCAACAGAAACCAAAGACTGGCGCGTAAAAACCCATCCCGGGGTCTTTTTTGGCGCAGCTGGGCAATCCGAGAACTCATGCCACAAACCTCCGGCGCAAACGAGAACTCCAAATTTCCAAAAGGACAACCAACAGAATCATGGCCCACAACCAAGTCCAAACTTCGTGAAAACGAAGTTCGTCGAAGGCGGCCTTCAAATGATAGCCCAAAGTTTCAAAACCGAAAAACCCGAGCACGGCGGCGGAACGAACCGAACACTCGAACCGGTAAAAGGAATAAGCGGCCATGTCAGGGGCAGCGCGGGGCAACAAGCCTGCGCCAAAGGCAGTCAAGCGACCCGCCCCGGCTTGGCGGAGGGCAAGAAAGGCCGAGTCAGGGGTTTCGTCCAACATATCGGCAAACACCCGCGCCAAAGTTCCTGCGTAGGGAACAGCAAGGGCAACCACCCCGGCCCCGGGATGAAGGCCCATGGCAGCCAACAAGAGAACCGCCCAAATAAGCTCGTGAACGGAGCGCAATAAGGAGATCAGGACCCGGACTGGAACTCGCACCCAAGGGGGAGAAAGCCGCGATGCAGCCAAGGCCAAGGGCAAGGAACAAATTAGCCCCAAGGAACAGGCAGCTAGGGCAAAGACAAGAGTATTGCGAAGAGCTACAAAAACTTCGGTCCAAAGTGGGGCTGCACCTTCTGGAACCGGCCCTTCCCAATGCAACCAGGCAGGTTCCAACGCGGCGGCAAAAAATTGCTCCATGAGGCGGACTCCGCCGGCTCCAGCAATGCCCGGAAAGCCGAGCTCAAGGGCAGGGATCGCCCAAGCACCCGCTAGAAAGATGGCCAGCAGAATGCCGATCCGTCTCATTCGCTTTCCAAGGAGTAGAGATCCGCCATGACCTTTTCCGTGACTTCCTCTGGCGATTCGTCAAAAACAATGGCGCCCTTTCGCAAACCAACCAAGCGCGGAAAAAGTTCCCGTGCCAACCGAAAGTCGTGCAGACTGACGGCCAAAGTCAGATCGGATTCCGTTGCGATTTCGATCAGGAGGGCCAAGATGGATCGTGCCCGGGCAGGATCCACCGAGGCCACGGGTTCGTCCGCCAAGAGCACGCAGGGGTTTTGGTACAAGGCACGAGCAATGGCGACCCGCTGTTGTTCCCCTCCGGAAAGTGTGTCCACGCGGTGAAAAATCTTGTCGCCGACACCGAGGCGATCCAATAGAGCAAGAACGGCCTCTTGTTCGGAAACACGGGGCCACAACATGGATCGAAGGGCCTGCAAGCGGCTGGATCGACCGAATCTTCCCGCCAACACGTTGTGCAGGACGCGAAGGTTGGGGATCAATGCATGATCCTGATGGACAAAGCCGACTCGCGAACGAGCCTCGCGCAAGACACCCCCCCGCAAATCGGACCAGGATTGCCCATCCATCAACACCGTGCCCTCAATAGGAAAAAGAGCTCCGCCAAGAAGCCGCAACAAGGTGGTCTTGCCCGCGCCAGAGGGTCCAACGATGGCCAAATGCTCGCCCCCGCAAATATCCAAATCCACTCCCGTCAGGGTCGGGGTTCCCGAACGAGAAAACTCCGCCGAGCTGACGGACAGGGAGGCGCCCGCCACGGTCAATCTAGAAAGCCAAGATCCTCGGCGAGTTGCCGGATCTCTGAAAAGTCCGCCTCCGTAAAGGGGACAAATCCCTCGGGGCGGTTGAGGGCCTGCAAGACGATAGGATCCTGCAAGGAAACCAGGGCATCCCGAACTTGGTCAACAGCCGATTCACCCAAAATATTTCGGATGGAAGGGTGGGCGGTCCAGTTGTAGTCGGCATAGGTCGGAGTCTCCCAGAGAATGGAGCAAAGGGAGGGATCCAAACGACCCTCCTCCACCATGCGCTCCCATGTTCGAAAATTAAGAACCCCGGCTTCAAAGGTTCCAGCCTCCACCAACTTGGCGGTTTTGTCATGACTGCCGGAAAAAAAGTTGGGGCGGCCAAACCATTCTTCGGGCGATTGGCTGGTTGCTTGGCGAATAAAATGCTCCGGCATCAAGCGGCCGGAAGTGGAAGACTCCGACCCGAAGGTGAACCTCTTGCCCTGCAAACCCGAGGGGAAATCCTTACTCCAAACCAGCTCGCTGTCTGGATGGGCGACAAAATAAGAACGGTATTCCCTGTCCACGCGGCCTACGGCGAGAACTTTTGCGCCGGGCACCAACTCCCGAGCTTGGACGCCGGTCAAACCCCCAAACCAAGCGAGATGAACATCGCCATTGCGGAATGCCTCGACCGAAGCGGAGTAACTGGAAGTGGGAACATATTCGATTGGAACCCCCAAAGTATGGGCAAGATAGGCTGCGACGGGCTCAAAACGAGCACGCAGGGCGACGGCGTTCTCATCCGGAATCGCCGTGAAACGAATCATCGGCGCAGATCCGTTCACAGCCGGGGAACAACTCCCGGCCAGCAATAACAGAGGTAGAAGGCGCAACATGGCCGTGCATAATAAAGGCGCCCAAAAAGATCAGCGGGCGGACGCGAAGGCGCATGATTACAGTCGAAAGGGGGCGGGAAGGAGTTCTGCCAACGTGGTGGTTCGCGAAGGACCAGAAGAACATCCTAAATGAATCGAAAAATGGCTGGGGTCTTCGGCAAATTCCGCAAGGACTTGCAGGCAGGCTCCACACGGCGCAACGGGCTGTTCTCCTTCCACCCAAATCGCAACGCCTCGCAAGGATCCGGCGCCTTCGGCCACGGCCCGAAACACGGCTGACCGTTCCGCACAAATCGTCAGCCCGTAACTGGAGTTTTCGACGTTGGTTCCCGCAAATGTACGGCCAGCGGCATCGGCAACAGCAGCGCCAACGCGAAACCCACTGTAAGGAGAGTGGGAGCGAGCGGCGGTCGCAGCAGCAACCCCCAAAAGGGAAGCCAAATCCTGGTCAGGTTCGTCGGGTTGCCTGGAAATCACACCCTGAGCCTAACGGCGCGCAATTCCTCATGAAGAGGGAGGGCACGATCCAGGAAAGGCTGCATGGTGGCGGGCAAAGTGCGCTCCTTGGAAAGGTTGGCCTGGAATCCCGTGGATTTCAAGACCGATCCATACCAGAAAGGCGCCCATATCCCGAAACAAGGGTGCGGGCCCGGTGGCCAGGCCAGCATGGAGTCTTGGAAGTCGAGTTTGAGTTCCTGGCACAAGAGCCGCAACATGGCCTCAGGGTCAGAGAGCAAATCTCGAGAATCCAGCACCAATGGATGCGAGACTTGGTGAAACAATTGCAACTGGGTTTCATAGCCCAAATCCTGCCAAGGAAAGGACCCAAGGTCTTCGTGCAAGGATGCCAATTGCTCCCGCGGATCTCGAATCAAAAAGACATGCCGCATCTCTGGGGCGTGCAAAAATTCATGCTCCAAAAGATCCGCCACATGATGACACATATGCTTCACAAATTGCACGGTAGCAGAGCAGGGACCCAGCAGGGAATCGGAAATCACCGAGAAAGCCTCACTGGACTGGGTGGCAAGGATCTCATCCCGCATGGGGTGTTCCCTTCCGCTGTTCGTGAGCCAGTGGGCATACAACGGTTCATCCAAGCCAATGCAATCTGACCGCTCGGAAAAGGAACGCAGACATGCAGTGGAAATCGTGCGGGGGGTGGACCAGAATGCGATGCGCAACCGGGGTTGAACCATCAGCTAGAAGGACTCTTCTTCTTGGTCCCCTTTCTCTTGGCCTTCTTTTTTTGCACGGTTTTCTTGTCGCTTTTTGGCTTGGGTTCCCTAGGTTTGAACTCAAATCCGTGTCGGCCATTTTCCTGCAGAACCAAGCGTGCGGTGAAGGGGCGACCCTTTCGGGAAATAAAATCCTCAATCCACTCGGTGTGGCCGACGGAAGGATTCAAATAAGAAGCGAGATCTGAGCGCTGCATCTCGCGCTTGCAGACGGTGCGAGGAAATTTGAGTCCACACTTTTTTTCCGAGTCGCACTCGAAATGGGTTGGCGTTTCCTTGATTTTCCCTTGGCCACACTTGGGACAGGAAACAAAGGGGGCAGGATCCACGGTGTACGAAATGGACTCAGGGGCCACGTAGCCATCTTCGTCGCCTCCTTGAAAACCCTGCACGGACTCGAAAACTAATTTATTTTCGTTGTCCAAAAGAATGCGTCCGGCATAGAAATCCCCGCGCATGGAAACGAAACCCTCGATGGGACCGGAGTCTTTTTCCTGTAAAAGCTTGGAAGCAATAGGACGGTTGATGTAACGCCCTCGAAACTCTTTCCAAATCGTGAATCCACAGGCATCGGGATCCACTGCCTTGACCGAAAACTCCTTGAGATCGCCCTGGGAAGTCGCATCCTCGACCAAGGCCTCCAATCGCTTTTCCAGGACGGGAACTTCGCCCTCATCCACAAACTGCACCGTCAAGGTTGCATGGACTCTCTTGGCGTTTGCTTGTGCGGAAGCAATGCTGTCTTCAGCCTGCAAGGCCTCGGCAATGGCAGCAGAGGAATCGGCGATCGGCACCTTCGCTTCTTTGCCGAGTCCCCTGAGAGACACCTCAAACTTGTCCCCACGGGCGATGCGAGAACAACGATAACCCTTCAGGCCCTCCAATATGGGGTGACCATCATGCATGCATTTTCCCACGGCCTCCTCTTCTTGATAGAGATCCCCGTAATCGAAGGTGGAGAGCTTGGCAACCAAGTCGCGCACGGACTCCACAACTTCGTTCATGTAGGAGTCCCGCTCCATTTTTCCCTGCTCCACCAAGTGCAAATGAAATTCCATCTCGGCAGTCAATTCGGCCTTGGCCAAATGGTCG
>CAYXFZ010000040.1:0-19938 GCA_964464385.1 uncultured Planctomycetales bacterium
TAGCGACCATGGCCCTCCTGGAGCCTCTTGTGCAACAAGGGGTGACGCAAGTTTCCTTCTTGCACCTCAATCACACCAATCCACTCTGGAACCGCAATTCTCCCGAGTCTCTGGACCTAGCCCGCCGCGGTTTTCAGGTGGCGACCACCGGAGATGCGCGCCGTTCTCCTTTCCTCCAGGGAAACTGGGATCAACCCATACGGAAATTGATTTTCTTTGCTGTTTTGGAGGGTTTGTATTTGGACGGTGTCTCCACGGATGTGGCGGCCGTCTTTGCCAAAATTGATGACGTCGCCAGTTTGCCAGACCACTTTGTTTACAACTGCCCTCTCTGCATGCCCACCTTGGACGCAATTCGCCTCTACTTGGCCCGGCCTGCCTTCTTTGCCGACAAACAAAGAAGCGACACTTTTGGCAAGGGACTGACAACCCAACAGCAGCGCATGGTCCTGGAAGGCGATCACAAAGACCGCATGACCGTTCTGGAGTCCTTGGTAGGCCGCTGGATTGGCCAGCGCTTGGACAGCCTAGGCCTGTCTCCGCAAGAACGGCTGGATACCGAAATGAAAATCGGCATGATGCGCAAGAAGGGCATGTCCGCCCTGCATTCCTTCCAGGAATCGGACGGGGTCGAATCCCAACACTACGCCGACTGGGAAGAGTGTGCCGCCTGTGAGGGAAGTTGGTCCGCTTCTTTCGGCACCGGCTCTCCTTAGAATCCCGGCCTTGACCCAACCCCCCGTCACTCTTGGCAGAGTGGCAAAACTCTGGTTTCCCTTGGCAGCTTCCTGGCTGTTGATGGGGGCCGAGATGCCCCTCTTCACCATTTTCGTTGCCCGAATGGCCTCGCCGGAAATCCATTTGGCGGCCTGGGGGTCGGTGGTCTTTCCCGTCTCGCTTCTCGTCGAAGGGCCCGTAATCATGCTCCTCGCCGCCGGCACGGCCCTGGCCACGGACCGCGAGGCCCTGCGCCGCCTGCGCTATTGGACCGGAATTCTGAGTTTGGCGCTGACGGCAATCCACATCACCATCGCCTTCACTCCGCTCTTTGATCTCCTGGCGCGGGAGTTCATGGGAATTCCGGAGGAAGTCTTGGATCCTGCCCGCATCGGCCTGCAAATCATGACGCCGTGGACCGCGTCCATAGCCTGGCGCAGACTACATCAAGGAGTTTTGATCCGCTTAGAGTCGGCCCGCGCCGTGGCCTGGGGCACCGCACTGCGACTTGCCCTCTTGTTGACTGTTTTTTTTGTGGGCCGTTCCCTCACATCCATGTCGGGAATCGTTTTGGGATCCACCGCTGTGGCCATCGCCGTATTTGCCGAGGCGGTGTTTGCCCATGTTGCAGCCCGCACCGCTATTCAGGACAAGCTTCCCCTGACTTCTTCCACGTCACCGCCCTCCTTGGATTCCTTCCTCCGCTTTTACATTCCGCTAGCGCTCACTCCATTCCTCACCCTATTGATTCAGCCTGCTGGCGCCGCCGCCATGGCCCGGCTCGCCATGCCCGTGGTCTCCTTGGCGGCATGGCCCGCTGTGCATGGACTTGTTTTTCTCCTGCGTAGCACCGGATTCGCGTTTCATGAGGTCGTGGTTGCTCTCGCCGGACGACCCGGAGGCCGCGCCGCCCTCGGCCGCTTCGCCGGCTTGCTGGCCTTGGCAACCAGTGGAATCCTCTTGATC
This sequence comes from uncultured Planctomycetales bacterium, assembly GCA_964464385.1. Taxonomy (GTDB): domain Bacteria; phylum Planctomycetota; class UBA1135; order UBA1135; family UBA1135; genus CAYXFZ01. Next base: position 1,684 of record CAYXFZ010000040.1, read on the forward strand.
CTGGGGCTGACCCCAGCGGGCCCCTGGTGGTTTGGCACGGTCTCGGGCCTAAACCCGGAACTGACCAAGACTGCAACAACGGCCGCACTCCTGGCCTTTCCCATGCCGGCCTGGCAAGCAGCACAATCCCTCTACTCCGGCCGCTTGGTCAACGCCCACACCACAGGTGCCATTCCGCAAGCGGTCCTTCTTTACGTGCTCCTGGCCCTCGCTGGATTTTTCCTCCTGGCCACAACAATCCACCCAGATCCTGGCATCCACGGCATTCTCCCCGTCCTGGTCATCGCTGGCCTAGCGCAAACCTTGTACCTTGCTTGGCGTTCCCGATCCCATTCATGAAAAATCCGCTCAGCCACTTGATGAACCGCTTGGGGAAGTGGATAGCAGGGGTGCTGTCTCGGCCACGGAAACGGTATTTTCGATTTACACCGTCGGATGAAGGCCTCCTGGAAACCGCGTTGCAACCGGGCGACATCCTTCTCGTTGAGGGAAATACCCGCATCAGTTCCGTCATTCAGTATCTCTCCCAATCCACCTGGTCGCATGCTTGCTTCTATACCGGGCCTGCTGCCGAGGAAGCCAGTGGGGTGGAAAAAGCGGTCCTCATCGAAGCCGACCTCGTGGAGGGAGTCATTGCCATCCCTCTTTCCAAGTACACCAACTTCAACACCCGCATCTGTCGCCCCATTGGCCTGAAGAAAAATGATCTCGCCAAGGTCTCCCAATTCATTTTGGACCGGCTGGGACACCGCTATGACTTAAGAAATATATTCGACTTGCTCCGTTATTTTCTGCCAACGCCGCCGGTCCACTCCGTATATCGCCGCCGCTTGATTGCCTTTGGTAGCGGTGACCCGAGCCAAGCCATTTGTTCTACTTTGATCGCGCAAGCTTTCCAGCAGGTGCGCTATCCCATTCTCCCCCGCTATTGTCCTCCCGGTGGAGTTTGCATTCCGAGTACGGGCGAGCAGGATCATCTCCAACAGCGCCACTTTTCTCACTTTACGCCTCGTGACTTTGACAGTTCACCCTACTTTCAGGTCATCAAGCCGACCTTGGAAAATGGCTTCGATTTTCACACTCTGGAGTGGGATGACCAGAACGAGCCCGACAAACTTGCATGACTGCGCATTTGCGCGTACCTTGTTGGACCATGACGACGACCAAACGGCGCAAAAAGCATCGCGGCAGTAAGCCCAAATGGAATATCCGTAACGCGGACAAGTACGCACTCTACGAGTCGGCAGTCTATGACCCTGAGGCCGATATTGATTTCGTGTTCCGCGTGCACCGCGAAAAGGAACGCCCAGAGCCCTCCTACCTGCGCGAAGACTTCGCCGGCACCTGCCGCATGGCCGCAGTTTGGGTAGGCGGCAGTGAAAACCGCCGCGCAGTCTGCTTGGATCTGGATCCCGAACCCATGGAATGGGGTCGCAAGCGGCACCTCAATCCGCTGAGTGCTGCTGCCGACCGCGTGGAGCAACGGCTGGAGGATGTCCTCACTGCTAAAACTCCAGGCGTCGAAGTCGTCGCCGCTTTCAACTTCTCCTATTGGATTTTCAAACAGCGGGAAACCCTCTTGAAGTATTTCCAGTCCGTCCATGACAACTTGGTGAATGGTGGCCTTTTCCTGCTCGACATCCAAGGCGGTCCGGATGTCCAGCGCGAGGGCGTAGATGAACGAGAGGAAGACGGCTTTTGGTACATCTGGAAGACGGGCGCCTATGACGCCATTACCGGAGATAGCCAATGCTCCATCAGTTTCGAGTTCCCCGACGATAGCCGGCTGACAGATGCTTTTGTCTATGACTGGCGGCTTTGGAATCTGCCTGAAGTCCGTGACATTCTTTTGGAGGCCGGTTTTGAGAGCGTCGAGGTCTATTGGGAGGGCGTGGACGAGGACGGCGAGGGCAATGGCGAATTCAAAAAAGAAGAGTCCGTCGAAAATGAAGACGCCTGGATCGCCTATTTGACTGCCTGGAAGGCCGTTCCTGGCGCATAATTTTTCATCCGGTTGGCCCTCGGCAGGGACTGGAAAAGCAACCCCGACCTGTGGCTCGGATGTTTCTCCCCATTTTCCCCTGCTTTTGGTGCAACCGCTGATGAAAATCGGTCGGCACCTCACTCTTTTGATGGCCGGCTGGGCCATCGCCGCTGGACTGACTTTGTTGGTTCTTTGGGGCCATTCCCGAGGCATTGCCCAGCAAAAGGAAACGTTTGCCGCTCTTCGCCTGACCCAGGAAGCTAGTGCGGAGCGCGTGGGTCGAGGTTTGGACCGACTGACGAGTTTGGCAGCCGATTTTTCCGTCCCCGACCAAGAAACCCGGTTTGCGCTCTCTCGAGTGGAGGACGACTTGCCCCTCTTCCATACAGACGGCGCTTGCGACCCAATCCTCCTGACCAAGTTCACGAAAGGACTCGAGGTTTTGGGAGTCCTATTTTCCAATCCTGGAGACACGCCCCTGCACCAAGCTTCCATCCACAGTGCTTTGACCGACATTACCTTGTCTTGGGATCAACTCCGGGCCAGCCTGGACTATCGCCTTTTGCGGAGCAGTCGGCAGCTCCACCAAGACCAACGCGCCTTTGCCGGTCGGGTCATCGGCGCGATTCTGGTCTGGCTGGGCCTGATGTTCGCCGCCTGGCGCTGGTGCTGGGCCTCCGTGATCCGGCCCGTCCGACGCCTGGCCGCCAGTGCACGGGATGCCACTTCCCAAGGCATTGCATTCCATCCTGGCCATTCCGGACCCATGGAAATCCGTCAATTGGCTGGGATCATGGACAGTTTGATTAATGACGTGGATGGCATCGTGCAGGCCCGCACGGACAAATTGAAAAGCCAAAAACAATGGCTGGAAGCACGCAATCTAGAGCTTGCAGACTTGGTCTCGCAACGTCGAGATCAATCGCAAAACGCAACGGTTCTTCTTGGCACCACAGCTCAGGGAACTTTGCTCCCTTTGCAGCAATTGCTGGCCGAATTGCAGGCATTGGAGCAAGCCGAGGGTCTCAATGAGACTGAGCAAAAGACCCACCTCCAGCGCATCCGTAAATCGGCGGAAACGGTGGCGCAACTCTTGGCGGACGCCCGCGCGGCCTGAGGAAAGACCACGACCCTCCATGCATGAGAAAGGAACGGCCTGATTGGGGATGATGAAAGAGCGCAGCATGGGCTAGAATCTGGCTCAACCATGGCGCAAGGCCCCTCTGAAGCCCGCGGTTTCCGCCTCTCCCCTACGCAAGCTCGAGCCATTTCACTCGGATTGGGACCGTGTGGTGCTGTATTTTCCCTGCCCAGTGGACATTCTGCCCAGGAGGTTGAAGCCGCTCTTCTGGCCATTTGCCAGGATTGGGAAATCCTGCGCACGACCTACCCCGAACCTGCGGAAACTCCGGCTCAACTTCCCGCCGAAACAGCAGAGGTTTCTTTGGAGCAGGGCGCCGACCAAGGCCGGTCCCCAGAGCAACACCTGGAGGACTTTCTGGATTCCGCTTCCGGCCCGGGCCTGACGGCGCGCCTCCTTGCCGGCACCGACCAGAACCTGCTCCTTCTTGGCCTTCCGGCCGCCAGCTGTGACCACGCAAGTTGGCATCTTCTGGCCTCTCTCTTGGGCAACGCCTTGAGCGGAAATCAGACGAAATCGGAAGCTCCCCAATATGCGGACATCGCCGAGTGGATGCAAGAGTCCCTCGCCGATGAAAATGCTGCCAAGGAACGCAAGGGATTCCGCGAGTTGATTCAGAATCATCCCTCGCCCGAGGTCTCTCTGGCAACCTCGACTTCCGAGAAAGGAAAAACGCGACGATCCAAGTTGGTGCTTTCCGAATCGGCCACACCCACCTTTGTCCTGGCTTGTTGGAGCGTGTTGATTTCGCGCCTCTCCGATCGAGACTCCTTCCTGCTGGGAATCACGCTTCCCGGGCGAGATGTCGAGGCGCTGGGTTCTGCCCTGGGCTACTTCGAGCGCACGCTTCCTCTTGCCGTGGAGTGTACTGACGAAGAGGAATCTCTAGCCCATTTGGCAGCGAGACTGGAAAAGGATCTCACCTCGCTCCGGTCTAAAGTGGAATCGTGGGCTCCCGATCTTCCAGTGTCCCCAATCCCTTTCCGTTTTGTTTTAAGAGAGTCCTCGGCCGAATTCAACTCCAACTCCCTCGATCTTCTCGCCTGCACCACGCCGACGGAACCGTTTCAAGCACAACTCGTCCTCGACTCCACGGGCAAGAACGCGAAACTTGTTTTGGAAACGGACTCCAGCCGATTTTCTGAGAGCACACATGCCATCTTGCAGGAACAAATGGCCGCCCTCCTGGAAGAGTCCGCCCAAACGCCCAACCTTGGCCTCTCTCTCCTTGGGCCGGTGCAAAAAGATTTGTTGCAACACTTTGCTTGCGGTGAAGAGTTTTCTTCGCAAGGAACCGTGTTGGACATGATTTTGGAAGAGCTTGCGAAAAATCCCGAAGCTCCCTCAGTTCTCGGATCGGGTGGGGCCATGTCGCATCAGGAATTGGACCATGCCTCTGCCGCCGTGGCCCACGCCTTGGCCGACGCCGGCATCGGCCAAGGCCAGCTTGTTGGCATTTCTTGCGACCGCAACCCCGACCTTATTGTCGGGTTGCTGGGCATTTTGCGGGCAGGCGCGGCTTATGTCCCCCTCCCTCCAGCTTGGCCTGCAGATCGCCTGGGGGCCATTCTTCAGGAATCCAATTCGACACTCGTGCTGGTGGATTCACTGGGACGTGCCGCACTGCCCGAGTCGGAGATTCCTTTCCTGGCTATCCAAGACGCCAAGGCCGCGACACCCGAAGCGCCAAACCTTTCCCTGCAGGCCACGGATCCTGCCTATGTCCTCTTCACTTCCGGTTCCACAGGCAAACCCAAGGGCGTCGTGGTCGAGCATGGCAACCTTGCCTGGTCCACCCAAGCTCGCCTGCATTGGTATCAGGAAAAGGCGGATCGTTTTCTTTTGGTCTCTTCCTTTGCCTTCGACAGTTCTGTTGCCGGAATTTTTTGGACGATGGCCTCGGGTGGTGCTCTCGTTCTACCCGCCTCTGGCGACGAGCGGGATCCTGCGCGTTTGGTGGACTTGATTCAAGAACACCAAGTCACGCACCTCTTGACCTTACCCACGCTTTGGGGTGAACTTCTTTTTCCTCAAGCCGCTTCCAAATTAACCAGCCTGCGCACGGTCATCGTCGCTGGCGAAGCTTGCCCAGTCGAAGTTCCTGGCAAACACCAGTCCGTGCTTCCTGGTGTCCGTTTAACCAATGAATATGGTCCAACGGAAGGCACGGTTTGGTGTACGGGTTGGACTTTCCCTACTCAGCCCTTCCCCCAGATTTCCATTGGCAAGCCCATTCCGGGCGTGAAACTCTCGGTTCTCAAGGAGGACGGCTCGCTGGCCGGGGTGGGCGAACCCGGCGAACTGTTCGTGGCCGGGCCTGGCGTTGCGCGAGGCTACCTGCACCAAGACTCTCTCACCGCCGCAAGATTCATGGAAAGTCCCCACGGCTTTGGCCGATCCTACCGCACGGGGGATTCCGTTCGCTGGCGTTCGTGCGGCAATTTGGACTTTCTCGGCCGCGTGGATCGTCAAGTCAAAATCCGTGGCTACCGAGTGGAGCCGGAAGAAGTCGAGCGAGTCATGCTTTCTCTTCCCAGCATTGAGGCCGTTGTCGTGGATCCCCGCGCGGATGGTAACGGCGGACTGCAACTGGCGGCTTGGCATATCAACGCCCCGGGTCAACATCCCCGTCCGGAAGATTTACGGTTTCTTCTGGCCAGCCGCCTCCCGGAGGCTTGGGTCCCCAACACTTTCACTGTTCTTGATTCTCTCCCGAGACTGCCCAACGGCAAAGTGGATCGCAGCCAGCTACCCGACCCAACTCCCTTGGCTTCGCAAACCATCTCCCCCGCCACAAACGATACGGAAAGCCTCCTTTGCCAGATGTGGCAAGAGCTTCTTTCGGTCGAAGAAGTGGGCATCCACTGCGATTTCTTTGAACTTGGGGGCCATTCCATCCTGAGCATTCGGGTCATGGGACAGATCCGAGAAATTTTCGAACTCCAACTCCCTCTGCAAGTCTTGTTTGAAGGGCGCACGGTTGCGATGCTGGCGGCAGAAATGCTCAAGGACCCCGCTCACCGCGAAAGAATTGAAAGGACCGCCACCCTGGTTCTGGAAATACGGTCTGAGCCGGACGATTCCGCCAGCTCGACTCCATGACCCCCTTCCAGTTTTCCAAAGAACAGCAACGCCGGCTCAAGGAAAAACTGGCTGCGGAGGGTCTTGGTGGAACATCTTCGTCCGCCATCCCGCAAGGGCAACGAACCGACGATGCGGTTCCTCTCACCGGGGCCCAGCGTCAGGTGTGGTACTCCCAGCAGCTTGCCCCGAATAGCCCCTTCTTTTCCGTTCCCTGCGCCATGCGTTTACGGGGATCGCTGGATGCTCCGGCTTTGGATCGCGCCTTGATCGAATTGGTGCGCCGCCATGAGGTGTTGCGGGCCCGCTTGTCTGTAGGGGACCATGGCGTCCAACAATCCTTTTCCTCCCCTCCGGACACTCTGTTGCAAATTGAAGATTTTTCAGCGACAGGTTCTCCCGAGAATGATGCGCTGAATCGGACCCGGCAGCTTTCCCAGACCCCGTTCCGTTTGGAAAAGGAGCCCCTCTTTCAAGCGCACTTCCTGAAGATCGGCGAAGCGGATGGCATTCTTCTGTTGATTTCACACCACATCATCACCGAGGGATGGACCATTTCTCTCTTGCTGGATGATTTGGGCTCGCTTTATGGAAACGCTCGGGCGGGGTCCCCCTTCTCTCCCGTCCCAAAGTCCCTTCCTTACGGTGATTTTGCGCAATGGGAATCTTCCTTGGATGTCTCGAAGGCCTTCGCCGAGGGCATCGCTTGGTGGAAAGAACATTTGGTACCCCCGCCCCCGGTCCTAGAACTGCCAACAAAGGGCGCACGACCTTCGGTGCGTTCGCGTTCCGGGGGTTGGGCCACCAGTGGACCGCACGCCGATCTTACGCAGGCCGTGGATGGGCTTGCCAACCGAAGTGGTTGCTCCCGCTTCATGATTCTTCTAGCAGCTTGGCAAGTCTTGTTGCACCGTTGGTCTGGGCAGAAACATTTTGTGGTTGGCTCACCCGTCTCGGGGCGGACACGCCCGGAGTTGGAAAGCATGGTGGGATACCAAGTAAACACGGTTGCTCTCGCGGCCGACCTGGACCCCGAAGAAGGGTTTGCGTCCCTGCTCGCCAAAGTTCAAAAGACCGTCCTGGGCGCACTCTCGCACCAGGATGTTCCCTTGGATGCGGTCGTCGAATCTCTGCGCGAGACCCGCGGTCCAGACCCTGGGCCTCTCTTTCAGGTTCTGTATGACCACTCAAACGCGCCTGGATGGAGTTTGTCCTTGGACGGCCTAGAGGAAATCTCCTTTTTCCCAGAAGAGAAGCTCCATAACGCCGGATCCAAGTGCGACCTTGCCCTCTTCAGCCAGGAGGAAGAGGGAAACCTTCGCATTTCATTGGAATTCGACGACGACCTTTTTACCACTGAAACCGCCGAACGCATGCTCGGCCAATTGCGCCGCTTGGTTTTGGCGGCCTCTGCCGATTCAAACTGCCCCTTGGGTGATCTTGAAATCTTGGCTCCGGCCGAAAAGAAAAAGATTCTCCAGGAATGGAATGACACCGATGCACCATTCCCAAATTTGGATGTAGCCACGGTTTTTCGACAAGTGGCCGCACTGCATCCCGACAACTGCGCACTTTCTTGTTCCGGTCGCCATTGGACTTATCAAAAGTTGGATCAACGCAGTGATTTCTTGGCTGGGCAACTGGCGCAAGTTGGAGTGCAACAGGGTGATTTCGTCATCCTTCTCATGGAACGGTCTGATGACCTGATTGGTTCCGCCTTGGGCACTCTCAAAGCAGGCGCGGCCTATGTTCCCTTGGATCCGAATTGGCCGGTGGATCGTTTGCGCGCCATGGTGGAGGTCTGTGCTGCAACTGCCATCGTTGCCCCGGGCGAACATCAAGCCATGTTGGTTGACTTGAAAATCCCCATTTTGTCTTCCGATACCGAGGGCGCGGCCAAGAGAACGGCGGACACCGGAGAAATCCCCCAGCCTCCGACCATCCTCCCGGATCCCGAATCCCCGGCCTATGTGAATTTCACTTCCGGCTCCACTGGGATTCCCAAAGGAGTGACCGTCCCTCACCGCGCCATTCTGCGCCTGCTCTTCGGCCTAGACTGGGCAGAATTGGGGCCAGAGTCGCGCATTCTGCACATGGCTCCACCGGCCTTCGACGCCACGACCTTCGAAGTTTGGGGGCCCCTCCTGCATGGCGGGAAATGCATCATCTTGGAAGAACAGCCGACGCCTGCCAACATTCGCCGCCTGTGCGAAGAGGAGGACGCCGACACGGGTTGGATCACGGCTGCTCTCTTCAATACTTTGGTGGAAGAAGATGTGGATTGTCTGGCCAAGATGAAGCATGTGTTGACGGGCGGTGAGGCCCTGTCCCCGGAACACATTCGCCGCTGCCAAAAGGCCCTGCCCAAACTGCAGTTGACCAATGGCTTCGGCCCGACTGAAGCCACAACGTTTAGCCACACCTACGCCATCCCGCCCCTAGCGGGGCGCGACTTGCGTTCCGTCTCCATTGGCAAACCCATCCCCAATGCAAAGGCTTGGGTATTGGATTCGCGCGGCAAACCCGTGCCCATCGGGGTGCCTGGACATCTGCACATTGGTGGCAAAGGAGTTGCCCTCGGGTATATCGGCCAACCCAAACTCACCGCCGAAAAGTTCTTGCCGGATCCATTTTGTGGCGAGGCCGAGGCCACCATGTACGCCACCGGCGATCTGGTGCGCTGGCTACCCGATGGCAACACTGAATTCATCGGCCGCCTCGACGATCAAGTCAAGATTCGCGGTTTCCGCATCGAGCCGGGTGAATTGGCCTTCGTCCTGGCTCGGCATCCGCTGGTGCAACAAGCCGCCGCTTCCGTTCAAGACGACGGAGTACGGGGCAAGCGCCTCGTGGCCTACTTTGTTCCCGAACAAGGGAATGCCCCAGAGCCGGAGGATTTGCGGGCCTTTTTGGCCGAGCATTTGCCCGACTTCATGCTGCCTTCCGCTCTCGTGGAATTGGCAAGAATGCCGCTGTCCGACAACGGCAAAGTTGATCGTTCGCGGCTGCCGGCACCACCCGCTCCAGGAGCTGACGGTCCATACGAACCACCCCGAACCCCCGTGGAAGAGGACTTGGCCATCCTGTGGGCCGAACTCCTGGACGTGAATCGAGTCGGCCGCCACGACGACCTTTTCGAACTGGGCGCCCATAGCCTGCTCGCCACGCGTGCCTTGGCACGCATGAACCAAATTCCCGAGGCCAACGTCACCTTGGCCATGGTGTTCGAATCCCCCACAGTCGCGGGCCTAGCCAAACGAATCCGCGAGGGCTCTGGAGGGCAAGATCCAGCCATCATCGCCCTGAACCACGGCCCACGAGATCAACCCGCATTTTTCCTCTGCGGAATTCAACTCTATCGCAACCTGGCTCTAGCCCTGGAAGATTCGATTGCCGGCTTTGGGGTCTTCCTTCCCGTAGAAGAGTCCTTGATCTCAGGCGACGGACAGGATCTCACCGTCGAGGGACTGGCCGATCAATACATCGCAGAAATTCGCAAGAAACAGCCGGAGGGTCCGTATCGCTTGGCCGGAGTTTCCTTTGGCGGTGTCCTCGCCTACGAAGTCGCACGCCGCCTGCAAAAACAGGGGCACAGTGTGGCCACGGTTGGACTCTTGGATACCGCACTGCCCACACCAAGACACGGTTGGCGCAGACTCCGTGCTCACTGGAATCTATTCCAACAACAAGGCCCGCGTTACATCCTGGATCGCTTGCGCGCGCGCAAAGAAGACCAATCCAAACGAAGCCGCGCTCGATCCCACCGAATTGCAGCGGACTCCCACGAATTGCAAGACCTCGCCCTCCGTGAATTTCGCTTTGAAGCTTACCTGCAAGCCATGCTGAATTATCGTTCCCAACTTCCGAATTTCCATGGGGATGTATTGATCGTCAAAGCCCAGGAACGCAGCGCCTTCGACCACATGGATATGGATGCCGAGGTTGAGTGGGGTGCCGTCGTGCAAGGAACCATTACCTTGCGGGATGCTCCTGGAGACCACCTCGGCATGCTGCAACAACCCCATGTGACAACGACCGCTGCCCATCTTTGCGACGTTTGGGGCAATTCTGCCGCCCCGAGCGCAAACTCTTAGAGATCTTCCCAGAAATCTGCAGGCTTGCCGCAGTAAGCCAGCAAGGCGGAGGCATCCGGTCGAACTTGTTCCTTGGCCCAGGCCAAGACCGCAGGATCCCAAGTTGTGTCCGCGGCCAATTTTTTGCGAAAGAGAGGTCGCAAGCGACGCACCCAAGATTCAGGAAGAGCGGCCCGAATCCAACGGAAAAGAAAAAAGCGATGCAGAATCTTCCACCACTGGCGATCCGCCAACTTGTCCTCTCGAGAATTCAAGACCGCATCCTCCGTCGCCAAGGGAATTTCGGGGTCCACGCCCAAGTAGGCGAACACTTCCCTCACAGTCGCCTCAGGATCCCGAGCCAAATCTTCCAAAAAGACAATGTGAATTTGGGAATCCGGGTAATGAGCACGATAGTCCTGCAAACGCTCCCAGTACAGACTCGTCGGCAACAGGTTGCGGCCGGTTTTCACTTCTTCATTGAAAGAGGGCTTCTCAACCCTTTGATGCAGAGATTGCGCGAAGCCGGAGGGCAATCGCCGCAAGGGATGGCGCACCATGTAGAGAAGTTTGGCACCCGGCAATTTTTCAGCCATGCGACCCGCCGCATCGGCACAGCACTCCGCCCGACTGTAGGTCACAGAGCCTTCCCCCAAGATCCGACCCGCGGGTTCCGGAAAGAGGCCGCAGTACCAATCCCACCCCTTGGGATGAAAAATGCTGAAGTAATCCGCCTCGGGAATCATGGCGATTCCGGGATGGCGTGCGAGGTGCCACCGGAGGGTCGTTGTGCCACATTTTTCGGCCCCAATCAGCAGGAAGTCGGGTTCTGGCAAGACGGCGAAAGTGTAGCCCCGAAGCCCTCATCAGCGAACGGATCTCTTTTCCAGGCAAACTCTTGCCCCGGGAGGTAGGATCCTGCAACCCTTCTCTGGGACGCCACCCAAACCCACTTTCCATGGCTCCCTGCCCCCCGGATCCGCCGCTTTCGCCCCTCGCCAGTAGCCTTGCTGGTCGTCCCCCTGCTTTAGAGCTCCCCCGCACTCGCCCTCGATCTTCCATCGGGTCCAGCCAGAGGGCCCAGATTCAGGATTCGGCTCCCCAAGTTTCTGAGGGTTTGGCCTTGGCAGCCTGGGTCGCTCTCTTGGCCCGACTGAGTGGACAAGACGATCTCCTTGTAGGAAGGGTATTTCCAACAGGTATGGCCGTCCTTCGCCCTCGTTTGGAAACTAAGTCGTTGGACGCTCTGGACGAGTCTTTGCAGCAGGCCCCCATCGCCCCCATCGAAGAGATTCTGCAAGAAACCGGCGCCGCCGAACTGGCTGAGGTTTTGCCGGCTGTGTTCCGGACGACTTCTTTGTCCTGCCCGGCAACGGATTTGATCTTGGTTTGGCCTGAGGACGAGGGCTCCGTGACCCTGGAGTTCAACCCCGCCCGCATGGATGCCGAGGTGGCCACGGATCTTCTTGTGCAATACCTGCGTCTGCTCCAAGCCGCGGCGGAGTCACCAGCCACTCCTTGGACAACCTTGCCTCTTTTGGGCCCCGAAGAAGAACAGCTCATCCTGCAGAATTTCAATGACAAGGTGCAGGAGTTTCCGCAGGACGCCACTCTGCACTCACTTTTCGAAGACCGGGGTGATGCGCAACCCGATGCCATCGCAGTCGTCCACAAGGGAGAGTCCCTGACCTACGCCGAGTTGGAATCCCGCGCCAACCGCATTGCCCACCGACTGCGTCAGTCTGGAGTGCAGGCCGATACCTTGGTTGGCATTTGCATGGAGCGCTCGTTCGAAGTTGTTGCCGGCCTCTTGGGCATTCTCAAGGCTGGTGGTGCCTACTTGCCGATGGATCCGACCTACCCGCCGGAACGACAGCAGTACATGCTGGAGGACTCGGGGGTGACCATCGTCCTAACCCAAAGTCATCTTCAGGAAAACATCCCTTCGGAAAACATCGAAATCCTGTGCCTGGATCAAGCCGAATTGTTTCAGGACTCCGCCGAAGACCGCCCGCAACCCGTGGCTGGGCCGCGTGACCTTTGCTACATGATTTACACCTCGGGATCGACTGGCGAACCCAAAGGGGTCATGCTCGAACACCGCGGCCGGGTCAATAATTTCCTCGACTTCACGACCCGCTTTGCAGTGGGCCCTGGGGATCGCTTGATTGCCTTAGCCTCGCTCTCGTTTGACATGTGCGCTTGGGATGTCTTCGGAATTCTGGCCGCCGGCGCCACCATCGTCATGCCCGATCCGGCGCAACTGCAAGAGCCCAAGCATTGGGCCGAACTGATCCAAGATGAGCAAGTCAATCTTTGGCACACCGCACCAGCCACATTGAAAATGCTGGTCGAATACGCGGAGTCTCGACCGCGGCTCGCGCCCCGCAACCTGCGTTTGGTTTTGCTGGGCGGAGATTGGATCCCCTTGGATTTGCCGGATCGCCTTCGCGCCTTGGCGAAGAACGCCACGGTCGTCAGCATGGGCGGGGCCACCGAGTGTTCCATGGACTCCACCATCTTTGTCGTGGATCAAGTGGATCCGGCCTGGAAAAGCATCCCCTACGGAGAGCCGATGTGCAACCAACTGGCCTACGTTTTGGATGACGCCATGCAACCCCTGCCCGTGGGCGTGCCCGGCGAACTCTGGTTGGGCGGCATCGGTGTCGGCCGCGGCTATTTCCAACGGCCGGAACTCACCGTCGAGCGATTCCTGCCCAATCCATTTCCGAGTCCCTTGGGGGAAAGTGACCCGAATCCTCGCATTTACCGCACCGGGGATCTCGCCAAATGGGATGAGGACGGCAATCTGGAGCTCCTGGGCCGTGTCGATAATCAAGTCAAGATTCGCGGCTACCGCATTGAACTGGGGGAGATCGAAGCCCGTTTGCGTCAACATCCCATGGTGCAAGAGGGCGTGGTCGTCGCCCGCGAAGATGCCGTGGGCGAAAAGAGGCTGATTGCCTATGTAATCCAGGATTCAAACTGGGCCGGCGACGAGGAAGATAAAACGGCAGTCTCCTCAGAACAAGTCGAAGGATGGCAGGCCGTTTACGACAGTGCCTATGCCGAGGCCATCGGCGAAGAGGAACCGGAAGACCCCACCTTCAACATCGTCAGTTGGAACTCCAGTTACACCGGCAAACAAATTCCTGCCGAGGAAATGCTGGTCTGGGTGGACGCCACAGTGCAAAGAATTTTGGCATCCAATCCGAAAACGGTTTTGGAAATCGGTTGCGGCATGGGCCTTCTCCTTTTTCGAGTGGCACCCCATTGTGAAAAGTTTCTGGGAACGGATTGTTCCCAAGTCGCAATTGATTATGTTGCCAAGCACTTGCCCAGCGCGCAATTACAGAAAAAAGTGCAACTGGCGCAACGCTGGGCGAAAAATTTCGAGGGGGTGGAAGAAAACTCGGTGGATGAAGTCATCTTGAACTCTATCGTTCTGGATTTTCCCAGCATGGATTATTTGTTCGAGGTATTGGAAGGTGCTGCTCGTGTCGTCCGTCCGGGTGGAACCATTTTTGTCGGAGATGTGCGCAGTCTTCCACTCTATGATGCTTGGCGCGCCTCCGTAGATCTTCATCATGCAGCCGCCTCTGCTTCCTCCGAAAAATTACGGCAACGCCTCGACACTGGCCGCCAACTGGAAGAAGAATTGGTCATGGATCCCGAGTTCTTTGCTTGGCTGCAAACGACCATCCCCGACATTCACGGAGCACGCATCCAATTGAAGCGTGGCGCGGCCGTCAACGAACTCTCCGCGTTTCGCTACGACGTCACTCTCTTTGTTGGCCAGGAACCCACGCGACCCAAGGTAGAAATGCCGCATCACTCCGGCGTGGGTCTGGATCTCTCCAAGATCCAGCGTCTTCTCCAGGATTGCCAGCATGGCCTCGTTATCGAGGGCCTAGCCAACCGCCGCACCCAGCGAGCGGCGGCCACGGCCCTCTACTTGGGTCAGGCGGAATCTTGCCCGACCACGGCCGGTGCTATCCGAGAAGTATTGGGTGCCGAGCTGGGGGAGGGCCCCACTGGGGTCTGCCCAGAATCCTTGTGGGCCCTGGCGGAAGCCGAGGGCCTTGCTGTGGATTTGCGTTGGTCCGCTTTGTCCCCCGAAGAGGGACGCTTTGATGTGGCTTTCCTGAACGTGGCCAACTCTGAGGTCCCCGATCTTCTTTTCCCCCAGGATCTCCCCTTGCTCCAGGCCGAGGCCGTCGCCGCCGACTTTGCCACCAATCCGCTGGCCGCCCGCTTTGAGCGGCGCATGAATCGCGACCTCAAGCTGCATCTGGCCTCGACCCTGCCGCCCTATATGGTGCCCGCGGCCTTCGTCCCCCTGCCCAAACTCCCTCTTACCCCCAATGGCAAAGTAGATCGCAGGGCCCTTCCCGCACCCAACCTCACCCGGGCGGAACTTGACACCTCTTATGTCAAACCGCAGGCCGGGCTGGAAGAACTCTTGGCCGATCTCTGGGCCGACATCTTGGAAGTGGATCGAGTAGGTGCTCAGGATCCCTTTGTGGAATTGGGCGGCCACTCCCTCTTGGCCGCACACTTGCAAGCCAAAATCACCGCTCTTTTCCCGGTGGAGATGGGCGTTGGCGATGTCTTGACAGCTGACACCGTCACTAAGAGTGCAAGGCTACTGCGAGAAAGGGCCACGGATGCCGGCTTTGATGCCGACGAAGCCGCAGACCTCATCCAACAACTCGCCACCATGTCGGAGAGTGAAGTTGCGGCTCAGATGACCGAGGGAAGCTAAAGTTCCCCCAGCCATGAGTGCCAACGCGCCCCGTTCCGACTACGCCCGTTTTTTAGAGGCCGGAGTCGCGCGTTTGGAAAAAGAAGACCCGGAACTCCACCGAATTTTGTCGGCGGAATACGAGCGACAAGCCGAGGTATTGACCATGGTGGCTTCCTCCAGCATCACGGATCCCTCCTCCTTGGTGTGTGAAGCCTCCACGGCCATGAACGTGACGGCCGAAGGTTATCCCGGCGCCCGTTTTCACGCCGGCTGTGTGCACATTGATGAAATCGAATCGCTGGCCATTGAGCGGGCCAAGAAGGCCTTCGGTGCACGCTACGCCAATGTTCAGGTTATGTCCGCCACCAATGCCAACGAGGTGGTCATGTTCAGCACCATGAAGCCCGGTGACACCTTGCTTGGCATGGACTTGGATTCCGGCGGTCACTTGACCCATGGCTCCAAGGCATCCATCTCCGGCCAAGTGTTTGAGGCCGTGGGCTACGGCCTGACCGAGGACGAACGCTTGGATTACGACCAAGCCCACGCCCTCGCCTTGGAACACAAACCTAAGTTGATCATCTGCGGCACGACGGCGTACTCCCGTGAAATAGATTGGGCTCGCTTTCGAGAAATTGCCGACGAAGTGGATGCCTTTCTCCTGGCCGACATCACCCATATCGCCGGGTTGGTGGCCGCCGGCCTGCATCCCAACCCGGTGGATCACGCCCACTTCACCACCACTTGCACCCACAAACAACTCTACGGCGGTCGGGGCGGACTCATCCTCATCGGCAAGGATTTGGAGCGCATGGCCCCCGGCGGCAAGTTCACTCTGGAACAAATCATTCAAAAGAAGGTCTTCCCTTTCTTCCAAGGCGCTCCCAACCAGAGTTCGATTGCATCCAAGGCCCGCGGCTTGGCCATTGTTGCCTCGCCGGGGTTCCGCGCCGTCGCCGAGCTGGTGGTGGCCCTTAGCACCGCCCTCGCCGACGCCTTTCAAAAACTAGGCTATCGAGTGATCACGGAGGGCACTGACAACCACATCGTGGTTGTGGATGTCATGGCCAAGGGCATCTCCGGAGTGAATGCCGAAAAGGCCCTGGAAGACTGCGGCATCGTCGTCAATAAAAACCGCATCCCCTACGATCAAAAACCGCCCACGATTACCAGCGGCATCCGGCTCGGTTCCAATGGCCTGGCCATTCGCCTCATGGAACCTGCCGACATGGAGGAGTGCGTGCAACTGATCCACCGCATCCTTTCCTCTATGGAACAGAAGGACGACCGGAACTGGTCCCTCGACCCGGCCCTCCACCAAGAGGTCCGCAGTCAGGTGTTGGCGCTCTGTCACCGCCGACCCATTTCGACCTACCCCGCACCCCTTTCTTGGAAAGATGCGGGCCAAAACTCCCCCGACTGAAGCCTTGGAAAAATTTTCCCCGGAAAAACTCGCTCTGCTTCGCAAGCTGTTGAGTGAGCGCGGGGCCAAGGATGCCCCGCCAGCCCTCCCTGTGCCGAGGCCGGATCCCTTGGATCCCTGCCTCCTCTCCCCGGGCCAGGAAAGGCTCTGGTTTATGGAGAGCCTGAATCCTGGTACTTCTTATTGGAACGACGCTTTGGTCGTTCGTATCGAAGGTGGCCCGATGGATTCCGCCCTTTTCGAGCAGGCCTTGCACTCCGTCGCTCGACGGCATGAAGCCTTTCGCCTCCGCTTCCTCTATGCCGCCGACGGCTCGCCGCGACAACAGGTGGACCCGGAGGCCAAATTCCCTTTCGAGTTCATGGATTTCCGCGACCTCAGCCCGCCACTCCGCGCCCAAGCTCTCGCCAAGGCCGAACGGGATCTCGTCGCTACGCCCTTTGCGTTGGATCAACCCCCCATGGCCCGCAGTGTTTTGATCCGTCTTGCCGACACTCTGCATGTTTTTGGTTGCTGCATGCACCACATCATTTCGGATGGCTATTCCTATGGGGTCTTTTATCGCGAACTGGGGGCCACCTATGCCGCTCTCCTGGCTGGGCAAGAACCGGAACTTGCTGAGCTCCCCTTCCAACTTTGCGATCTAGCCATCTGGGAACGGCAATGGACGGACCATAAAAAGACCGCGAAAGATCTGGAATTTTGGCGCAGCTACTTGGCCAGTTTGCCAAAAATTTCTCTGCCCTGGGATCGACCCGCCAAACCTGGCCCTCATCCGCCGGGTGCCTTCCACACCTTCCGCTTTCCCGCGGAACTGCGGGAGCAAATGCGGCGCTTTTGCGGCAAAGAAAAACTGACTTCCAACTGGGTCATGCTCGCCACTTGGTTGCTTTTGTTGCGCTTGGAATCGGGAGAAACCGATCAACGCTTGGGACTTCCTCTTTCCACCCGCAACCAACCCGAATTAGAGCAGCTCATTGCCTTCCTGGTGCAAACCCTCGTCGTGCGTTGTGATTTTTCCGACGATCCCAACTTCCAGGAACTCTTGGCCAGGGTCCGTAAGGCCGCCGTTGAAGCGGAAAGGCACTCGGCTGCCCCCTTTGAAGAAGTGGTGCAACTCCTGCGCAAGGATGGACTGCCGGAAGACGCCGAGGTCATCCCCGCTTGGTTCACCCATATGGAGAATTTGATTTCTCCATTAGAGATCCCGGGAACTCAGACCCGTTGGCGCATCTTGGAGAGCGGCCACACTCGCTTCGACATCAGTTTGATCGTGGACGTGAACGACGAAGAAATCTTTGCTTATTTTGAATACAACACCGATCGGTTCGAGGAGGGCACGGTGGCTCGGTTGGCAGGACGGTACTTGGACCTTTTGCGACAAATGATGGAGAAGCCGGAAACCCGCCCGTCCGACCTAGCCGAGACCGACATTTCTCCGACCAAACCCAAGGGCCCCGCCGGTTTCAAACGACGATCCGTATGACTGCCGGGCTCAGGACTCCTCCTTGGGAGGACGGCGCCTGCGCTTGGCCTCCCCCTTTTGCTTTTTGGTTTCCAAGCGTCGTTGCACCGAGGCCCGCGTCGGCTTGGTGGGCCTCCGTGGCGGAGGTTTGTAATCCCGCTCGCGAAGCCGGTCGGCCAGCCGCTTGAAAGCAACATCAATATTCGATTGACGACTGCGCCTTTCCGTGGCTGAGATCACGATGCCCGACGGCAGATGCTTCAGCCGCACTCCAGTTTCGGCCTTGTTGCGATGCTGGCCCCCGGGTCCCGAAGCTCGGACCCAAGTCAGCTCACAATCCG
>CAYXFZ010000040.1:19948-20796 GCA_964464385.1 uncultured Planctomycetales bacterium
CCGCGGAGGGGGTGGGTGGGGGGGGTGTTTGTGGAACAGGGGACGGAAGGGGGGGGGGGGGGGGGGAAGGGGGTATGTTGACGGAAAATGGTCAAAAAAATCACCAAACCCATAGCCCATAGTCCATAGTCCAACCCTACAGTCTTCTTAGGGGGAAGCCTATCCCAATCGATGCCGCAACCCTCTCCCCCCAGGAAATGAAGCGAAAAAGCCCCTCCAGTAGCCGCGACCTCGTCACGGTTGAACCTCTTTTGGAGGGCGTGGCAATCCCTACTTTGATTCAATCCAAATCTCCTGGCTTGGGCCTGGCGACTTGGGCGGCAGAGAACCGCAATTGGATCGAGGAGCTCCTCTGGGAAAAACGAGCGCTCCTTTTCCGGGGGTTCGCCAATGAGAGCATTCCCGGGTTCCAAGCCTTTCTGGAAAACACCTCCGAAGGAGACCGTTTGCAATACCGGGACAGGTCCACCCCCCGAAACGAGTTTGGTGACAAAATCTATTGCGCCACCATTTTCCCTCCCGAGGAGACCATGTGTCTCCACAACGAAGGAAGTTATTGGCCAACATGGCCAAAGAAAATCTATTTCGGTTGCCACACCAAGTCGACCTCTGGTGGCGAAACCCCAATTGCCGACATTCATAAAGTACACGAACGCGTGGACCCGGGAGTGCGCAAAGCGTTTGAGGAAAAAGATGTTCTTTATGTTCGCAACTACAACTTCGGCGTCGGACTTTCCTGGCAAGAAGTGTTCCAAACCAAAAACCGAGAAGAGGTGGAACAGTATTGTCAATCTCGGGCCATGAGTTGGGAATGGCTAGATGAAGATCGATTGCGGACTCGCACCGTG
>CAYXFZ010000041.1:0-10585 GCA_964464385.1 uncultured Planctomycetales bacterium
TGGAGACGGTGCTTCCTATTTTTCGGGACGAGGCCGGCATTGGCCCACGCCATGTTCTCGTTTCGACGGTGGGGCCCCCGGCTTCCGTGGACCGTCTCGCCGCTCTCAACATCAAATTTACTCTGGCGCTTTCTTTGCATGCCGTGGATCCGACTCTGCGGGGGGATTTAATTCCGACCCAAGCTCATGTTTTGCCGCGAGAGTTATTGGATGCAGCTTGTCGATTTCATGCTCAAACAGGGCGCCCCTATCAGGTCGAGTGGGTTCTCATGGGCGGCGTCAATGACTCCGCGGAACACGCTCGCGAGTCGGCCGAAGCCTTTGTGGAAAACTTGCGCGCCGCCGGGTTTTCCGCAGTGTTGCGCCGCACCGTGGGTGTGTCCGCAACCGCCGCTTGCGGCCAACTGCGTACTGCCAGAGTCCCAAAAATCGGGTATGTTTGAGAGATGAGAAAGCCACAAGCCAAGCGCGAAGAACGCTGGAACGCGTGGTCCCACGCTCTTGGTTTTCTCATTGCCGCCGCTGGTTTCCCGGTGCTGGTCGTGCGTGCCGCCGGTACCGGCGATCCTCTGCATCTTGTCGGTTGTTGCATCTTTGGCGCCTGCCTCTTGGCGACCCTGGCCGCTTCGGCGCTTTACCACGGCACCATTCAGCCCGATCGCAAACAAGTCTTGCGCATCGTGGATCACGCCAGCATTTTTGTCCTGATCGCCGGCAGTTACACGCCCTTCTGTTTGGGGAGTTTGCGCGGCCCTTGGGGTTGGTCCTTGCTGGGCCTGGTTTGGGGCGCTGCCTTTTGTGGCGTCGTTTTCAAACTCTTTTTCACGGGAAGGCACGATCGTTTCTCCACTTTCCTTTATCTGTCCCTAAGTTGGCTGGCCGTGGTTGCGATTGGACCCATGATGGAAAATATGGTTCCCGGCGCCCTGCTTTTGCTGGTCGGCGCTGGAATTTGTTTCACCGTCGGCGTGGTGTTTTATTCCCTGGACGGTCGTCGCGGTTTTCACCTCGTTTGGCACCTCTTGGTGCTGGCCGGTTGCGGCTTTCTGTATGGCGCAGTCTTTGCGGACATTCCCGTCTTGGGTTGAGCGCGAAATCCGCCGATTCGGTTAAGTTTGCTTGCGGCAACCCCAAGCCAAGCTGGCCCAACCCCACAAGAAAGCCAAGCCTCCAATCGGGGTCACAATTCCTAGTTGCGTGATGCCCGTCAAGGCCATGAGATAAAGCGAGCCCGAAAAGAGCAAGATTCCGATCAAGAACAAACTGCGGACCCGTTCGGCGCAACCCTCACGCAGAGAAGGAGCGGCCAGGGCAACGATCAAAATTCCAAGAGCGTGAAAGAAGTGATACAGCGCGGCCGTGCTCCACCAGGCGGCACCTCCCTCCACAAAATGCGGCTCGGCGCCGTGGGCACCTAAGGCCCCCAAAGCGACGGCAAAAAAAGCAGCCACGGAGCCTTGCTGAAAAACGGATCGATTCATGGTGCGATCGACAGAACTTCTGCGCGTCTAGGCGGAGTCGGGGCGCCGCGCGTGCGGCGAATAGCCCAACAAGATGGCCAGCTGCGCTTTCATCTCCGGCCGGGCAATGATCGTATCCACTTGCCCTTTCTCCATGAGGAACTCACTGCGTTGAAGACCCTCGGGCAGCTCTTGGCGAATCGTGTTTTGAATCACGCGCGGGCCGGCGAAACCAATCAAGGCTCCGGGCTCGGCAACCGTGATGTCACAGACTGTGGCAAAGGAGGCCGTCACGCCACCTGTGGTGGGGTTGGTCAGAATCGAAATGGAAAAACCACCACTTTCGCGATACAGGTGCAGAGCGGAGCAAGTCTTGGCCATCTGCATCAGGGAGATGGCACCCTCGTGCATGCGGGCGCCGCCCGAAGCCGAGAAAATCAAGATGGGCACATCATTCTCTTGCGCCAATTCCACGGCGCGGGCAATTTTTTCGCCGACCACTTCGCCCATGGAGCCACCCATGAAGGAAAAGTCCAGGACAGCCAGCACCACGGGATGGCCCTCTACTTCGCAAGTGCCGGCCAGGCAAGCATCAGCATTGCCCGTCTTGGCCTGGGCCTTTTGTAGCTTGTCCACATAGGCCTCTTTGTTGTCCTTGAAGTTCAAGCGATCTTGCGGCCGCAAGTCGGTGAAGTGTTCAATGAAGGTGCCGGGATCCGCAGTAATTTCGACGCGCCGGCGCGCATCCATCGTGTGATGGAAGGAACAGTTCGGACAAATGCGAAGATTGGATTCGAACTCTTTGGTGAAGATCATCGAACCGCAGGAAGAGCACTTGCTCCACAAACCTCCGGGCATGTCCTTCTTGCGTTTGCGGCCGAGGCGGAATGCCATGGTTGCCTATTCTAACCCGCTGAGGGAGAGGAGGTGAGGGGCCGCAATTCTTGGACCCTTTCGGCCATATTTTCGCTGCCGAACAACCAGGTGCCGGCCACGAGCGCATTGGCGCCGGCCTCGCGACAGGCCACGGCAGTTTCGCCGGTAATCCCGCCGTCCATCTCAATGTCCTTTTCGTAACCCCATTCGCGCAAGTTTTGCACCTTGCGCAGCACTTCTGGCATGAAGGATTGGCCACCAAAACCGGCATGCACCGACATGATCAAGACCATGTCGATTTGGTCCAAATAGAGGCGCAGGTTTTCAACATCTGCTGGCGGGTTGAGGGCCACCCCAACAGGGCAACCGGTGGCGCGAAAAGCGGCCAGGGTCTCTTCAAAACAGTTGGCCGAAGCCTCGTAGTGAAAGGACAAAATGTCGGCGCCGGCGTCGGCATAAATCTGTGCCCATTCCTTGGGTTCTTCAATCATGAGATGGACATCCAAGGGCAAGGTCGAGGCCTTGCGGATGGCCGCAACGACGGGTGGGCCGATGGACAAATTGGGCACAAAATGGCCGTCCATGACATCGACATGGTGCCAATCGGCGCCTGCATCCTCGGCACGCTCCAATTCCTCTTCCAAACGTGCAAAATTACAGGCCAATAGGGAGGGTGCCACGCGCAACGGGGGGATCATGCCCCTATCCTAACGGGCATTTCCGGGTAGAATCCAAGGGTTCCGAATGTTGTTTTCCCTCGCCTTACCCCTCCTCCTTCAGGCCTTTCCGCAAAAGGTTCTGGAAGTGGAGCGTCTTGCCGATGGTAGCACCCTTGTTGTTGATGGCGGCCCCAAGGACCAAGTCCGAGGGCTTGTATTTCAAGTTTCTGGGGACGGCGAACTGCTCCATGCTTGGCAAACTCCGGGCAGTTACACCCACGCTGCCGAGCTCTTGTCGGATGGTCGAATTCTGGTCGCCGACACCCAAGCCAACCGCATGTTGGTGCTGCGGAACGACGGCTCCATCGCCTGGAATTCCGATGATGTCCTGCCCCTCTCCGACGGCACCGACTTTGATTACTTGAACGATGTGGATGTTTTGGCCAATGGCAATCTCTTGGTGTGCGATTGCTTCCATCACCGCGTGCTGGAGGTGGACTTGCAGGGCAATGTGTTGTGGCAATTTGGAGAATTCGATGTGGCCGGCGGCGATCTCACCCACCTCAATTTTCCCCACAATCCCCAGCGCTTGGCCAATGGCAATACTTTGATTGCCGACTACGGCAATGACCGCGTGGTCGAAGTGGACCCGAGCGGCACCATGGTCTGGGGTTATGGGCCCAGACAGGGGCCTGGCCAGTTGGACAAGCCCCGAGACGCCGATCTCACTCCCCTAGGCAATATTGTGATTGCCGACAGTCACAACCATCGTGCTCTCATCGTTGCTCGTGACGGCACCATTGTGCGAGATCAACCACACAACAATTTTGTCTATGACGTGGATGCCCTGGCCAGCGGGAATTTGTTGATCGGTGGCATGACGGCGACGGAATACGATTCTCTGGGCCAAATTGCTTGGTCTTGGCCGCCCGTGACCGACACTTTGGTTCGCCAACTCAACGTCAACCACCCGGTGTCGGGAACTTCCATTCCCGCGGTATTGCATGGCCCCCGCGCCGCTTCTGCCAGTCAACCCGTGCCTTGCGTGGTCTTGGTTCCCGGGCCAGACACGAGACAGATCGACTTGGATTCCAATGCCTTGCGTTGGTCCCAAATGGGTTGGGGCGCGGTTTGGTTCGATCTTTCGTGCACGACCGGGGCTACCAATGATATGGGCGGGATTCTCGACCAAACTGGGTTGAATGCCGTCCTGCAGAAACTCGTCACGCGCCCAGAAGTGGATTCCGATCGCTTGGTCGTCGTTGCCATGGACTACGGAATGACCTTGGCGACTGGCACCCTGGCGCGATGGCCGAACCAACCCCCGGTGGCCCTCCTGGTGGATCTGAATGGTCTTGCCAACCGCTGGGAATCGTCTTCTCAATTTGGTGGCCCCATTCCCCGCGATTCGTCCAATACCACATTTTGGGAAGAACGCGAGGCCGAGGCCTATCTCCCCTTCATCCCTAGTGCCTATTTCCGGGTCGAGAGCCAGACCCACCGCAATCGCCCCCGCCCCCCGCAGTCCGACCCCTTGGCCAATGTGCGCGGTGCACTGCGAGTTTCCTTGGGTGGCGAGGGGATATCTCCCCATGTTCTTTTTCAGGGCGAGTTGGATCATCCCGTGGATGTGCTTCCGGGCGGCACCGCCCCCCTGCTCTCCGATGTTTTGATCGGCTTTCCTTACATTGGGTTCCGGCTCCACCGTGAGATTCAGCGGTTCTTGGACCGTCCCAAGCTGGAAGTGCGAGCCTTTCCTGCCCAAGCGGAATTGACCGCGGCCCTCTCCGCTGGCACTCCCCTTGCTCAGGCCTACTACTTCGTGGGGTTTTCCTTAAACGCTGGGGCTTCGCCCCTGGCCACAGGTGGCTGGCTTTCGGTTTCCGTGGATGGTCTATTCATGTCAAGTCTGAGGCAGGGCAAGTTGGATGCCGCAGGAATGGCCAATCTGGCCTGGTCGGTGCCGCCCTTCGGGTCGGGGCAAACGGTGTATTCCCAGGCCTTGGTCCTGGATCCAGGCGGCTTCGTAACCACGCGCGTTTCTTCTCTGCAGATCACGAATCTTCGCTGACTCGCGAATTGCTTCCTCGGTCGGTATCCTGCCCAGGATGGAAACCGGCCTGTCTCCTTTTTCTTGGCTCCTGGACCTTTACGCCCAACAACCCGTGTTGGTCGTACTCCTGGGGCTGGTCCTCCTTGCCCTGGGCTTGGTCTTGCTCCGCAAGGCCATGAAAATTGCCGTCGTTTTGGTCCTTATCGCTGCCATCATTCTGGGGGGCTCTTGGTTCTTCCAGGGCGAAGATGCGACTCTCCAGGACATGGAAGAGTTGGGTCGAACCGCCAGCGATTCCATCCTGTCGGACTGAAGCTGGGCCGCTCGTCGGCCGTCTATTTGGGCTCGGCCCGAAGGGCGGTAATCCCGGGTAGATCCTGGCCCTCGAGCATTGCCAGGAAGGCCCCGCCCCCCGTGGAAATATGGGAGATCTGATCGACAACGCCAAGCAAGTGGATGGCCGCCACGGAATCCCCACCACCCACAACCGAAATAGCACCACTCTTGGCCAAAGTTTGGGCCAAGATGGACGTGCCCTGGCGAAATGCTTCTATCTCAAACACTCCCATGGGCCCGTTCCAGAGCACGGTCCCCGAATCGGCGATGGCTTCCGAAAATCGTTCGCGCGTTTCGCTGCCAATGTCGAGTCCCATGAGTCCATCGGGCACCATGGGTCCGCACTCTTCCACTTGAGCGTCGGCGGCAATACGGTCGGCGCAGAGGTGGTCGGTTGGGAGCAGGACCTTGACGCCTCCTGCTTCGGCTTTTTCCAAGACCGAGCGGGCCGTATCCAGCCGATCTTCTTCGCACAAGGAATCGCCAATGCCAAGGCCTTGGGCACGCAGAAAAGTGTAGGCCATGCCGCCGCCTATGATGAGCCGATCAATTTTTTCCAGCAAGTGTTCCAAGGCAATGATCTTGTCGCTGACCTTGGCGCCGCCGATGACCGCCGTCAGGGGGCGAGTGGGTTCATCGAAGACCATGGCAAAGGCGTTGATCTCCTCTTGCAGGAGGAGGCCGGGAACGGCCGGTCCCAAGAGCGCGGGCACGCCCACCGTCGAAGCATGGGCGCGGTGGCAGGTGCCAAAGGCCTCTTGCACAAACCAGTCGGCAAGACTGGCCAGTTGGGCGGCAAAATCCGGGTCATTCCCCGTTTCCCCCGGCTCGAAGCGAAGGTTTTCCAGGAGCAGCATTTGACCGGACTGCAAATTGCTGGCCAGAGCCTTGCTCGAATCTCCGACGACATCCTCTGCTTGCAGAATTTCAAACTCAGGCAGGAGTTCCTGGAGCCGCTTGGCAATGGGGGCCATGCGCAGTTCCTGCACGGTTTCCCCTTGTGGGCGGCCAAGGTGAGAAGCGGCCACGACCGATCCGCCCCTTTCCAAGATGTGGCGAAGGGTGGGCAGAGCGGAGGTGATGCGCGTGTCATCGCCGACCTCGCCATCCCGCAAGGGGACATTGAAATCAACGCGCACAAAAGCGCGTCGGCCGGCGGGATCCACTTGGGAAAAGCGGGAGGTCATGGAGCGGGAGAACGAGGGTCCAAAAGGCTCAACTGCCGAGGGCGTGTGCCTTGGCAATCAGATCCACAACACGGCTGCTGTATCCCCACTCGTTGTCGTACCAGCTGACCACCTTGACCATGTTGGCATCCATGAGCATGGTGGAACCTGCGTCGAAAATGGAGGAGTGTGAGTTCTGCAAGATGTCGCAGGAGACCAGCGGGTCTTCGGAATACTGGAGAATGCCAGCCATCGGACCCTCGGCGGCCGTCTTCATGGCAGCGTTGACTTCTTCCACCGAGGTGTCCTTCCCCAAAACGGCAACGAGGTCCACGACCGATCCATTGGGCACTGGAACGCGCATGGACATGCCATCCAATTTGCCGTTGAGTTCCGGCAGAACTTTGCCGACGGCGCGGGCGGCACCCGTGCTAGTCGGGATGATGTTGCATGCAGCAGCGCGGGCGCGGCGCAGATCGCTGTGTGGCAGATCCAGGATGCGTTGATCGTTGGTGTAAGCGTGCACCGTAGTCATCAGGCCCCGGGTGAGACCGAAGGAGTCGTTGAGGACCTTGGCCAGGGGTGCCAAGCAGTTGGTGGTGCATGAAGCATTCGAAATGATGCGGTGCCCAGCTTCGAGAGTGTCATCGTTCACACCGAGGACGACCATGTTGTCAATTTCATCCTTGGGGGGGACGGTGAGGACGACCTTGGCGGAGCCCGCATCCAGATGTTTGGTGCATGCGGCGCGGTCGCGAAAAATTCCCGTGGCTTCGACGGTAAAATCTACCCCGAGATCTTTCCACGGCAGGTTGGCCGGGTCGCGCTCGGCCAGGACGCGCACATCCTTGCCATTGACCGTGAAGGAGCCTTCAGCCACGGAAATCTTGCCATCGAATCGGCCGCTGATGGTGTCGTAGCGAAGAAGGTGGGCCAGGGTGGCGGCATCGGTCAGGTCATTGAGGGCCACGACTTCAAATTCGTCGCCTCGGGACTGCATGATGCGAAAGACGTTGCGGCCGATGCGACCGAAACCGTTGATGGCAATGCGAATGGCCATGATCTGGAATGTTTGGGGGGTGAGCGGAGATGCTGAGAACGGTCCATCCAGGGGTTCCCGGAGGCCGAGGAATACGGCATTCTAGGTGCGTGTCTCTTCCCCCGATACCTGACCTGGATTCCCGCTGGGAAATGCTCGGCCCGTGGCCGGAGGATGGTTTGGTGCTGCTGGCCTGTTCCGGGGGCGCCGATTCCACCTTTCTAGCCCAGGAGTTTCTGCTCTTTGCACAGGGGAGGATGCCTGGGCTTGCCGTTGTCGTGGATCATGGACATCGGCCGGATTCCGGAGATCTCGCCCTCCAGGCCGCCGAAGGAATCCGTGGTCTAGGTCTTGAGGTGGTGATTCGTCGGGGCTCGGCTACTGCTGGGGACGAAGCCAGTTTGCGGGATCTTCGTTACCAGATTTTGGCGGAAGAGGCCCGATCTCGCAATTCCCCTGCAGTGGTCTTGGGCCATACGGCCGAGGATCAAGCGGAAACCGTGCTCCTCCGACTCTTCCGCGGCACGGGATTGAGGGGCTTGGCTGGAATTCCGGCGCGACGCCCGCTCCTCCTGCAAGGCCAACTCGTGTCCGAAATTCGGCGGCCTCTCTTGGCCTGTCGTCGGCAACAAGTGCGGCAATCCTTGCGCGATTCCGGTGTATCTTGGCTTGAGGATCCCAGCAATGCCGATCCCGGTTTTGCCGCTCGCAACCGGCTTCGCTTGGAGGCTTGGCCTCTGTTGCAAAACTTGGCAACGGGGGATCCGGTGTCCGCCATCCTGCGCATGGCCGAGGAGGCCGCAGAATGGAATGGCGCAGTCGCCGAGTTGCTCGACGCCGAAGGAGATTGGCATGCACAGCCAAGCCTGCTCCGGCGGCTGGCCATTGCCGAGCATTTGCGCAACATGAAAGAAACCGTGTCGCCGGCTCGACTCCGTGATTTGGAATCGGCCCTCTTGTCGCGGAAGCAAGCAGGTGTCACTGCCGCCAAGGAACTACGCTTGCGAGAAGGGAGGTTGGTTGCCCTCAGTCTTCCTTCTTCTCAATCGGCCAGAAAGGGTGCTGAGCCCGGACCTGAATGTCACTAAACTTTGCGGCCGAGTCCCCGGAAATCGAAACTCGAAGTCCACCCGTAAGGCGTATTTCCGCCCATTCTTTTGGAATCTTGAGTTCGGCGTCTTTGCCGACCTTGAAAACGCCGCCGCCATCGGGCCTCATGAGGACTTGAAAGTCAAATTTTTGCGTTGGCGGTAGGCGGCGACTGCGCGGATTACCCCATTCGAGTACTTGTCGTCCTTGGCTTTCCAAATCATAGGTCACGTTGACTTCGTAGAGGAAAATAGCGGCGCCATTTCGGAAGGAAATGGAAGATTGAGGATTGTTCGACGACGTAACGCCAAGATCGATGCGGGCAGATCCCTCGCCATCTACTGTGACGGAGCCCTGGATATCAAAGGGTGGTTCGAGTCTGCGCAAGGACTGTCGCTTCATGGATGCATAGGTAACCCGCTTTTCTGGGGCGAAGATCAACAGACTGTCATCGCTCATTTGTTGCACTCGACCCGGGACTTGAGTGATGGACCCTCTTGGAAAGGCCGTGAGCCAAAGCCGGAGGTCCAGATTTGATTCGGCCTGAATTTCGCGAACCTTCGCTTGCACTTGGCCATGAAGAATTCCGGTGGCACGATTGATGTGGGAGGCGTGGAGGAGGGCCAAGACAGGGTGGCCCTTGGCGATTGCGCGATCCATTTCTTTAAGAATGGAGTCGAAGGCCTTGCGAGTGGGGAGACAAAACAAATCGACAAGACTCTCCGCGTTGTGTTCGTTCAACCAATCTTCAGCGGCTTGGATTGCCTCGACGTCTCCCTCTTTCAGGGAAGTTTCCCAGTTTCTCAGCATCCAGTAGGCGGCTTCGTCGGATTGCTCGGCCCCAGCGTTGGCCAACGCCAAGATTCGAAAGGATTCGCCATCATTCGGGCGTTTGTCATCGGCTTGTTCGGCGGCAATCCCGGCCCGCTCCCAGTCGTCGATTGCAAGGTAACCCCGGGCTCGGGCCAAGAGAACATCGGCCAATTCAGGGCCGGCCTTGGATTCCTGCACCAAGACTCGAGTGAATCTCCGCCAGCGATTTTCGAAGGCGTCCCAGTCGGGGATTTCTGGATCCGCCACTTCCTCCACAAAATATTTTTTGGCAAGATCCAATGGGGTCGGGCCATTTCTTTTGGGCTTCTTCGTGTAGTAATTGAGATATTTTTGGTAGGCATCGTAATAAACCAATTTGCCGGCGGGAATCACATGTGGCAAGTCGTCCCCGGTGGTCGAGGAGAGTCGAGAGTCATTTTCCTCGTAATTGAGCAGGAAATAAACCAAGGCCCAGCCGTAGGAATACATACTTCCGGGGTAGGAGCCTCGTCCCGGATAACTGATTACCTCGGCGATGGAATGGCGAGATGACCCAGAGTCAATGGACTCCCATTCGCGAACGCGAAGTGCCGCAGGTTTGTTTTTTACGATTGTGCCATCCGACTTGAGTTCACACCCCTCGAAAAAGGAGGCGGTTCCTTCATTCAGCCAAGTCGGCGGGTCCACCTTGGTTTTTGCTGTGGTCTTGAGGTGCATGAACTGGTGGCTGGCTTCGTGGAAAAGAGTTCTCCACAAATCGTCACGAGTAATGCCGAATTCTTTGTCTTGAAAGGCGGCAACCGTCATTTCCTTTTGGTAAAACCAACCCAAGACTCCCGTGGAAAGGCTTCCACCCAATTCTTCGTGGCAGTATTTGTCAAAATCGGAGCGCTTCTTGTGGATGGCCAAGGTGACACGCGGAGATTTTTTGCGGTATTCGTAAACCTTGCGATAAAATCGGGCCATGTCCTCCATGACAACGGAGACTGTTTCGAAAAACTCGTAGTCGAGGTTGGTGACGATCTGGTAGTGTCGCGTTTTGCGATCAAAAGCATTTTCCCAATCGGAGTGTTTTTCGTCCTGCCGCTGGATCC
>CAYXFZ010000041.1:10595-20349 GCA_964464385.1 uncultured Planctomycetales bacterium
AGAAGAGCGTCGTCGGACTCGCTCGGCGACAAAGGCGCCGCCGGAAAGCATGTCACCTGCGCGGTTCGCAAGTTTGTCGTATTCCTTGCCGAGCTTGGCGTCGGCAGGGTCGTAATCCACGAGGCGCCCAATCACATGACCTGCGGACCGGTACAGGCGATCACGAGCGACCATGACGGCGGCTTCGGTAGCCGAGGATTTCCATTCCGCAAGAATGGGTTCGTCGGCATTCCAGGAGGGGGCAATGGAGTCCAAGCGGGAGGCGATAGTGGCCGCCTTGCCCATCTCGCCCCCGAATCGAAAGGACCAGTAGAGCCACTTGCCCCACCGGAGTTGGGCCTCGCGGTCTTGCTTGGCCTCGGCGACATCAAACAAGATCTGGTATCCCGTGTTCGAAAAGGGGTGCTCGGCCAGGACATGCATGGCCACACCCTGGGCCTCCTCAACCTTGCCGCTCCGAAGGAGTTCTTGAGCCTTATCAAAGGGATCGGCAGGAGGGGCCGAAAGGGACAGCGGGAGAAGGAGGAGCAGGCTGCGGACAAGGATGTTCATTGGATCGGACTCTTTCGACGGCAGTATAGGCCGAAAGCCGATCTGCGGAATTCCTATTCGCTTTCCGATCGAGAGGACGCTTGGGCCACAGAGGCCCGGTTCGGAAGGAGAAAGCCGTAGTTTTCTTCCTCCAACCATTGGTGAATCACGTCCAGCGGCACAGCCAAGCCCATATGGGTAATGACCTGGGGGCGGAAAGTACCGTGGGTGTAGATTTTGGCGAAAATGCCAATGAGTTCGCGACTTTCTTCCAGGAAGACGCCGCCACCGGAGTTGCCGAAGTAGGCAGGGCTGGAAATCATCCACAGGGGCTGGCCACCCAATTCCCAGGAAGTCCGGGTGATTTCACCGCGCGTGGCCTGCGCTGCGGTACCCAGAGGACAACCGACTGTGTAGATCGGCTGAAAGGGTTCGACCCGATCCATGCGGGCCAAGGGAGCGATTCTTGCCCCGGGACCCAAATCCCGTTCGTCATCGATGCGCAGGAGAGCAAGGTCGTTGGCCTCGTCGTGGGCCACCATCCGCGCTTCGATCACCAGCTCCACGCCGTCAATTTCGAAAAAGGCATCCAAGGCCAGCCTTTCCTCACCTTCGCTGGCATCCGTTTCCCCCAAAATGTCTCGAACGACGTGGTAACTCGTCAGAGCCCACCAGCTTTGCTGTACCGCCGTCCGGCTACATTCGACCAGGACCGCACTGCCGACAGCATCATCCCCGGCAAGTTGAAAGACCGGGGAAAGGATGTCCCGTTGCAAGGCGCGCCGCCTCAGGTCTGGGTCGCGCCTTTCGGCTTGCCGCGCGTAAGCGGCCTCGCGCAGAACAAAATCCTGGCGAAGTTGGGCCAATTCGTCATGCAAAATATGGCGACCGGTCCCCTCGGCGGCGATTTCGTTCTCGAGACGTTGCAGGTTGGTCGCTTTGTCTTGGGCATCTTGGAGTTGTTGGTCCAATTCCATTCCCAGCCGTTGGTGACTTTTCTGGAGTTGGGAAAGAGCGGAGTGGAGTGCAAGGACTTCCCGCTCGCGCATTTCCTGATTGGCCTCAAAGTCCTGCCAAGCAGGGAGCCAAGCCAGCCCCACGGCAACCGCCGGGAGGATCCCCAGGGCGGCTGCGCCCCACAACCGAAGGAACCCCCCGGATGGAGCCTGTTTTGCTGGGCGGAATGCAGTCATAGCCTGATTTCATCGGCGTTTTTGGGGGTTGAAGTTGAGGGCGTTTCTAGTCCAAAC
Organism: uncultured Planctomycetales bacterium; assembly: GCA_964464385.1. Lineage (GTDB taxonomy): Bacteria > Planctomycetota > UBA1135 > UBA1135 > UBA1135 > CAYXFZ01. Next base: position 12,377 of record CAYXFZ010000041.1, read on the forward strand.
GGCCCCTATTGCACAGAATCCGGCCTAAACGGCCCCTTTTGGGACCAAAAGGGGTAGAATTTGGGGCCTAAGATCCCTGTCATGCTCTACGAATCTGTTGAAGAAGCCCTGGAGGACTACCGTTCTGGCCGAATGGTGATCCTGGTGGATGATCCACGGCGTGAAAATGAGGGGGATCTGGTCTGTGCCGCCGAGTCCGTGACTGCGGAAACCATCAATTTCATGCGGAAGGAGGGTGGCGGTCTGATTTGTTTGGCACTGGACGGCCCCATTTGCGAGCGTTTGCACCTTCGACCGCAGGTGGCAGAAAATACTTCCAGCATGGGGACTGCATTTCTCGAATCCATCGAGGCCCGAGAAGGCGTGACCACGGGGATTTCCGCTGCTGATCGTGCCCATACCATTCGCACTGCTGCCGCGTCCACGTCAACAGCGCATGATTTGGTTCGGCCTGGCCATATTTTTCCCTTGCGGGCTAGGGACGGTGGCGTCCTCGTGCGGCCAGGACAAACCGAGGGCTCGGTGGATCTGTCGCGCCTCGCCGGAATGGAGCCTGCTGCAGTGATTTGCGAAATCATGAATGAAGATGGAAGTATGGCTCGCATGGGTGATTTGGAGGAGTTTGCCAAGCGATACGGCTTGAAAATTCTCACCATTGAGGCCCTGATTGAGCATCGTCGCCGGCGGGAAGTCTTGGTAGAACGACGCGTTCAAGATGTCCGTCTGCCCACTTCTCTGGGCGATTTCCGCATCCATTTGTTTCGCGCGACCACGGATCACAAGGAGCATATCGCTTTGACCTATGGTTGGCCGGACGCCCCGGCGGAAGGAGTGGCTTATGAGCGCAACGAAGCGGCCGTCACCGTGCGTGTCCATTCCGAATGCATGACGGGTGATTTGTTTGGCAGTCTCCGTTGCGACTGTGGGCCGCAATTACAAGCGGCCATGCGTGCCGTAGTTGAGGCGGGTTGTGGAGTGATTCTCTACATACGTCAGGAGGGTCGAGGCATCGGCTTGGAGAACAAGCTGCACGCCTATCACTTGCAGGATCAGGGGCATGACACCGTCGAGGCAAACGAAAAACTGGGTTTGCCCCCTGACATGCGGGAATACGGCATTGGGGCCCAGATTTTGCACAACCTCGGGGTGCGAAAGATGCGTCTGTTGACCAACAATCCCAAAAAATTGGCCGGCCTCAAGGGCTACGGATTGGCCATTGAAGAGCAGGTGCCGCTGAAAACCACCCCTCAAGAGCACAATATTGGCTATTTGCGGGCCAAGCGGGATAAACTTGGCCACCTGCTCTCTGAGTTGGATTGAGGCCTGAGGCGGTCCTTTCGGGGAAGAAAGCCCGAATTCCCGCCGTCTCAAGTCCGTGACCTCGGCTCATTCCATGGCTCGTTCTACTCCTGGCCCCCGGCCCACGCCGGATTCTGCCCCTGCTCCCGGTTCTGCCGAGAGCCTGGAGACTCTGTTCCGGGAATATGCCCCCAAGGTCTACGGTTTGGCCCGGCGTTGTGGATTGGATGCGACTGAGGCCGAAGACGGAGTCCAAGAAGTGTTTCTCAAGGTGCAGCGTCGGATTGACACCTTTCGCGGAGAAGCGCGCTTGTCCACTTGGTTGTATCAGGTTGCCCTGCGGACCTTGCTGGACCATCGCCGTCGCGTCGTTCGTAACCGACGGGACGGCCATTTTCCAACCCTTGCGGAAGGCCGGGCCGAAAACGAAATTCCGGCTAACGGTCTGGGTCCTGCAGCTGAGGCATCGCGCCAGGAACGCAAAACCTTGGTGCGCGATTGCTTGGACCGCTTGCCCCAGAAGTATCGCGAGGTTTTGACACTACGTGAATTGGAGGGCTTGTCCTATCGCGACATCGCCCGAATTTTAGATACTGCCCAAGGAACTGTGGAATCCAGAATCTTCCGCGCCCGGCAACGATTGGCGCAAGAACTCTCCAAGATGGAGGAAAGTCTGTGAATCAACCCTGTCATGATTGGGGACCTCGGGTCAGCGCTTGGTTTGACGATGAATCGTCGGCCATGGACGGACGGGAAATCCGCGCCCACTTGCTCGACTGCCCCCCTTGCCGCTCCGCCCTGCACTCTTGGCGCGAGCAACGCCAGCAACTGCAGACTTTGCAGCCCGAGCCTCTGGCCACCTCGGATTTGGATCGGATGGTTTACCGATTTGAAGATGGCTTGGCCGGCGAAATTCGACGTACGGATTTAGCCCTCCGCAGTTGGTCTATGGCGGCAGGCGTCTTGTTGCTCTTGGGTCTGGGGATGTTGGCTTGGCGTTCCGACTCGGCCTTGTCGACCACGGCGTCCGCCAGTTCCCCGCGCGAAATCGACCGCGCCGTTCAGGAAGTTTTGGATCGGCCCGCGTCCTTGTCGGCACCTTCTCATTGACCCGTGCGCAGAGTTCTCTTTGCTGCTGTTCTGACGTTTCTTGCAGGTGCTATTTTTGGTTGGTTGGCTGCCGGTGGGGGCGATGCCCAAACTTCAGCATCTCTAGAGCCGGATCTTCGAGATTGGTCCTCGGCCATCAGCATGGCATTGGCCCTGGAGGAAGATCAAATTGCCGATCTGCAGGTCGTGCTTGCCTACTACGGGCGGGAGCGGCGGCGCCTTTTGGATGCACAGCGGGCCCAAATCGAACCCCAGCTGGGTGATTTGGATCGGCGATTTCAATCCCTGATTCGGGATCGGCTCTTGGATCCCAAGAGACGGATTCTCATGGAACAGATGGAAGATCCCTTGGTCATCCTGGTCGCCGACCCCTCCCCCCGCTAACCTGAGGACCTCATGGCGCGCTCCCTCGGTGTTGCTCTCCGGCCGGATGGCTGGTCCTACGTCCTACTGGATGGAACGGCGCGCAAATGGACGGTGCGTGGCCATGGTTCCGGGTTGGCCGATGCGCCTACGGCGGAGGCCCTAGGAACCTCGGTGAGTGATGGCCTCGAGGGTGCAGGCAAGGTGGACCAAAGAGTGTTGGCCCTGCCGTCGGATGGTGCCGTCCTGCGGGAAATCAGCTTGCCATTTTCCGACCGCGAGAAAACTCTGCAGGTTCTCAAGTTTGAGGTGGAGTCCAATATCTACCACTTGGATATTGATGAGATGGTCTGTGATTACATGGCGATGGAGGACGATCGCTCTACCGAGACCTTGGCCGTGGCCGCGGTTCCCCACCAGAACATTGCCGATGCATTGGAGATCACGCAGGCAGCCGATGTTGATCCCGGCATCCTCGAGTTGGATGCTGGCGCTTTGGTGACTGCGATCTCGACCTTGGACGGTGATTCCGAGGGCCAACCGGAGGCCTTTTTCCATCTTGGATCCACAAGTTCCTTGCTGGTTCTACAGGGCCCGGATGGACCCTCCATGATTCGTGCGATTCCCTTGGGTTGGCTGAAGTTGGCCCGTGGCGTGGTCCATGCCGAGGAGGAACTTCTTGCAGATTCCGGTTCCGGCGATTCTGATTTGGTCGATTCGGATTCCACGGATGTCAACTCTGGTGATGCCGCTGATGCGGATCCCGGCCCCTCCAACGACTCCATTTTTGGTTGTGCCGCGGATCGAATTCCTCTCTTGCCCTTTGCGGAAGCTCTGGAGCACTGTTCCTCCGAGGATCTGAGTTCATTGGTGCGTTCCTTGGCGGCGGAAATTCGCCGTGGGCTGGCTGCGGCCTCCTTTCCCGTTCCCCGTGTGCGCCTCCTTGGCCCCTTCCTCCCAGGATTGGCCGAATCCCTCGCGGCCAAATTGGGTCTTCCGACCGAGCGGACCTCGTTTGGGCCTGCTGCGGAAGAGGACGATGGCGATGGCATTACCGAAGTTGGCCCGGACCCGATTGCCTTCGGCGCTGCCTTGCGTGGCCTAGGTGCTGGCCGGGGTTCGGCCATGGATTTTCGCCAGGAACAATTCCGGCGGGCTTCTGGAGTCGAGCGAGTTGAGGGTCCTCTTACTCTTGCTTTGGTTGGCCTCATCGCTTTCTTCCTCGTGGATGGCGTCATTCTCTTTCAAAAGACCCGAGCCCGCGTGCGCGATACCGATCTGCTCTTCAACCGCGCCGTCAGTTACGTGGACGAACTCAACAAACCACTGTCCGAGGAATCTCCAAAATCCTGGTTCATTTCGCATGACTTCAGTGGCATGGCCATGGATGATCTGGATCGGATCAAAAAACTTCGGCAACGGGTTTTCAAAGCGAAAGAGGATCTTGATCAATTGGTCGGGGTCGGTGGCATTGAGATGCCCCACTCGTGCCTCAATGCTTGGCTTCAGATCATGAATGTTCTGACCGATCGCCTGGATCGCCCCAATACTCGCTGGATGTTGGAGCGTGTCAAGTTTCTTTATAACCCCGGCAGGAGAAATGAAGAGGCAACCGTTGGCGTGGAGTTGCAACTTACAGTTTTCGGCGACGAGTTTGATGCCAAGTCCAAGTTGGAAGATGTCCAGCGGGCTCTCCGAGCACAACCTTGGTGCTCGGAAGACTTTGATCCAGTCGGCGGATTTCCTCAAGCCGAGGGATACTCAGCCTGGACCGCTCTCTTCAAGTTTCCCCTCATTCCGCAGAGCACCCTGGAGGAGCAAGCATGAAGAACCGAAATGTGATCATGACCTTATTGGTCCTCACGCTCCTCTCCGGTGTGGGCAGGTTTTGGATCAGCGCTCGCTTCGAGAAGTACACCGCCGGATTGACCGAGCACCGTGAGGCCTTCCGTTTCATTGGCGAAACGGTGAGTAATCTGCATGTGAGGCGCAGTAAATTGTCCGTCGCTGACAACGATATTGGCTTCCAGACCTTGTTCACCCGGCTTTCGCGGGCCGCGTCTTTGGGGGCCGTAGATGCCGAGGCCAGGAGCGGACGGTCGAGCGCGAGTTCGACATACGATGACAAAACTTGGACCGTGGCCTTTCAGAGTGATCAGAGTGGGATCTCTCGCTCCCGTCTCGTTCAATTTTTATTCAATGTGGAAAACGAAGTCAATCGAATGCGCACTACGCAATTGGAAATTCGCCCATTCTCTCCGCAGTCTCGATCCTCCAAAGGCGTTCCCTTTGGCCAGGATCGCGCGGATCTCTGGAGGGTGAACAAACTGGAATTCACGCGTCGCACTCCGACCGCGAATTCGAATTAACCCACCTAAATACACCCGAACTAAAATAACAGCCTAAAAGCACCCGGACAAAAATTACCTCAATGCATCCGAATTCACCGGAAGGAGCCCGAGCGAAATCAACATTGACTTTGGCTTGGGCTGGTGGAATGAAATGTTATTTTAGTTCGGGTTAAAAGAAGTGGCGGACGAGTCGGAGGGCGCCTTGGCGCCACGGAGTTCGGTGGCGGGATCCTGGGAGGACGTTGGGCTGGGCGTTTTGGTACCAATCCCAAGCCCGAATTAAGGAGTCCGAGTTGGACCAGTGCGGTTGCCAACCGAGATCGAGCAAGCGGCGATTGTCCACAAAAGAATCACGATCTGCGGTGGCCCAGATCCAGCGGTAGAGAGGGGAGAGGTGGAGAGCGGAGAGGAGGCCCAGGACGGCCTTGGCGGGCAGGGCCGGGATCGGGAAAATGCGGCTACCTGTGCCCGCATGAGCAAACAGTCGCCCCAAGTCTTCGGCGACGGAGGCAAATTTTTCAGCGCCACAGTGGAAGTTGGCGTTGGCGCTCTCTGCTGGGGCCTCCAACAAGGTGCGGGCGGCGAGGGCGGCATCCTCCACATCCAGCAACTGATACCGGTTTTGGCCGGACCCTAAAACTGGAATGCGGCGACCCTCACGAATCCAGTCGTAAAGGATTTGGAATACTCCCATGCGTTCTGGGCCCAAAAATGTTTTGGGCCGGAGAATGGGGATGCACAAACCGCGCTCGCGATATTTTTCTGCCAAGGTTTCGGCATCCACCTTGGATTGTCCATAGACCCCGACTCCTTGCAAGGCATTCGTTTCCAGCAAGGGGTGTTGCTTGGGTATTCCATAGACTGCAGTGGAAGACATCAGTACGACCCGCTGAATCTTTAGCTCGACTGCAGTCTTGAAAACATGTTCGGCCCCGCCCACATTGACGGCCCGGATTTCATGGGCCGGGCATAGTGGTAAGGCTGCAGCTGCACGGACGATTGCATCCGCTCCTTGGCAAACGGCAAACACGGCGCTGGGATCACGCACATCGCCCAGCACGGTTTCGGTGTTGGCGATTTCCTCGCCAGCAGGCAAGGGATGGAGATCAAAGAGGACGACCTCGTGTTCGGGAAGGGCGCGAGCGAGGTGGGATCCAAAAAAACCGGACCCTCCGGTCAAAACAATCTTCATGTCCCGAGATAAATGACCCAAGTCACGATGCCGCAGTAGGCCGCCGCTGCAACAAGCAGAGGGGCATCCGTCAAGAGCACTCGATTTGGGTTTTCACCGAGGCGTTGGTGATACACCAAATGGAGATATCGCATGATCACGAACAACACCAGTGGCAAGGTCCAAATCATGCCAGGCTGACCCGCGTGCGAGTCCATGGCGACATCCAGTTGCAGGAGTGCGCCGGGGAGCAAGGTGTAGAGGCCGTAACTGATGACTGTGGCAGCAGCCATCATGCCGATCATCAAATCCAATGCTGTCGTTTTGTATTTGCCAAGAATGGGTCGGGTCGAGGTTGCACCATCCAGTGCCAGGATTTCCGCTTTGCGTTTGCAAAAAGCCAGAAAGAGGGCCAATTCCACCGAACAGGTGATCAGCCAAGGCGAAACGGGCACACCGATGGCCCAAACACCACCCAAGATGCGCAATAGAAAGCCACCGGCGATGCAAAAGACATCCACCAAGACGACATGCTTGAGGAAGAAGGAGTAGGCCACTTGCAGAATCAAATAAGCGACAAGGGCGGGGAGTGCCCCGGGGACCCAAAGATTGGCGCCGAACAGGCCGACCCCAGCAAAGAGCAGGGACGTGGCCAGGGCGGTAGTGGGGGACACGGTGCCGGCGGCGATCGCGCGGAAGCGTTTGTTCGGATGCGCCCGATCCCGTTCCCGATCCAGGAGATCATTGATCAAATAGATGGCGGAACTGATCAAGCAAAATAGGCCGGTGGTGGCAAGTGCGGCTTGTGCGGTGTCGGGTTCCAGAGCCTTGCCACTGAATGCAGCGCCGACCAAGACCACTAGATTTTTTGACCACTGGCGGGGGCGCAAGGCACTGAGAAGAGGCGGCATCGTTAGGAGGATAACGGGGCATTTGGCCCAGGCCGAACCCCGGCCATGGCCCGGGCAGCACACTGCCAACGCTCTCGAACTCGCAGATGGGGGGGGTGTCGAAAAATGTCGTGACGTGGATCCTCGATCCGATCCAGGATGTGTCGGGAGCGCACAACCACGGCACGTACGCCGCGCCGCAAGCGCGCACCCAAGTGGCGACGTAGTCCCAACCCTTCATCCAGGCAGCCTCGGGCCCAGCGAGCCTCGGTGGCCAAGAGTCGATCCACTGCGGGCGTACGAACCCGACCCAAAATTTCTTCCTCACTGCAATTTGCCTTCTGCAGGTCGCTTAGGGGGAGAGGGAGAATTCCGCGTCCCAAGGAATGGCCAAGCCCGCCAAGTATGGCGGTGAGGGCAACTCCGAGACCCAGTCGTTCGGCGGGAGCACGAGGGGAGTCTGTTTTGTGACCGGCGACCGCCAGGAGGCTACGAGTCAGAACGCCGACTCGGGGAAGGAGCCAGGACACGAGTTCGCCCCGACTGGCGGGTCGATCGGGAAGATCGGCGGGAAACAGCCGAACCATGGTGCGCAAGTCGTCGTGCTTGATTTCGCCGGCGGTGCTACTGGCCCAAAGGGCGGTCATCAGCGGTCCCCGGGGATTGCCACGGAGGGTTTCCTCCAATGCATGCTCAAGCTCCGGTTCGCCGCTTCGCGCCGGGCCCAAAGCGAAGGCAAGGACGGGTTCCATAGCCTGCAGGACTGCATGTGGCATCAACACCGGGCCG
>CAYXFZ010000042.1:0-20330 GCA_964464385.1 uncultured Planctomycetales bacterium
TGGTAGGACTCCTCCAAGTTTTGCGGGCCCAAGTTGTCGCGAGCTGAAAAAAGATCCTCGACGGGGCGTGGGATTTCACCGACGGAGTCTGGCCAATCATGGGCCGAGCGCAGTGCGGGCAAATGTCCGGTCGCGCTCTGGGAACCCAGCACCTCGAAAACCAGGATGGAATGAGAGGCCACCACGGCTCGACCACTTTCCGTAATAAGATCCGGGTGGGCCACTCCGGCCCGGTCGCAAAGACCGCCCACGCGAAAGACAATATCGGCGGCATACTCTTCCAAGGAATAGTTCATGGAACATTCGTTGTCCCGTTGCGTGCCGTCGTAATCCACACCAAGACCACCCCCAATATCCAAGAATCGAAGTTTCGCCCCCATGCGAGAGAGTTCCACGTAAAACTGACCCAGTTCATTGATCACATTCTTGATCAAGCGAATGTTTTGAATTTGGGATCCCACGTGGCAATGCACCAACTCCAAGCAATCTTTCATGCCATGCTCGGTCAAAAGATGAAACATCCGCAAGACTTCTCCCACCATCAAACCAAATTTTGCCTTGGGACCACTGGAGTCCTGCCATCGGCCGACACCGCGGCTTGCCAACTTGATGCGCACTCCAATCTTGGGCCGCACGTTGTGCTGTTTGGAATGGCGGATCAAAAGTTGCAGTTCGCGAAAACTCTCGACCACGGGCACGATGTTACGCCCCAGCTTCGTCGCAATCACAACTGCTTCTATGTAACGATCATCCTTGAAGCCATTGCAAATGATCAGTCGATCCCCAAAACCCGCAGTGAGCGGCATGGCGGCCAAGAGCTCGGGCTTTGAGCCAACCTCGATTCCAAAACCAAACGGCTCGCCTGCCCGAATGACCTCTTCCACCACATGCCGCTGCTGATTGACCTTCAGGGGATAGACGGCGTAATGATTGCCGCCGAATTGGTGATCGGAGATGGCCTTCTGAAAGGCGGAATGCATGGCCTGCAAGCGATCCTGCAAAATTGCATCGAAGCGCACGACAACCGGAGCATGAATTCCCTTCTCGCGTAGGCCGTCCACAACAGCACGCAAGGCAACGAGATTTCTGCCGTCCCGGCTAGGATCGACTTGAATGCCTCCGTCCGGACCCACCTGGAAGTAGCCCCCACCCCAACCGCTCACTTGATACAAGCGATCGGAATCCTCCAAGGACCATGGGCGGGAGGAGGAAGTGGAGGACTCGACGGGGATAGTGAGGGGGAGATCCAAGACGGACGCATTCTACTTTCGTAGGATTCCCCCATGACCCCCATGGACCGCCGGACCTTTCTCCATCGGAGCGCGGGCCTTGCTGCAGCTCTCTCCTTTCCGGGGTGCCACGCCCCCAGTCTCGGCGAAGAAACTTGGTTTCGCATTTCGCTGGCACAGTGGTCCTTACACCGAGCCCACTTTTCAGGCGATCTCGCGGCCCTCGACTTTCCGGCCAAGGCTGCCGAGTTGGGATTTTCTGGCGTGGAATACGTCAATGCATTCTTCATGGACAAGGCCAAGGATTCCCAATGGCTTGGAGAGCTCAAGATCCGGGCCACGGACGCGGGCACTCCCTCGCTCCTCATCATGTGCGATCGTGAGGGCATGCTCGGCAACCCCAACAAAAAGCAAAGAGGAAAAGCCGTTCAAAATCACCACAAGTGGGTGGACGCAGCCGCGTTTCTTGGGTGCCACAGCATCCGCGTGAACGCGAGCAGTACCGGATCAGCCGAGGAACAAGAGCGCTTGGCCGCGGACGGCCTGCGCCAATTGACGGAATTTGGTGCCCAGGCCAACATCCATGTCATCGTCGAGAATCACGGGGGCCTTTCTTCCAATGGAGCCTGGCTGGCCCGCGTCATGCAACGCGTGGATCATCCCGGTTGCGGCACTCTGCCGGATTTTGGCAATTTCAATCTCGGCGGCGGCAATTGGTACGACCGCTACCAAGGAGTTGAGGAGTTGATGCCTTACGCCAAAGCGGTCTCCGCGAAGTCCCACGAGTTTGACGCGGAGGGCTGGGAAATCCGGACGGATTACCCCCGCATGCTGAACATCGTGAAAGATGCGGGCTATCGGAGCTTCATTGGGGTTGAATTTGAGGGAAATGAATATGAGGAAGAAGAAGGAATCCTGCTCACCAAGGATTTGCTTTTGCGCTTGGGTGGCAAGGGAAGAGAAAGCGCATGATTGCCCCATTGCTTGTCGCCCTGGCGCAAATCCAAGCGCATGCCGAGATCCTTGCCAAGGGATTGGATGCTCCGATCTGGGCCGAGGCTCTTCCCTCCTCTCCCCATCTGCTTTGGGTCGTGGAACGGGATGGCAGAGTCTTGCGACTGGACCTGTCTACCGGCAAACAAAAAATCGTGCTCGACATTTCGGAGCAAATTTCCACTCGATCGGAGCGGGGCCTGCTCTGCATTGCCTTCCCGCCGGGGGCAAAGGATGACTCTCTGTTCTATGCCCACTTCAATAACGGGGACGGCGTTTCCCTTGTAGCCCGTTGCCGGCCCCAAGCAGAAGAGCCGGTCGAGATCCTCTTCACCCAGAAACAACCTTATGCCAACCACAATGGGGGTCAGCTCGCCTTTGGTCCGGACGGAATGCTCTATCTCGGGTTGGGGGATGGTGGTGCGGCCAATGACCCCAAAAATTCCGGCCAAGATTTGGGCTCCGCGCTCGGCAAAATCCTCCGTTGGAGGGCACCCTTGACCGGGCCCCTGCAAATCCCCGACGACAATCCTTTTCTGCTCCAAGAAGACGCGCTGGACTCCATTTGGATGTGGGGTCTTCGCAATCCTTGGCGATTTTCCTTTGACCGCAAGACCCGCGATCTTTGGATTGGCGACGTCGGCCAAAACAAGTGGGAGGAGGTAAATCGCACTCCAGTCGGCGAGGGCGGCTTGAATTTTGGTTGGCGCATCCGCGAGGGATTTCATGCCTTTCGCAAGGGCGAAGATGATGGCCGCGACCGCGTGGAACCGGTTTGGGAATATGGCCATGGGGGCAAGCCCACATCCAATTCCATCACGGGTGGTTTCGTGTACCGCGGCTCCTCCTTGCAGGAGGTATTCCAGGGCCGTTATTTCTTCGGCGATTGGACGAGCGGCAAGGTCTGGTCAGGAAGGTGGGATCCGGAGACGGACAAGCTCCAGGACGTGCAGGAGCACTCGGATCTCAACTTTGGATCTGGTCTCGTTTCTTTTGCCGAGGATGCGGCAGGAGAACTGTTGCTCCTCAATTTGTATCAAGGAAAGATCCGCCGCGTCCTCAACAAGCCTATTGAATGACGAAGCTGGCAAGGTTACTCAGCTTGCGGGCGAAGGTCGCGCCATCGCCAGTCAGAGCCTGAGCGTACACCGTGCGCCCGGACAGCATGGGCAGGGATGGAATGGCCACCGGCACCAAAGTGGAACCGGACGGATCCGCAAGGCCCGAACCCAAAACCGTGAAGGAAGCCGTTTGGTGATCAAAGTACAGCATTCCCAAGGAACCAAGATCGACTGTTGCAGGCACGAGGGAGACGGCAAGCGCCCAGGAAATCCCGCCTTGCTCATGCAGATCAAAGACAATGGACCCGCCCAAGGTGAAGGATCCGCTGACGGCCAGATTCGGCGTGATTTCCAAGGATGTGTCGGTAAAACTCCCCGTCACATCATTGCCCGTGGGATCGGCAACGATCGTGCGTTGGCCGATGCAAGAGGAGAACTCGTCCAAGGTGAAGGCATTGAGGATTTCCGTGCCGGCCTGACCGGCGGTGAACGGAACCTGGAAGAGGTTTCCTGTGGCGCCATTGAATTGGTTCGAAGTACTCAAGGCGACACTCAGGGCAAAGAGTGCTTCCCGGCCGACATCATCTCCGGCCGAGGGGCAGGAGGACCAACCCGAGCCAAAGGGAGGGGCATTGGTGGAAAAAAGATCGGTCAGAACGGAGTTGGGGGTCAAAGCGGGAGGTCCTGCCATGTCCAGCATGTCCGTATCCCAGCCCAACATGATTTGATAGCCGGCCAACAGCAAAGCATTGGGATTGTCCACGTAAACATCCAAGGTCACCGGGTCGCCGGAACGGGCCGTAGTCGCGGAAAGCTCAAGACGAAGATCGGCCGTTTGGGCAGGCAGAACCGTAACGGGAGCCAATGCAAAAAGGACAAGCAAGAAGGAAGTGCGCATGGGTTTTCTCAGGGTGAGGGAATCCAACCGAGGGGCTAACCCTAGGATGACTCCAAATCGGGAATAGTTCCGAGAATTGGCTCAGAAATCTCGGGTTCGAAAGCAAAAGGCGGCCAAAATCAGGGAAACAAGGCTAACTCCGGCCATCCATTGCATGAACTGGACCGGATAGATGCCCTGCTGGAATGGCACGAACACGTCGAGGTCCATCCAATTGAACAAGGAATGATTCCAAACTTCCGGGACCAGATAGAGAGCTAATTGAACCAGCAGAAAACCCAGGACCACGATGCCGGCCTTCATTTGGCGCGAGAAAAGGGAGGAAAGAACACAGGTCATGCTCAGAGCTGCCAACGGAAAGAGCCAAGCGTAGAGCGAGGCCTTCAGAGCCAAGGGAAAATCCAATTGTTCGTCCACCATGGGTGCGACCCGCGACGCCATCCAGGTTACCAAGAGCAGCGGGATGAGGAGGGAAACAGCGGCGATCCCCCACCGCACCAACAAGATCCTTGTCCTAGAAATGGGGCGGGAAAGAAGAAGACCCATGGTGCCGCGGTCCACCTCGCCGGCAATCACGCCGGTTCCCATCAGACAAGCGGCCGCGCCCCCGAACAAGGCAGCACCTCGAAAGAGGTGTTGGACGCAAAACCAAGCCCAAAAACCCGTGGCCTCGAAGCCGCGCGCAAATTCCTGAAGGGGTTGGAAGGGCAAAAACTCCACCAACTTGAGGATTTCCGCGTCCCTTAAATGCGGCCAGTACAAAAATGCGAGGGTCAGTGTCCCCGCGAGAATCACCAAGTAACCGAAAGCAATGAGGCGGATTTCTCGCCAAGCCTGCCGCAGAAGGAGAATGTTCAAGTGGATTGGTCCTCCGAATAAAGGCGATCGAAGACTTCGGCCAAGCTGTCCCCCATGGGACGAATTCGAGCAATTGGAAGCCAGGACAAGAGCGGAAGAACGGACTCGAGTTGGCCGTCGAAGCTCAGGGTCCATTCCTTCGCGGCACCGACCCAGGAAAGCCCTGAACCCTCGGGGAGATTCTCCAATGGGACCTCTTCACGCAGGAAAAGACGAAGTTTTCGCTCCATGTTGAGCCGAACCTCCTCGACCACTTGAGGATCTACGATGGCCCCGTCACGCAAAAAGGAAATGCGGTCACTCATGCGTTCCACACCGGAGAGGTCATGCGAAGAAAACAAAATGGCGACCCCCCCTGCAGCCGTTTGCTGAACCAATTCTTCCACACGTCCGTGGGAAACTGGGTCCAGACCCTCCATGGGCTCATCCAGGAGCAGGACGGGACAACGGCAGGCAAAGGCCTGAGCCAAGAGCACTTTCCTCTTCATGCCATGAGAAAGTGCAGCAATACGCCGATCGCTCGGCACCTGAAACTCTCGGAGCAGGGAAAGACCCATTTCCCGGTCAGCACCAGGAAAAAAGCCCAGACAAAAATCCAGCATTTCTGCGGCCCGCATCCAGGGCCATAGGGTCGTTTCAGAAGGGGCATAGGCCGTCTTTTGGCGAACAGCCAAGGATTGTTGCCGAGCATCGGAACCGGCAACCCGAATTGCACCCTCGTCGGGGGCGACCATGCCAAGCAAACACTTCAAAAAAGTCGTCTTGCCGGATCCGTTGGGTCCGACCAGGCCAAGGACCTCACCAGCATCCACTTGCAGATCAAGCTTGTTCAGGACAACTTGATCTGCCCAAGACTTGCGTACACCCTTGGCGGAAATCACGCCAAGATTCTAGGCCACGCCAGCCCCTCCGCCGTTCTTGGCGGTCCCGTCCGAGATTGCTTCGGGACTCAGTTCCGGAGGAGTGGAGTCTGGAAAGAGACCCGCGGGAGGAAACTCTGCCGAGGCGAAATAAGCCTGATCGTCAAAAGAATCCACTTGCACGGCATCCTCACGACGAGCCTCTGCTTGCAGGACTTGCTCGTGTTCGGCAACGGAAATGACTTGGGCATCTCTGGCCTGATCCAGGACCGTCAAGGGACGACCCTTCGGGAGTTGTTGCGCTTTTTGCGCGGCGCGAATCTTTTTCGCCACGGCATCCGCTTGGACAACCAGCACAAAGGTTTGTTCCAAGCGTCCCAAGGCCTCTTCCGGATCCTCTGGTAAATAAATGCCGTCGAACAAACGGTCGCGTTGGCTACCGGGCAGCTGCATCAAGGTGGCGACCTTGCGCCCCAAATGATCGGAAGGTGGGCGTGCAATGGGATTAATGCGGGAGAGGAAAACTCCGAGAGTACGGAATATTGGGCCGAACACCGGAGCCTCAAAGTTTTCATAAATGCCGTCAAAGCCTTCCTGAACTTGGGCCAGAGCATGCTCAAGGCTCCAGGTATAGAAGGGAAGATCCTCTTGGGGGCGGCCATCCGCTTCGAAACGGCGCAGGACTGAAGTCGCCAGGAACATCCATCCCAAGACATCGGAAAAACGCCCGGTCAGGGCCTCGCGGCGCTTCAGGTCACCCCCCAAGGAGGCCATGGCAATGTCGGCAAGGTATGCAAACTGAGCCGAAGACCATGCAATTTTCTGGGCATAGCGACGGCCGGGGCCCTGCAAATCAACCCGAGCCAAGTGCCCGCGAGAAAGCCCAAGCAGAACGGTGCGAGATTTGTTGGCAAAAATATGCTTGATGTGTCCGAAAAAAGCGCGGTCGAAAGCAACAACATCCCCCTTGGCCATGGCATCAATTTCAAGAAATGCGTAAGGATGGCAACGGATGGCGCCCTGACCAAAAATCATCATGGTGCGAGTCAAAATGTTGGCACCCTCGACAGTGATACTAATGGGTACTCCGATATAAGCGTGGGCAAGGATATTGCGGGGCCCACAACTAATCCCAGCACCTGCAAGGACATCCATGGCATCGTTGATGGACTTGCGGAAAGTTTCCGTGAAATAGTATTTGGCAATTGCCGAAACAACCGCCGGTTTGTTTTTGGCCAACCCAGCACAAACGTATCGGCGTGCGGCCTCGAGAAGATAGGCGCGACCCCCAATGCGAGCCAGTGGCTCTTGAATGCCCTCGAACTTGCCGATGGAAAGACCAAACTGTTTGCGAATGGCCGAGTAGGCCCCGGCACCGCGAGCGGTCAGTTTTGCACCAACTGCGGCCTGAGCAGGGAGCATGACCCCACGACCTGCGGCCAAACACTCCATGAGCATCCGCCAACCGTCCCCAGCCCGCTCCGGACCGCCAATGATGCTGTCGGCGGGAACCACGACATCATGTCCTTGAGTTGGGCAATTCACAAAGGGAACGCCCAGCGGATCATGACGCTCGCCACGCACCACTCCGGGCGTGGCCGCCGGGACCAAAACCGCCGTAATCCCAGGACGAAAGCCCTTGCCAAGCAAATTCGACGGGTCAGTCAGTTGCACGGCAAGGCCCAAAACCGTGGCTTGGGAAACCAAGGTGATGTAACGCTTGTCCCAATTCAACCGCAACATTGCCCGCCCATCCTCCCCACGAAAGACCTCGGCGGAAGAAGTGATGCTGCCAGCATCGGAACCCGCCATGGGTTCGGTCAGGGCAAAACAGGGAATTTCCTCACCACTTGCCAAGCGCGGCAACCAAGTTTTCTTTTGCTCCGGGGTGCCGTAACTGTGAATGAGTTCCGCCGGTCCCAAGGAATTGGGAATCATGGCAAAGATTCCCAAGGGTGTCGAACGCGCGGACAACTTGCCAATGACGGAGCTCACGGCGGCCGGAGAAAATCCCAAGCCTCCGTCCTCCTTGGGGGTCACCATGCCGAAGACCCCCTCCTGTTTGAGGGCATCCATGGCCTCTTCAGGGAGGCGACGATCTTGATAGACCCGCCAATCATCCACCAAGGCGCAGATTCGCTCCACCGGCCCGTCCAAGAATGCTTGCTCCTCCTCGGTCAGTTCGGGCAAGGGTTCGGACAACATGAGGCCGAAATTGGGATTGCCCCCGAACAACTCGCCTTCTACCCAAACCGTCCCTGCTTCCAAGGCCTGCCGCTCCGTGTCGGAAATTACGGGAAGGATCCCTGCCGCTTTCATGAAACGCATGAGAGGCTTGGTAATCACGGCCCGGCGGATGGCCGGCAACAAAAACACCGCCGCGCAAACACCCAACCCGATCCACAACCAAGTGGGCGCGGCTAGGCCGGCGAACAGGAAGGCCACGGCAGCAAAGCCGAGCCAAGCGGGGACCTCTAGAAAACCGAGAACCAAGGAAACGGTAAGCACTCCCAAAAGAAGCCAACCGAAGGAAAAGGAAGCAAGGAAGCCAGTCACAATGATTTCAAGAATGTGGCGGGGAGTTCGGGTTCAGCGGCAGGGCCAGCCGGACTGCTTGCTCTATGGCAAGATCCAGGAGCAGAGTTTGAGGGAGGGCGCGGTCGATGCGCTGAGCAAGAAGAAGAGTGACAGTGCCATGCAGAGCAGCCCAAACTAAAGTGGCTACCGTCTGCAAGCGGTCCCCGCAAAGACCATTGCCCGGAACTTGGGCAACTTGGTCCGTGAACAATTCCAAATTCTTGCGGGCCTTGCGATAACTTTCTTGCGGATAGCGGGCCATGCGTTCGGCCCGCAACGTGAACATGACCTCATAACTGTGGGGATGAGCCAAGCCGAATTCCAGGTAAGCGCGGGCGAGCCCCCTGAGACGGGCCACGGGCTCGGTGGACTCTCCCAGGGCAGCTTGAAGGCGATCGTGCAACGAGGACATCCCCTCGTCAATCAAGGCATAAATCAACGCATCCCGGCCCTCGAAATACAAATAAATACTGGTCGCGGAACAGCCCACGGCCGCCGCAATCCTGCGCATGGAGAGAGCGGAGTGGCCATTTTGGGCCAAAACCCGCCTTGCTTCGTCCAAAATGGCACCCCGGAGGGCCGGCGAGTCCTCGGCCGCGGAGGCCCTAGCGGAAGAAGAATGAGATTCTGGATGGATCATGGTGGACGGCACGGGTTGACGGTGTTAAGTTTACACCGTTAACTCAGTCCCCGCAAGCCCACCATGGTCACCTGCTCTCTGAATGGATCCGGCCCAGAGGTCGTTTTGGCCGCCGGCATACGCACCCCTTGGGCGCGCGCCGGGGGTGCCTTCCGCAAGGAGGATGCCGCCCACCTCGGATCCTTGGTTTCGCGCGAGCTTTTTGCCCGCACCGGCCTGGATCCAGCCAACATCGATGAAGTGATTGCGGGTTGTGTGGGCAATCCCTTCGACCAGGCCAATGTCGCCCGCGTGTTGGCCCTGAGGGCCGGGGTCCCCCGCCATGTCCCGGCCCGGACGGTCGCCCGCAACTGTGCCAGCGGCATGGAATCCGTGACGACCGCCATCCAAACTCTCCTTGCTGGCCAAGGAGACCTCTTCCTCTGTGTCGGGGTCGAAATGATGTCCTCGTATCCCTTGGTCTTCGGCGACAAAATGACCGGGCTCTTCGAACGACTCATGAAAGCTCGATCGTTGGGAGCGAGACTCGGCGCTCTGGCTTCCTTTCGGCCTTCCATGCTGGCGCCCCGGATCACGCTCCTGGACGGACTCACCGACCCGACGACTGGCCTCATCATGGGCAAAACCGCCGAGCTGTTGGCGAGGGAGTTTGGAATCTCGCGCCAAGACCAAGATTTGTTTGCTTGCGAGAGCCACAATCGTGCCGAAGCATCTCAAAAAAGCGGACGCTTCCAACGGGAAATCGTGCCCGTCCTTCCCTTGGGCGCTCGAGCAGGAAAACCGGCCCTGGATCATGATGATGGGGTGCGAAACGGCCAGAACATGGCCGCCCTCAGCAAGATGAAACCTTACTTCGTCAAACCGGATGGCACGGTCACTGTGGCCAATTCCTGCGGCATTACCGATGGGGCCTGCGCTCTTCTGATTACGACGGCGGAACGGGCCAGGGCCCTCGACATTCAACCCTTGGCTCGGATCCGTGGTTTTGCTTGGTCGGGTTGCGACCCGAGCCGCATGGGACTTGGGCCTGTGTATTCCAGCGCCCGGGCCCTGGATGCTGCAAATCTCTCCTTGGGCGACATGGAAGTCATCGAAATCAACGAAGCTTTCGCCGCCCAAGTTTTGGGTTGCAAGGCCGGCTTCGAAAGTAAAACATTTGGCCGCGAAGAACTGGGGCGCTCGGGTGCCGTCGGCGAACTGGATTTGGCCCGCACGAATGTGCATGGCGGAGCCATTGCCCTGGGTCATCCGGTAGGGGCCACGGGTTCTCGTTTGCTCCTCACTCTTGCCCACGAGCTGCAAGAACGCGGGGGTGGGCTCGGCTTGGCCACTCTTTGCATCGGCGGCGGCCAAGGCGGCTCCGTGATCCTCGAACACGCCCCCTAAACCATGGACTTCTCCGGCTACCCTTTTCCCGAAAACTCCCCCGAGCCTGGGGCCTGCATTCGGATCGAACGACCGGAAGCGGGCCTCGCCGTTCTCGTATTGGATCCCCCACATCGCAGCTTGGCGGTACTCGACGCACCACTGATGCGCGATTTGGCCGCCGCCATCGAAGAATTGGAAGGGGACTCCAGTTTGCAGGGCGTGGTCATCACGGGCAGGAGTCCAGTGAAGTTCGCCGCCGGGGCGGACATCGATGCCATCAAACAATTGACCGACATCCCCACCATCGAACAGATGGTTCTGGCCGCCCACGCTCTCTTGTTCCGCATTGCCGCCCTGAAACCGAGGACCATTGCTGCAGTAGGTGGACCGGTTCCGGGAGGTGCCTACGAACTGTCCTTGTCTTGCGATCGGATTCTGGTGTCCGACGATCCCAAGACTCGCATCGGCCTCCCGGAAACGCAGTTGGGCATTCTCCCGGGCTGGGGTGGATGCCACCGTTTGCCGCGCCGGGTGGGTGTGCCGACTGCCCTCGACGCCATTCTGACAGGCCGTCTTTACCCCGCCCGCACAGCCTGGAAGCGGGGCATGGTGGATCGGGTCGTGCCACCCGAATACCTCCTCCGCGTGGCCTGCGATGCCGCCATGGGTCGCATTCGAGTCACCCAGCGCAAACGCGGCCTGAAGGGAATCTTGGTGGATCGGAATCCCATGGTCGCCAATTTCATTGCCGATCAGGCCCGTAAGGCCGTCATGAAGAAAACCCGGGGACGCTATCCGGCCCCGCTTCGGGCTCTGGAATTGGCCGCCGCCGGCCCGCGCACTTCTTTGCGCGATGGGGCTCGCAAGGAAGCCGTCGCAATTGCCGAACTCGCCAGCGGCCCGATCTGCAAGGCACTCGTGGGCATTTTCCAAGGGAGCGAGTTGGCAAAAAAGACGGGCAAGTTGGCGGACGGAAGTTTCCCTCCCAAGGTGACCAAGGCGGCCGTCATTGGTGGCGGGACCATGGGGGCTGGCATTGCCAGTTCGCTCGCGGACAAAGGAGTGGCCACCCGACTGACCGACCTCGACCCCGCAGTCCTGGACACGGCATTGGCCGCCCACCGCGCCGATCTGGCCAAAAAACTCAAGCGGCGACGGCTCCGCCCCCACTTGGCCGCGCAGGCCGTGGACCACCTCGACACGACCCCCGACTCCGCGACCTTGCGCGGATCCGACATCCTCATTGAAGCGGTGGCAGAAGTTTTGGAAGTCAAGCAGAGCGTCTTTGGTTCCCTCGCCAAAATAGTCCGTCCAGATTGCATCCTGGCCACCAATACCTCCTCACTTTCCGTCACCGAAATTGCCAAAACGATTCCTCATCCCGAGCGAGTCGTCGGCATGCACTTTTTCAACCCCGTAAAGCGCATGCCTTTGGTCGAAGTGGTTCGCGGCGAACAGACTTCGGATGAAGTGGTTACGGCCACCTGCGCCCTGGCCCTGCGGCTGGGCAAAACACCCGTGGTCACGGCCGATGTGGCCGGATTTCTGGTCAATCGGCTCCTTTGCCCCTACCTAGACGAAGCGCAACGGTTGTTTCTCCGGGGGATTTCGCCCGTCCGCCTGGACTCTTTGATGCTGAACTTTGGCATGCCCATGGGTCCCTTCGCTTTGTTGGACGAAGTTGGCCTGGACATTGCCGCGCATGCTGGGGCATCCCTCCATGCCGCTTATGGCGCCCGCATGACTCCAGCGGAGGGACTCATGGATCAAATGGGTCCAAAGCGCCTCGGCAAAAAAACGGGCCGAGGTTTTTATGACCACTCCCGCAAGCGTAAGGGCAAAAAACCGCCACTGTGCGAGGACATCCGAAGTTTCCAATCCGGCAATTCTGCCAAGTCTCTCTGCGACCGAGATCTCGTGGATCGCATGGTTCTGTCCATGGCCAATGAGGCCGTGCGCTGCCTCGAAGAGCAGGTGGTGGCCAATGCTGCCATGTTGGATCTGGCCACCGTGTTTGGCACTGGGTTTGCTCCATTCCGTGGCGGAGTCTTGGCCTGGTTGGATGCCATCGGCGCCGATGAGGCCGTGCGCCGATTGAAGGCCATCGCCGACTCACCAGAAATGAAGGATCGTCCGGGCGCCAAAGAAAAGTTTGCCGCTGCCCCCCTTCTCCGCGAGATGGCAGAATCCGGCACCAAATTCCGTTCCTGAGAATTATCCTGCGTGGGTGGGCCCCTCCCCCCGCTCCCTTGCCCAGATTCCTTGGCGTGGCATACTGACGCTGCCCTTGGTCCTCGTTTTCGCTTTTTGCTACGCGGGCATTCTGTCCTTGTGGGGAATTGTGACCCCCTCCTTGTTCCGCAAACATTGTGGCGCAAGCGTCCAACTTTGGGGCAAAGGCATTCTGAACATCCTCGGTATCCGCTTGCTTGTGCGGGGCGAGGAGCGCCTGCATCACGGCCCCGCCGTGGTCCTCTTCAATCATGTTTCCGTCCTTGATCTTCCTTTGCTGGCCGCGATCTGGAGTTCGACGGGCACCATGGTTTACAAAGAAGAGTTCCATCGCATTCCGATCATTGGCCGTGTTATTCGCCAAATGGGCTTCATTCCCATCAAAAGAAGCGACCGCAAGTCGGCCAAACAAAGCCTGGATCAAGCAGCCGACCTTGTCCTGCAAGAAAAACGTGTCCTTTTTCTGGCTCCCGAAGGCACTCGATCCAAGGGGCGGGGCCTCCTTCCGTTCAAAAAGGGTCCTTTCCATTTGGCCTTGGCTGTCCAGGCTCCACTCGTGCCCATGATCATGCGAGGATTCGATCAGGTCGTGCCCGGCGACAGTTGGTTTGCCCGACCGGGTACCATCGAAATTGATGTGTTGGCCCCGATTTCAACCGGGCATTGGACCCACCGCAGGCTGGAAGAACATCTCGAGGAAGTACGAGCCGTTTTTTTACGTCACTTTCCGGCGCCACCAAAAGCAGCCCAAGCGGCGGCGGCCTTGGGGCCATGAATGTAGAGGGGCTCGCCGCCCTCGACACAAGAGTAGCCGGCAAAATCCTCCACTCCGCATTCTCGGAGCCACTCCTCGTCCACCAAATCTCGGCCGGTCACTTCGCCGGAAGGTTTACCAAACAACGCCAGCATGGCGTCACAAAGAATAGCCGGGGTTCGCCAATGTTCCCGAGTGCCCAACTGATGGTTGATGGTGGCCTGAGACTCAATGGCCGTGGCGGGCCAAAGGTTGTTGGCAGCTATCTTGTGTAGGGAAAGTTCACCGGCAAGGCCCTGGGCGAGCATGGCCATGCCAAACTTGGTAATCAGGTAGGGAGTGCGCCCCGGCAAGAGACGAAGATCCACAGGCGGAGCAATGTTTAGAATATGGCCACCTTCTCCTTGGGCCACCATTGCCTCGGCAGAAAGGCGGGCCAGGGCAAAAGGGCCGCGCAAATTGACATCCAACAACAGATTGAATTTGTTAAGCGAGGTGTCCAACACAGGGGCCGGCCAAAGAGCACCGGCATTGTTGATCACAAAATCAATGCGTTCGAATTCCTCGAGGGTCTGAGCGACGGCGGCCTCCACTTCTTCTCCTTGGCGAACATTGCACTGGATGGCGAGGCCACGCCCGCCCGCGTCCTGGATCGCGGCCACGGTCTGATGGATGGTCCCGGGGAGACGATCCCGTTCCGCGATGGATGTGGCCAGCACCGCCACGGCACAACCCCGTTCGGCTAGGGCCAAGGCCAGGGCCTTGCCGATCCCGCGACTAGCGCCGGAAACGATGGCGGATTTTCCTTGAAGATCGGGCTGAAAGGAAGGCATGGACTTCAGGATAACACCAATGCTTTTCTTCGCGGGCTCAAGCGCACAAAGCACGAGACAGCATGTCGGTCAGCGGACCCGCTGCCGTGGCCAAGGAACGGGTTCGGCTGGATTGGGCCCAACTGGTCACCACCTCATCCAGGGCCCCGACCACCAGCTCCCGGGCAAGGCGACGATCCAGAGTCGAGGCAAAGGCGCCGCAAGCTTGGCCCTCGGCAATCAACTTCTCCACCTTTTCAAAATAGGAAATAAGAGAAGGCAGGATCCCTTCGCGAATTTCGGGACGGACCTCCCGCCAATGCACATGAAAGACTTGGGCCAGAGCACGGTCCCGTTCGAAGATGGCCAAGTGCACCTCAATAAAGCGACGCAAACTTTCTGAACCTGGCGAAGTTCCCTTGAGAGCGGCCGACAAGCGCAAATGGTATCGCTTGATGTAGCGACGAAAAACCTCGACGAGAAGATCTTCCTTTTGGTGAAAATAATTGTAAATCGTCCCGGTCGCAACACCAGCTTCGCGGGCAATATGAGAAACCGTAGTCTCATGAAAGCCTCGGGCCCCAAAAACGCTCACGGCGGCGGCCAAAATGCGGCCCTCGGTCGTGTCCGTGGACAGCGATTCCCCATCCGCCATCAGGCGGAGACCCCACTCTTGGCAAGCTCTTCATCCAACAAGACCCGCCGCAGAAGTTTCATCATGGAACTCTTGGGCAATTCGTCTCGGAACTCCCAGTCCCGAGGAATCTTGTAGGCCGCCATGCGTTCGCGGCACCAGGCCTCCAACTCTTCGCACGTAGCGGAGGAACCTGGCTCCAACACGAGAAAGGACTTGACAGTTTCACCCCGCATTTCGTCCGGGATGCCAATGGTGCAAGCCTCGAAGACCGCAGGGTGATCCGCCAAGACACGATCAATTTCGTCGGGGTAGATGTTGTAGCCACCGGCAATAATCATGTCTTTTTTGCGGCCAACAATGCGCAAATAACCCTGGTCATCCATGGTGGCCAAGTCCCCGGTGTAAATCCAGCCATCTCGAATCATGTTGGTGGTTTCCTCGGGCATGTTCAAGTAGCCGGACATAACCTGCGGTCCGCGTGCGATGAGTTCGCCTTCTTTCCCGGTCTCCACTTCTGTCACACCATCCGTAGCATCCACAATCTTCACTTCCGTCGAGGGTGCGGGAATCCCGATGTGGCCAATCTTGCGCTCCCCTTGCAGGGGGTTGGCAGTCAGCACGGGTGAGGTCTCCGTCAGGCCAAATCCCTCGACAATGATGGCACCAGTCATGCTCTCAAAACGGCGCTGGACATCTTCCGGCAGAGGGGCGGAGCCTGAAAAACAGTATTTCACGGAGCTCACGTCCAGACCTTCAATGCCCTCGTATTGATTTATGGCATTGAACAGGGCCGGCACCGCGGGGAAAAGGGTGACACGGTGCTTGGAGATGTTCTTGACCATCTGCGGAATATCCCGCGGGTTGGGCATCAGGACTACCGCTCCGCCAACGGAGAACGGCCAATTCATACTGATGGTGAGGCCAAAGATGTGGAAATAGGGCAGGCAGGCGAGCAAGACTTCCCGGCCTTCTTCCAAGCCGACAAACCAAGCGGTTAGTTGCTGCACGTTGTAGGAAATGTTTCGGTGCGTCAAAACAGCACCTTTGCTAACGCCGGTGGTGCCGCCGGTGTATTGCAAACAAGCGATGTCATCCATGGCAATCTCCACGGACGGGGGTTCTGGAGGAGTGGAGTCCACCATCTTGCGAAACAAATGCACCCCTTCATCGGCACGCACTTTTGCCCAGGAGGGCGGATCCATCTTTTTTAACTTGAGGGGGGCCAGCAAATTGAGAGGGAACCGCAGGTAATCCGGAATGGAAGTCACCACATACTCGCGCACATTTAAATGGTCACGCATTGCCCGTAGATGACGATCCCAAAGGAAGTCGGCAGTGATAGCGACTTCGACGGATGCGTCGCTCCATTGGTGCTCGATTTCTCGCGGCACATACAAAGGATTCGTCATCACCGCTCGAGCGCCAAGCTTTTGCACTGCGTAAAAGGAGATGATGGTCTGAGGAAGATTGGGCAGATGAATGGCAACGCTGGTTCCCTTCTTGACACCGAGGCGAGCAAGAGCCGTGGCCATCCGAGCAACCTGGTCCCCCAGTTGGGCATAGGTCAGTTTGCAGTTCAGGAAGAGGATCGCAGTCGAGTCGGGGAATTTGGCAACCGAATTGTCCAAAATGGCGGCCAGAGAGATGTCCTGGAAATCAATTTCCGTGGGGACTCCAGGGTCGTAGGAATCATGCCAAATGTGTTTTTCCATGCCGCGCATCGTAGCGACATCTCGGTCAAGAAAATCTCGGCAATGGCCAGGATTTGGGGTTAGGTTTCGGTGCTTCCATGTCCCCTCCTCTTCGCGCTCATCCTCATACTTCGGCCGCCGTCGCAGCGCCATTGAGCCTAGGAGACAGGATCAGCGCCACCACCCAGGCCCTCGGGGCCATTCTGGCCTCTATCGGCCTCGGCGTCTTGGTTCACCGCGCCTCGGGTGACCCCTTGAAAGGAATGGTATTTGCCCTATTCATGGGAACATTGGCCCTCCATTTGTCAGTCAGCGCTGCCCTGCATGGTCTACCTCTCCGCCAACGCGTCCGCAGTCGGCTTGAGCAATTCGATCGAACTGCGGTTTTCTTGTTGTTGGCCACCGCTCTTACCCCCGTCTGCCTGCTCTCTGCGGATCAAAACGCTGGACTCTTGGCCCTCACCGTGATTTGGGTCTTGGCGGGAATCAGTCTGGGTTTGAAACGCTTGTGGGCTGAGGCCCCGCGCTGGGTCTCCACATTCGGCCTGATTTTGGCCACCGGCTTCTCCCTCCTGGCCGTCCGCCCCCTCGTCCCCTCCCTGCCTGGTGATGTTGCCCACTGGCTTGTCCTAGGCGCCAAGTGCTACTTGGTTGGCTCCTTATTTTACGCCTTCCGTTGTCCAAACCCCATCCCCGGCGTGCTCGGTCATCACGAGTTGCTGCACTTCTTCGTCCTCGCAGGAAGCGCCTGCCATTTCATGATGATGTTGGGCTACGTCACCTAATCATCCCCCATCAGGAGGCATTGAGCATAGCAACCTATGTTCTGGCATGGATTTGAAGGGCCGGCTTTCGAGCTTGCCCTTCATTTTTTTTCAACGGTGTGTTTCTATTTCCAGCCGCCACCACGACAGGGCGTGGATTTTTGTTCGAGCTCCCTTGGCAAAAACCCCTGAGTTCTCAGGAAAACTCCTCCCATGCGGTCGGATCGCTTTGTTTCCACAAATCGGGTCGGGTTCGGTATAGGATAGAAAGTATGGCCTCCATCCCCTCAACCGCAATTCCAGGAGGACGGCGCTATGTCACCCCGACCGGGGATCGTGTTTGGTTGTGGCCCGCGGAAGATCGTCGGTTTTTGCAGACTGTGCGCGCGGCCTTGCATCTCCAACCCACGGTGGACGCGCAGGACGCCGACCCAAGTCCTCAAGGAGTAGCCTGCATTTCGCTGGCGGATCCTGGCGCCGAAGCCATCATCGGCTCTCTCCGACAGGCCTTTCCTGAGGTCACCATTCTTGGCATTGGCCCAGGAGATGGCACCAACGCCCATCAAGTGCTATCGGATCAAGCCGAGGCCCTCGCTGCCGGCTTTGCTGACGCTTTGCACCCTTCCCGTCGAAGGATTCGATTTCTGCCAAAAAATAAAATCGCGCTGGCCTTGGTTGCCCTGATCGCCGCGCTTTGGCTTCCCTTTCCTGGCTCCTTCTTTTCTTCTTCCGATGTGGAGGCCGCCTCGGAACCCGAGACCCCTCCCGCCGCCCAAACTGATTTGGAAATCCGGGCGCGATTGCCCACCCGGGGCATGGCCCCCCCCGATCCGTTGCCTCCACCAACCTTGGTCTCGGGCCTTGCGGCCACTCCCGGCAAAATCCTGAAGCTCTCGGTCCAAGTAGGGACAGTCGTTCGCGCCGATGATGTTCTGGGCACCTTGGAACTTGCGGATGTCTTGCAACAAGCCCGATCCCTACGAGATCTCGCATTGGAAAAGGAGGACTGGGCAACTCGTCTTCGGGCACAGGCCAGTCGAATCACAACAGAACCCCGGCCTTCCCCAGTTGCGGGGGACGACCTCGGTCCATCCTTGGAGCAAGCATGGGTCCAGGCCAAAACGGAATTGGATCGCTTTGAGGTAGCCCTTGCTTCCCTGCCTCCAGAGGCCCTCACACAAGGGCTTCGCCGGGCGCATCGGGGCGTATTGGAAAGGGCCTTCGTCGCAAAACAGGCGTGGGAATCTCACCAAACGAAACGCGCCCTGCAATGGGCCGAACAGGCCCGTCAACAAGAGGAGGCCGAGGCCCTGGAGGCCTCCCTCAGCATGCAACGACTCGCCCTTCTGGAAAGGGCCAACATGGTCGAAGAAGAAGTCGAGACTCTCCGCGAGGAAGCGGCAACGCTCTCCACTTCCCTTTTGGTTTCGCTGACCGCGCCAAGCTCAGGGGTTGTGCGTGAAATCTTGGTCTCGGTCGGAGACTCCGTGTCCAGAGGGGACGTCTGGATCGTTTTGCAATCGAACGATCCCTCCCCGCGCTAATCGTGTCCGTTCACCCCGCCAGCTTGCCGGTGGAAAAACTCCGCAAGGAAACGGAGGTCAAGCACACTCGAGGGTCCGGTCCCGGCGGCCAACACCGCAACCGGGTGGCCACCGAAGTGCAGTTGCACCATCGGCCAACGGGAATTCGCGCCGCCGCGGGCGAACGCCGCAGTCAGGCCGCAAATTTGCGGGTGGCTTGGTTTCGCCTCCGCCGCAAACTTGCCCTGGAACATCGGGGGCCGCTTGCCAGCAACGCTCCCGAACCCGCGGACTACCAACCCAGCCCCCTGTGGTGCGGACGGGTGCAGGACAAAAAAATACGCGTGAATTCCGAACACGCCGATTTCCCCACCCTCATGGCCGAAGTTTTGGATGTGCTCACGGCCTGGAACTTCAACGAAAAGGCCACGGCCCAAGCTTTGGGAATCAGTCGTACGCAACTTGTGCGTTTCGTGTCCGAGCCCGTTCTGCGGACACTCAAGGCTGGTCAAAGACGGTGACCAATCCACCATCCGGCGCCCAGGGCCGCCACACCCAACACGTTTGGAGACTCAAGTGGAGGGCGGCGAGCATCGGTGAAAACTAGCCCTAGGATGCCGAGCCAAACAAGCTCGCCCCGCATGTCTCGCCCTCGCTCCATCCATGGCCCCGTCTTTCTGACGGTATTTCTGGACATTGCCGGCTTTGCCGTTCTGTTTCCTCTCTTCCCCGCCATTCTGGATCACTACTTGGCCATGGAAGGTGCGGACTCGATGCTCGGGCGGCTCCACCATTTCCTGATGGACACCACCGGCGGCGACCGCAACGCTGCCGAGACTTTGTTTGGCGGCCTCTTGGGTTCCCTGTATGGCCTCCTCCAATTTGTTTTCACCCCCTTCTGGGGAAGCTTGTCGGATCGCCGGGGCCGCCGGCCCATTCTCCTGCTGACCTTGTCCGGCACCTTGGTGGCCACCGTGCTCTGGGTCTTTGCTGGCAGTTTTGCGATTCTCATCGTGGCTCGAATCATGGCGGGAATCATGGCCGGCAATATCGCCACAGCCTCCGCCGCGCTGGCTGACTGCACCGAAAGTGCGCAGCGAATCAAGGTCATGGGGTTGATTGGGGCCGCCATTGGCCTGGGCTTCATCTTTGGTCCGGCCTTGGGCGGACTCACTAGCCTGTGGATTCTGCCCCAACCTGAGACTGTCGGCCATCTGCGCATCAACCCATTCTCCGGGCCGGCGCTGGTCTCCTGCGCTCTGGCCTTGATCAACCTGCTGTGGGTCCTGCTTCGCTTCCCCGAGACCTTGGCCGAGGAAAACCGCGCCCAGGACGGTGGCGGCTTTCATCCCCTGTCCCGCCTCTCCGCCGGGGGAATTCCCGGGGTAAAACGCGCCAACTTGGTCCTGCTGACTTACCTCACGGGCTTTGCT
>CAYXFZ010000043.1:0-8332 GCA_964464385.1 uncultured Planctomycetales bacterium
CATGACCACCGAAATGCGTCAAGTGGGAGCGCGCCCTTGAGCTCCTGGAGGAAATGAGGGAGCGCGGCTTGAGGCCCGACGTGATCAGTTGCAACGCCGCGCTCAGTGCATGCGAGAAGGAGGGCAAGTGGGAGGACCAAGGCTAGGGTCTTGGAAGCTCGCAATTGATTTTCGTAGGTCCCGGCAAACGTGTAGGTCACGCCCACGGGAAGGACGAGACTGCCATCATCCAGGTGAGCTTGAAGAATCCGCTGGGCTTCTTCTACCACATCCACTTCGGCACGATCGGCGATCTTGTCGAAGGTGACATAGGCCGTCAAAAAAGTATCTTCGGTCTTGATGACTTGGGGGCCGCGCCGATAGAGAACGTCGGCAACTTGGGCCAAGGGAATATGCCCACCGGCAGGTAGCGGCAACCGCAAGGAATCCAGATCTTCCAAGTCATCGCGGAATTCTTGCGGATAGCGCACCCGCACATGGAATCGGTCCCGACCCTCCACGGACTGAGAGACCACGAGGCCACCGAAGGCAACTTGCAGCTCTCTTTGAATCGCTGCCACAGTCAGGCCGTGGCGGGCAGCCTCGGGCCGACGGATTTCAACCTCGAGATAGGGTTTGCCGATGACACGATCTGCAAAAACGGCCTCCGGGATCACGGCGGGCATTTTCTTCAACTCCTGTTCCAAGAGGAGTGCGGCGATTTCCAAGGAATCCAAATCGGGAGCAGCCACTTTGATGCCCATGGGGGCCCGCATCCCACTCTGCAACATGACCAAACGTGTCTCAATGGGCTGTAGCTTGGGAGCCGAAGTGACTCCCAACAATTGGGCGGCGCTCACAATCTCTTGCCAAATGTCATCAGCTGATTGAATCTCCGGCCGCCAATTCCGCTGCCAAGTCCCATTTTCGTCCTCTGAATACTCGGGACGGTAGAGAATGACAGTTTCTACCATGGAAATTGGGGCGGGATCCAGAGCAGTTTCCGCGCGACCGACCTTGCCGACGGCGGATTCCACTTCCGGAATGGCAGCAATGGCCTGATCCAACAAACTCACCATTTCCACGGCCTGTTGCATGGAGGCATGGGGTGAAGTGGTCGGCATATACAAAAAACTTCCTTCGTCCAGGGCAGGCATGAATTCTTTGCCAAATCCGGGCAGGGCTCGAGTTCCCTGCGACCAAAGGGAGGTGCGATAAATCCGCTGGCTATCTAGGCCCACGGCCTCGGCGGCGCGAGGGACAAAAGAAAAGACTCGATCAAAGCCCAGCCATGCGCTCCCGCCAAAGACCACAAGCACGAGGGGCAAGGACAAAAACAAAAGTTTGTGGGCAAGGCACCAACGAAGGATGCGGGCATAGGCGCGATGGAACAGCCAAAACAACCCCACAAGTCCACCAATGAGAGAAGCGACAAAGACAAAGTTAGCCAGGGAAGAATCCACGCCAATGGGATGCCAGCGGGAACTCAGTGGGAACATCAGCAGAAGAGCGACTCCCAAGAGAAAAAACAAGCGAAAACGAGAGGGGGTCTCGTTCCGGTTGCGCTTGCGGTAAAAGATTAACGCCAATGTGGGAATCAAAAGAAGAGCAACGACGATGGAGGCGGAAAGCGTAAAGGTTTTGGTGAAGGCCAAGGGTTTGAACAATTTCCCTTCGGCTCCGGTCATGAAGAAAACTGGAAGAAAACCCAAGATCGTGGTAGTCACGGCCGTCATGACCGCTCCTCCCACTTCAACCGAAGCGTAGTGCACGGACTGCAAACGGGTTTCCCCCTCCGGAGCAGATTTCAATCTCTGCACAATGTTTTCGCAGAGGACAATTCCCATATCCGCGATGGTGCCAATGGCAATGGCAATCCCCGAGAGGGCAACAATATTGGCCTCCACCCCAAAGATTTTCATCAGGGCGAAGGTTCCCAAGACCGTAACAGGGAGAGAAACGGCCACCATGAAGGCCGCACGAAACCGAAGGAGGAGGAGCAAGATGACGATCATGGTCACCAGGACTTCCAAGGAAAGGGCCTCCTCCAAAGTTCCCAAAGTCTCTTGAATGAGCCCGGTCCGGTCATAAAAAGGAACCACGGTGATTTGGCTAGTTCGACCATCCTCCAAAAGTCTTTGCGGCAAACTCGGTGCGAGGCGCGCGATTTCAAGTTTCACACGATCCAACACTTCCAGGGGGTTGGTGCCGTAACGAACCGTGACGACCCCTCCCACCACCTCATGGCCATTCTTATCCAATGCGCCCCGTCGCGGCGCAGGACCGAGAGTGACATGGGCCACGTCGCCTACACGCAAGGCCGTACCGTCCCGGGCACGGATAGGAGAAGCAGCAATTTCCTCCGGATCATCAATCCAACCCTTGCCGCGCAAGATGTATTCCACCCGATTGAATTCGAGGACACCCGCACCGGTTGCCTGATTGGCGCCGCGGACCGCAGTCAACACATCTTGAAGATTGACATCGAGGTCATGGAGGGCATCTGGGTCCACTTCGATGACATATTCCCGCTCAAACCCACCAACGCTTGCCACCTCGCTGACCCCGGATACTGCAGTGAGCGCATACCGCACCGTCCAGTCCTGAACCGCGCGCAGTTCATCCAAGTCAAATCCGCCGACAGGATTCCCGTTCGCATCTTGGCCCTCCAGGGTGTACCAAAACACTTGACCAAGACCAGTGGAATCGGGCCCCAAGGTGGGCTGCACATCCAGCGGAAGGGTGGAAGAGGACAAACTGTTCAACTTTTCCAAAATGCGGGACCGCGCCCAATAGAAATCAATGGACTCCTCGAAAATGATGTAAATCGAACTCAGACCAAAAATACTATGGGAGCGAATCGTGCGCACACCGGGTAGGCCCAACAAGGCCACCGTGAGCGGATAGGTCACTTGATCTTCTACGTCGCGTGGGGAGTTTCCGGACCAAGGGGTGAAAACAATCTGTTGGTTTTCACCAAGATCTGGAATTGCGTCCGCCGCAATGGGAAAGTGGGGTAGCAAACCACCATCCTTCGGACTAGAAAACGGGGACACGACCAGACCGCCGAATACGATTGCGGCCAGGAACATCCCCACCAGCAATCGCTCCCGCAACATAAACTTGAGAAGGCGCTCCATGTTCACTTCGTGGGCTGAGGGTCGAGGCCAACAAGCGTTCGAACTTCCTTTCCGCAAGCGAGCATGCTCGCCCCGTAATACGGATTACGGACGGCGTCACCATGGAAGTCCACCCAGTCCGCGCCCTCGCCAAAGGCCATGGGGCAATGAAACACGGCCATTTCACGATCCAATCCCAAGAAACCGAAGTGCGTGACCAATTGAATCAAGGGGATTTGCAGGGCCCGGAATTCCAAGCGCATGGCCGCAATATCCTCTGCTCGACTGGCGGCCAAGGCCGCGGCTCGCATTGGATTGAGCAGGGCGGCAGCTGCAGGAACCGCTTCTTCCTCGGGAATCAAAGCCAAGGATTCGGACACTGCCAAGGCTTTCTTTTGGGAGGCACTCCAATCATCCGCTGCCAACGACTCTCCCAGTGACGCGGCGACCAACAACACCTCCCCCACAGCTCGGAGAAAGGTGGGCGGGGCCGCAGACATGGGGCCTTGGGGGGCCATCATGGATTGCTTGCCTTGCAGTTGAAATTCACTATCCAAGGTAAAGGCCCCTCGCATGACGACCCGGTCCCCTTCTTCCAGGCCCTTTTGAACTACGAACATCTCTCCGGCCCGCGGCCCCAGCACCACTTCCCGGGCCTGGAAGATTGAGGCTCCGTTCTGCTCCTGCCCAGGAAGTTCAACGAAGACCAGGGCCCGTTTGCCGGTGAGCAGAGGAGAAGAGGCCGGGATCAACAGGGGCAGTTCCCCCTTGGAGTCCAGAATTGGGGCTTGGACTCGGGCACGCACAAACATATGAGGACGCAAGCGACCCGACGGATTCGCGACTTCTACCCGCACTCGTACCGTGCGGGAAAGAGCATCCAGGACCGGGTCCAAAAAACTGATTTTTCCAGAGAAGGATTCACCGGGCCAAGCTTCGACCTCAAAAAGAACATCTTGCCCAAGTTGAAGCCAAGGAAGATCAGATTCGTAGGCATCCATCTCCAGCCACAAATGTTCCAGATTGGCAATCGTGAAGAGAGCATCTCCCTCTTGCACATATTGTCCCACAACCGCATGGCGCTGAAGAACTGTCCCTCCCAAAGGAGCAAAAAGGGTCAGTCGCTCCGTGGGCACGCCGCGGGCCAGGATTTCTTCCATTTGAATTTCGGAGACGCCCAACAACTCCAATTTTTTTGCCGCCGCGAGAACCGTGGCTCCTGCCATTTTTCTCAAACTGGGATCCGGTGAATCAGGCAGGCGCTGCACCGCTGCATGGGCAAGAATCCATTCCTCTTGAGCTGGAAAAAGTTCGGGAGAATAAATCTCGGCCAAGGGATCCCCTTGCCGCACCGTCTGTCCCGTGAAGTCCACATGCAGGCGATCCAACCGACCACTCACCCAAGCGGAAAGAGTGGCAAGAGAAGTTTCTTGCACGACCAACTTGCCCACCAGGCTCAGGTCATGAGTGGCTTCGGTGCGAAGTACAGGAACGGTACGGATACCAGCTAGGGCCTTTTGCCCGCTTGCCAAGAGAAGTGAGTTTTGCGGGATCTGAGAATCGACGCTCCCGATCTCCAATGGAATCAGATCCATGCCACAGATCGGACAATCTCCTACTTTGGGCGCTTGCACCGAGGGATGCATGGAGCAAGTCCAAAGGGTCGGACTTGCGGATGGGTTGGGGTGGGCGGACGGTTCAGTGCCAGAAAAATCCGGAGCACTACAGCGACCCACGAAGAATCCAACCAAGATCAACAAGACCAGAAGGAGAGGACGAGGAATGAATGGCAGAATGGAAGTCATGATTGGGAGCGGTCCGGGGTCAGAAAAGCAACAGGAAGGAGGCCGTTGAGATCGGCAAAGGCCAGGGCGGAATCGGCTGCGGCGCGAGCGGCGGCCAAGCGAAAGTCCAGCACCACGCGAACCGAATCCAACACATCCTGAAAAGTGGCTTGGCCCGATTGGTATGCAGAGAGGGTGGCTTGCCAGGTTTGCTCAGCCTTGGGAAGGAGTTGGGTTGCAAACAAGCCAACTCGACGAGATGCATCCTCATGCCCGCTCAGGGCAGTCTGCAAGGTGGCCAAAAGATCCCATTGGTGTCGCTGGAGCAGTTCGGATGCCTGCCGTTCTTCGGCGTGGGATTGGTCTCGGGCACCCCGAATGCGACCCCTTTGCAAGGGAATTTGAACACCGACGGAAAGCGCGAAGGCATCCTGTCCGGCGTCCGGCAGGGAGGAATTCCCAGAACCAATCCAGGTCCAGTCCGCGCCCACCGAAAAGTTGGGGAAAGCAGCAAGGTCGGCCATGCGACTTCCAACTTCCGCGGCCCGGATTCGTGCTTGGAGGCCCACCAAGTCGGGAGAAAATTCCAAGAAAAGGGGCCGCAACTCGTGCCAAGGAAGCAAATCCATGGCATCCAGAAACGGAAGATCGCGCCAAGAAGCCGGGACCTCCAGAGATTGCCCCAAGGAAGCTTCCAGGGCCGCAACCAAGGGGTCTTGGCGTTGGCGCAAAGAGGCCAAGCGATCCACCATC
This sequence comes from uncultured Planctomycetales bacterium, assembly GCA_964464385.1. GTDB lineage: Bacteria > Planctomycetota > UBA1135 > UBA1135 > UBA1135 > CAYXFZ01. Next base: position 5,636 of record CAYXFZ010000043.1, read on the forward strand.
TCCAAGATTTCGACTTGTGCTCGAAGAACATCCGCCTGAGGGACTCGAGAGGTTTCATACAAGCGGAGAGCAACGCCCTCCATTTGTTCCAGGAGCAGGACTTGCGCGGCAAGGATGGACTGCGCCTCTTCCAGATGGACCCGCTCCGTCCAGTTCCGCAGAAAACTGCGGCGGGCCTGCAAGCGGGCGCTTTCCACCTCCATGCGAGTTACTTCCGCAAGAGTGGCGGCGCGTTGGCCGGCAAGAAGAAGTTTGCCGGGCCAAGGAATGGCTTGGGTCACCCCCATTCTTCCCGCCATGGGACCCGTGCGGGTCTCTACGGAATGCAAAAAGCCACCCAGGGTCAGCCAGGGGTCCGGCAGGGCCGTGACTTGCGGGACTCGGGCCAAGGCCGCTTGCCAAGCAAGGAAGGCAATGCGAACGGAGGGACTGGAAGTCTCCGCCCGGCGTAAAAGAACAGGAAGGCCCTCGGCGGGAGACCAAGGGATGGCCGCCGAAGCTGGAATCTTCGGGGGCAGGACGGGGGACTGGGTCGGCAATCGGGACGGACTTTGGCAGGCCGCCCCCAAGCTGACCATCAGGGCAGGGAGCACGAAGTTTTTGATTTCCATGGTTTCAACGATTCAAGCAAGAACACAGGTCACCGGACGAACCGGACGGGAGAACAACCGGGGCCAACCGCCCAAGGGCGGCACGGAACCGGCACAAACCTATGCGCTCAAATGACGAAACGCTGGAAAAGCAAAAACAAGGGCAAGGTCAACGCGCGCGGCGGACCCTCAACCCGAAGATGGGCGGGAGCTACAAAGTCCTGCGGAATGGCAACCGCCTCCTCTGCACCATCCAGCCAAGAACCCAACTCAAACGATTCCTGGGCTGAGAAACGAACCGGGGCCGGATCTTGGGCAGGAGCCTCAGGGCCATCTACCGCACAGCAGCATTTCCTTTCTAAGAAGGGACCCGCTTGCTCAGCCGGATTCGCCTGGTGTTGACAGCAACACAGCATCTCCATGGCCATGGCCGAATTCGCGCAGGTTTCAGGCGGAAATACGACGGCCCCCAAACCACTCGGCAAGAGCAGCAAGAGGACGGTAAGGAGAGCGGGCAGATTCCGCACGACCCCATTGTATCCGACACAAAAACCCTAGCTGAAGGCTTATTTTGACTGATTTCTCTTGGAAATCGCTTTTAGGCCTCCCAACAGGAGTCTCCCATGGCATTGGAAACTCTCTGGGCAATTTCCACCGCCCTCAGGCCATCTTCCCCACTCACTTCATGAGCTTGGCCAGAACCCACGGCCTCCATAAATGCACACAGTTCAGCTCGCAGGGGTTCATCGTCATCCAAAGACAATTCCTCGGAATGCAACAAACTCTGAAAGGCAGCGGCTGGATTCTCCGACTGAGCGGCCCGAGCCACGGCCTCCTCATCGAAATTGGATGCCTTTTGTACCAACAGAGCATAACCCTCCTGACTGTCCACAGAAATGTAACTGTCGGGGCCAAAGACTCGGAAGCGACGCATCGGTTTCAATGAGAGCCGCGAAGCGGTGAGATTGGCCACAGCTCCGGAAGGAAAACGCAAGCGCGCTGAGCAAATGTCCTCGGTGGACGAAAGGGTCTTGCCCCCAACGGCATCGACCGACTCGGGCAACTCCCCCGTCCAAGCACAAACCAAATCCAAATCGTGGATCATGAGATCCAAGATGACGCCAACATCGGCGGAACGAAAGGAGTAGGGGGCAAGACGATGGGCCTCGATAAACCGCGGCTGAATACCCAATTCCATGGCGCGACGAACAGCTGGGTTGAATCGTTCCACATGCCCAACACCTACCATGGCACCTCCGGCCTCGGCATCAGCCAAAATTTGACGGCAAGTTTCCGGATCCGGGGCCATGGGTTTTTCAATGAGCACGGCCTTACCGGCCTGCAAAAAGGGAAGAGCACATTCGCGATGGTGAATCGTCGGCACCGCAATCACGGCAAAATCCACTTGCTCGGCAAGATCGCCGGTTTCGCCGCGCCAAGCACATCCCAGACGATCGGCCATGGCCCTGCCAAGGGACTCGTTCAATTCCACCAAGGCCACGAGCTCCACGCCCGGCAACTCAGAAAGAATGCGCACGTGGTGTCGGCCCAGATGACCGACGCCGACCACACAGGCCCGCAAATCGTTCATTAACTCTGGGCCGAGGGTCGCCGCAAAGATTCGCGATAGCGGCCTTGGTACCCCCGCTCCATATCCCGCAGGAAGGCAATGAGCCTAGCGACCTCAGGCCGAAGGTTGCCCCGCGCTTCGATTTCCTGGATGGCGAGGGCCACCGGTGTGTCTTCCCCAAAGAGGCGCCGCCAGGCATCCCGCAATTGGGAGATCGTTTCCGGATCCACCTCACGCCGCTGCAAGGCCACCAAATTCACACCACGGACGCGGGCCGGGGATCCCTCCAGAACCATATAAGGAGCCACGTCCTTCACGACCCGGGCCATTCCTCCCACCATGGCCATGGTGCCAACGGTAACGAAATGATTGATGGCGGCCCCACCAGAAATAATAGAACGAGATTCCACGCGCACATGGCCAGCAAGGAGCACGTTGTTGCCGAGGATAATTTCGTCTTCGAGGGCACAGTCATGGGCCACATGAGCGCAAGCCATCAACAAATTGTCACTGCCGATCGTGGTCACCCAGGACCCG
>CAYXFZ010000043.1:8342-19119 GCA_964464385.1 uncultured Planctomycetales bacterium
CGGCAGCGGTGCCAATGTTGCTGGTGACGAATTCGCGGACAACATTCCGATCACCGAGCACCAAGGAGGATTCTTCGCCAGCATATTTCAAGTCCTGGGGCAGGCCGCCAATGGAACACTGAGCGACGAAACGGTTGTCCTCACCAATCGTTGTCCGGCCCTGCACCACAACGTGAGGCCCGAGCACGGTGCCTCGGCCAATTCGCACCTGGGATCCGACCCAACAAAAGGGACCGATGACAACATCTGGGTCCAATTCGGCGCCAGGAGCAATTTCAGCCGTGGGGTGAATCTGGGTGGACATGGATTTCAGGCATCAACGAGAGCGAAGGAAAGCGTGGCCTCGGCAGCGAGTCGGCGGCCTACTTTAGTCGTCCCCACTACTTGTGCGCGAGCGCGCCCGCTGCGAAGCGTTTCCACTTCGATGCGCAATTGATCCCCTGGCACCACGGAACCGCGAAAGCGCACTTTGTCAATGGAGGCCAAAACCGCAATTTTCCCAGCGTGTTCCAGACGACGTAGCAACAAAATTCCGGCCAGCTGAGCCATCGCCTCCAATTGCAGGACTCCGGGCATCACCGGATGATCCGGCCAGTGCCCCTGAAAAAAATGCTCGTTGATGGTGACATTCTTGATGCCGGCGGCGCGCCTAGTGCCATCCAATTCAACAACTCGATCCACGAGCAGGAAGGGGTAACGATGGGGAATCACTCGTTGGATTTCCCGAATCCCGTAAATCCCCTCGGGAGCATCCTCACCCGTAGCTTGGGCCGAGTCCAGTAGAGAACGGAGTTCCCGAACCATTTCGTGGTTGAGGGAATGACCACTCCGAACGGCGATCACATCTGCGTGCAAGTCCGCACCAAGCAGGGAAAGATCACCGAAAAGGTCCAAAAGTTTGTGCCGCGTTGGCTCACATGGGAGACGAAACTCGGGCACCTCGGGGCCACCTAAAACCAAGGTGTTGTCGGCACTGGCCCCTTTACCAAAACCTTGGGCCAGCAAGGATTCCACGTCTTCGGCGCGGACGAAGGTGCGCGCTGGAGCCAAGTCGGAAACGAAATCGTCGTTTTCGAAATCAAAGAGGACCGGTGAAGCATCCACCCCCTCGGGATACTCCGGCAGATAACGGAGACGAAGACCGGACCCTGTGGGTGGAAGAGCGATCAACTCCGTTTCGCCGTCCCGAACATGCAGAGGTTCCTCCAATTCCAAAACAGGTTGCGGATCCCGCGTCTCTGCAACTCCACCTTTCTGCAAGTGTTCCACATAGGGGGCCACCGACCCGTCAAAGCCAGGCAGCTCAGGGCCACGAACATGCACGATGAGATTGTCCAAACAAAGGCCATGAGCAGCGGCGAGGAGATGTTCCACCATGCCAACCTCAGAACTACCCCGCCGAAGAACCGTACGTTTGCCAGACCGGACGAGAAAATCAGGGAGAGCGGGGACGTCCTCGGGGTCATCCAAGTCGGACCGACGAAAGACAATCCCGTGGCCGGGGGGAGCAGGTTCAACCTGAACAGAGACATCTTCGCCCGAATGAAGGGCGACCCCATCAAATTCGACGGTAGTCTTTAGGCTGCGTTGGTTGCGGGCCATTGCAAGATTGGAACGAAGCGGACGGAACAGAGCAACTGATTCAATTGCGAGCGTTCAGATGGCTCAAAACTGCATCTGTAACGTCGTGGTCTGGATGGGTCCAGAGGACGGAACGGAAGGAGAGGGTTTCCGCTTGTGCGACCAAGTTCTCGGGAGCAAGAGACAAGGCTTGAGGAATGGTGACTACGGCCGACCACCCCTCACGGATCGCAAGTTCGGCGGCGGCATCTTGGACCGACTGCCAACCTTGCAGAAGCAAACGAACTTTGCGCTCTTGCAGCCGGTCGGCAACAAAACGACGTTCTCGATCCATCTCGGCACGTTGCCCTTCAATCTGGAACACTGCCGAGGAATATTCTTCGGAGGCGGGGTCGAGAATGGCAATCTCATTTTCGCGATCCTTCAGGGAGGTTTCACGAACTCGAAAGTCGTTCCATTTGACGGTAAATTCTTCGCTGAGAGTTTTCATCTCGGTTTGGATCAAGGACCAGCCGTCCAAACAACGCTGCACATCCACATAGCGAACGGAATCCGTGGATGCTCGATTTTGGGAAGATGCCGAGAGTCCTGAACCGAGCGCGAATCCGAGCAAAAGAAGAAGAGCGAACAGAATGGGGCGAGGAAGCTTCATCGAATGAATTCTCCAAGGCTGAAAGCCATGATCTGATGATTGTCCCCGAATTCATCCTGCAAAGGCCAGCCGAAGTCGAGAGACAGAGGAAGTTGGGGCATGAAGGGCATACGAAAACGAATGCCAAATCCAGCAGCCATACGGGGAGAAGAAAAATTCCCCAAGGAGCCGAGAGCACCCGCATCCAGCCAAACGGCCCCACGAAGGTATTCCGTTTCAGCGATGCTGTCCCGTACCCGAGAAGAAAGAATGGGAAAGCGGAATTCCGCAGTGGCATTCCAAACATCATCCCCACCTAAGGAGAAGCCATTTTGAATGGGTCCAACTCCCCGATAATCAAACCCCCGGAGAGAGCCACGTCCACCCAAAAAATACCGACTCGGATAAGGGATTTCGGTCAAGGGTCCGTGCGGTCGTGCCTGCCCCCAGCGTCCCGCCAAGGAAAGGACCCAAGGACGGTCCCGGGAATCCTGACCCAAGGGAATGTGCTTTTGAGCGGCAACGTCGGTGGCATGAAAGGACCAGTCACCACCATAGGGGCCGCCCAATCGGCGATGGCCGACCTTGAGAACGTGCCCGTCAACCGGCGAAAACGGGTCGGCAATGGTATCCCAAGTGAAACCGAAAGAGACGCCTTGGGTAGTGTGAGGTCCCAAGGAATCCAAGAAAACCTGGGGAGCCCCGGAGTCGGGATTGCGCAAATCGGTGGATTGGAATTCCGGGCCACCCCAAACGCTAAAATGGCGGCCGAAATTTCGGCCCAAGCGAATGTTTCCTCCACCCCGAACCTCTTCGTGAGTTCGAAGATAAAGGAAGTTGCTGGATCCGCCCATCGAGAAGGAAACACGATTCACATGATCGGAAAAGAGGTCCGGCTCGGTAAAACGCAAGGAGTAGGTGCTAAATTGACTGCCAGGAGCGGCAGAAATACGCAAGGTCTGCCCGCCCCCTGTAAATGCGCGGCCGTCCAAAATTTCCGAGAGCGTGGATCCCCAAGAGGAAGGGAGGCGAGTCAGATCGAAGTTCTCCTTTTGTAAATTGATGGACAGAAAAGGCCCAAAGTTGCTGTTGATACCACCTCCAAAAAGTAAGTTTCCGGTTTGCCCTTCTTCCACTTCGAAACGAAGGTCCACCCACTCGGGCCGGTCAGTTTGCAGAAATCGCCAATCCACAAAGGGCTGGCCGGATTGGGAATCCCGAAACCAACCCAAACCAATCAAGCGACGCCAGGCCCTCAGAGCCTTGTCGCTATCCGCTAGATCCCCCGGCTCCAATTCAATCTGCCGCCGTATGACAGCATCCTTGGTCTGTCGATTGCCCGTAATCAGAACGCGACGAATCCGCATCGGAATGCCCTCACGAATCCCATAGACGACTGCAACCTCGTGCGTGTCCGGAGTGGTCAGAATTTTAGGTTTGCCGTCGGGAGGACAAAAGGCGAAGAAATCGACGGCATCTCCATTGGAGAACACCGCCGCAGGATGACCGCGGGACCCATAAAAGCGACGCAAGGCCGATTGGTCAGCAGCCAGACGAGATGCCTCGTAAGGATCCCCGGGAGCAAGGCCAATGACTGTCAATAGTTCCTGTTCCGAATACAAAAGTTCCTGACCATCATCGGCCTGAACTCGAATGGAAGCCACCCGGTAAAGAGGGCCTTCCACCACTCGAAGAACCAGCGCTACGCGATCCTTTCGTGAGCGGAAAAAATCCGAGGATTCCACGGTCACCCGAGCATCCAGCCAACCAAAATCGTGGTAAAGAGATTCCAGGGCAACGAGGTCACGTTGAACAGCGGCCTCGGAATAAACTGAGCCTGGAAAAACGAGCCATCCATCACCCAAATCCATCACCCCCGTCAGACTAGAACCGATTCCAAAGGGTGTCGAAGAGGGAAGGCCAGCATTGCCAACGAAATCCACGGAGCCGATGCGAACGAGGGGGCCCTCTTGGATTTGCAACACGAGTTGCTGTGGATCCGTTTCCAAAACGGGATGGACTTCCACATGAAACCATCCCTCACGACGGTACTTCCTGGCAACATCCTCGGCAACAGCATCCATTTGCGTGACATCAATGACCTGGGCTTCGCTGAGGCCAAGGGCAGCCAAAAGTTCTTGGCGGTCAAATTCCTCATTGCCACGGAACACCAATCGTTGGACGGTTTCCGCCATGCTGACATGAAATGCGACGCGCAGCCCCCCAGACGGCAAAACACGGGTTCGAACCGCTTCCACCAACACGCGGCGCCGTTTCCACAACCATTCTTGGTCTCGCCGCACAGTATTGGCATCCAAAGGATGACCAACCTGAGTACGCAATGCCTTGCGGATTTCCTCTTCCTGGGAACCTGCGCCGACGATCACGATTTCTTCCACCAAATCAGAGACTACGGGTTCCTGACCGGACGCAGCGGGCAAGAGCAAACACGAGGGCGAGCAAAGGGGCCCAGTGAAGGCAAGCAAAAGTGAAGCGATCAAATCAAATGGCCGGTTCGACCTGCGGTTCAGCCATGAAATTTTCGAACCGCATGATCTCGCTAGTGAAACGCAAAGTGAAATCTCCGGTGGACCCGTGCCGGTTTTTAGCCACTAAAACGTCGGTCAAACCCGCTCTTTCACTTTCCGCACCCTTGTAGTAATCCTCTCGGTAAAGCAACATGACAAGGTCGGCGTCCTGTTCGATGGCCCCGGATTCCCGCAAATCAGAAAGCATGGGTCGGTGATCGGAGCGGTCCTCTGCTTTGCGATTCAGCTGGGCCAGGGCCAGGACCGGAATACCCAATTCCCGCGCCATTCCCTTGAGGGAACGAGAAATGATGGAGATCTCTTGTTGCCGACTCTCGACCCGAGGAACAGACATGAGCTGGAGATAATCCAGGACAACCAACTTGAGGCCAACTTCTCGTTTGAGACGACGGGCCTTGGCTCGGATTTCGGCCAGAGAGGGCATGGAACTGTGGTCAATCCAAAGGGGTGCGGCGGAAATTTTGTCCGCCGCCATAATGACCCTTTGTTCGTCCACCTGATCCAAGCGGCGGCGCCGCAATTTGTCATGCTTGACCCGGGCAAGAGAAGAAATCATTCGCATGAGAATCTGCTCGGCCGGCATTTCCAAGGAAAAGAGAAGGGTCGGGCTACCGCCCAAGGTAACCCGCTCTGCAATGTTCAACCCAAAGGCGGTTTTGCCCATGGAAGGACGCGCGGCCAAGACGACCAAGTCGCCGGCACGGAAGCCCAGTTTCTCGTCCAGATCGGTGAAGCCGGTGGACATGCTGTCCTCGCCGCCACCGGAGCGCAGAAGATTTTCCAGGTTCTGCTCCACTAATTCGCGGGAAGAGAACAAATTGCCTTCCACCAAGCGATCCCCGACGGCATAGACCTCACGTTCGGCCTGACTCAAGACCTCTTGAATGTCATCCTTGCCCTCGGCCACTTGTCGTTGAATGCCCTCGGCCGCCCGCAAAAGAGCACGACGGATGGCCGTGTCGCGAACAATTTTGATGTGATTTTCCAGAAAGGCCAGCGAAGGAACGGTGAGCATGATCTCTTTGAGATAGGCTCGGCCGCCAAGGGCCTCCTCACGCCCACGCCGCTCGATTTCATGGGCAACCGTGACGGAATCGGCGGCGCCAGCCGAACGAGAATCCAAATCCAGGCAAATTTGGAAAAGTTCCCGGTGGCGTGGCGTATAAAAATCGTCCGGATTCAGGGTGGCCGAAATATCGGCCGCGGACTGAGGATCCCGCAACAAACTGCCCAAAACCGACTTCTCGGCCTCGAGATCGAAGGGCAATTGATTCTGCAGGAGAGCCTGATCCGTCATGGGAATCCCAGAGTAGCCGCTGGGGCGAGAGGATGGAACCCGCCCCGAATGACTTTAGTGATCTTCCAAGGGAGGTGCCGATTGGGCACCTTCTGGGACCTCCTTCCCAACGATCTCCTCGGCTACGGAATCCTCAAGAGGATCGGCAAGAGGGTCGGCGACCGGGGCGCCACCCTTAGGTAGAACCCAGACGAGGATGGAGGTCTTGATGTCTCCAAAAATATGCACAGGCACAGAGTGTTCGCCGGTATGCCGAATCGGCTCACCCAAGCGAATGTGCCGTTCTTCCACTTCCAAGCCTTGGGCCTGGAGGGACTCGGCAATGCGACCAGCGGTCACGGATCCGAACAAGGCGCCCTCAACGGAGGCGGTCTCCTCGAACGTGAGTTGGATACCGTCCAGGCGTTGTGCCAGGGCGGTCCATTCGGCTTCTAGAACCTCGCGGCGGGCGTCGGCCTCCACCTTGGCATTGGCCAAGCGAAGTTCGGCATCCTGGCTCCAGGGCCAAGCCAGGCCACGGGGGATCAGAAGGTTGCGAGCATGCCCAACAGACACTTCCACGACGTCCCCGGTAAAACCAAGGCCGGATACATCCTGGCGAAGAATGAGGCGCTTTTTCATCCGTGGGTGTAGGGAAGAAGGGCGAGGAAACGAGCCTTCTTGATGGCACGCGTGAGGGAGCGCTGTTCGCGGGCGGACAGGTTGGTCTTTTGACGACCATGAATCTGGCCGGACTGAGACAAGAAACGTTCCAGCGTCTCCGTATCCTTGTAATCAAAATCTTGGTATTCCTTGTTGCTCATGAGGAAGCCTCTTCGGGCGTTGCGGCCGTTTCTGCTTCGGCCTCGGTTTCAGGAGCCTGCTCCTTGGACTTTTCCTTGGACTCTTCGGTGGACTCCTCCTTGGACTCCGATTCGGCGTCTTCCTCCGGCGCATCGGTCAACTTCTGTTCCGATTCCGGCTCCACATAGGGCTCTTCCTCGACGAGATCGGGCAACTCTTCGGGGATCACCACGTCGGAATCCGCGATTTCCTCGATTCCCAGAGCTTTTTCTTCCTCGGGAATGGAATCCACTTGACCGAAGAGCAAACGAAAGACCGGACCCACCAAGTAGAAATCCGCCTTGGCGGCGTTGGCAGATCCACCGGAACCCTCCAGCCAACCCAGGAGGTAGGTCGCGCGTTTGCGACTGCCGACGCGATAGGCCAAGGGTCGCTCGCCCCAAAGGCGGAGGACATGGACCGTCAGGCCGTGCTTTTCAAGAACGGTGCGGACCTGATCTCGAACCGCATTAAAACCGTGTTCCCGAACTTCCTGGTTGTCCAGGAGGAACATGGCTTGGTAGTAGTGTGTTTGTGTGTTTTCCATGGGTGCCATTCCGGTCCTACCGGTTCAGCCCTGCAGTTCATCCTGCGCAGACTCCGCCTGGGGCGATCGGCGGTTGTAACGAGTTTGAAGTTCCTCTAGAGAAGAACCTCGAATCCAATCTTCCAGCGCCCAGGACGCGGTCATCCGAGTTTCCTCAATGACGGCCTCTTCGGCGCGACGGAAGGGTGAAAGAACGAAATCCACCGAATCGGATCCGGGATCCCCGACACCGATGCGGAGACGCGGAAAAGACCGGGTCTGACACGATTCCTCAATGGAGAGGAGGCCATTGTGGCCACCGGAACTGCCCTCCGACCGAAGCCGAAGCGCTCCCAAAAGGAGGTGGTAATCGTCTGTCACGACGAGCATGGAGGCGGGAGTCATCGCCAATTCCTGGAGAGCCTGAGCAACCGCAATGCCACAACGATTCATGAAGAGAGTGGGCCACAGAAAGGCAAAAGTAGCCTCGGGGGATTGCCAAAGGCGACCCACCGAAGAACCCTGAGCAGGAAAGGGAGCCGGAGAAGCTCCGAGACGCCGCGCCAAAAGATCGAGGGCATCAAAGCCGACATTGTGGCGGCTGCCCTGGTAGTTCGAGCCTGGATTCCCGAGCCCCACCACCAACCGAAGACCCTGCAGATCAGAATTCTGAGGCTCAGAGGCCGAAACAGGGTCGGACATGGTAGCAGTGCCCGATCAGACGGGCTAGGACTCTCCTTCGGAGCCGGAACCTGCGTCGGAACCAGAGCCGGAAGAAGCATCGTCACCCTCAGTACCCGTTTTGCCAATGACCTCGGGCTCGGAGGATTCACCCTCGGCCGGGGCCTCTGCCTCTTCTTCGGGCTCTTCGGCCCGCAGTTTGATGGTACAGACTACATCTTCAGGAGGTAAAACCGATTCCACCCCCTCGGGGAACACCAAGTCCCCCACGGTGATGGATTCATCCACGTCCAAATCGTTGACAGGAATGTCGTTGAGCATCTTGACCAATTCACCGGTGGCTTGCCCCTTGGCATGGCCGATGTATTCCAAGGGAACCTCCACCTCGATTTTCTGACCGATGACAAGCCGCAAAAAATCAATATGACAAATGGTGTCGCCCAAGTGGTCGTACTGCACCTCTTGAATCAGAGCGCGTTGCTTGCCGGTGGACAACTCGATGTCCAGAACACGTTCGTGGTGGCGAAGGACAGTCTCAAATTCGGGGAGATTCAGCGTGAAATGCTCAGGACCTTCTCCCTGGCCACAAATGGTGGCGGGAATGCGGCCGGCGGCACGATGGGCCCAGGAGGCGCGAGTGCCGGAAGAGGTTCGGGGTTGGGATTGGAGGAGTTGCATGGGAACAGGGATCAGTCTTCGAAGAGGGAACTGACGGATTCTTCCTTATGAATGCGGGAAATCGCGCGGGCCAACATGGGGGCTACCGAAACGACTTGCAAGCGGTCGGGGAGGTCACCGCGAAGGGGGATTGTATCGCAAACGTAGATGGCATCCACCGGTGCTTGGTTGAGTCTTTCCACGGCAGGACCACAGAAGACCGGGTGAGTGGCCGCGATGGAGATTTTTTCGGCCCCCTTCTCCTTCAGGATTCGAGCCGCCTCGGTAATCGTGCCTGCGGTGGAGATCATGTCATCAGCAAGAAGGATGTCTTTTCCGGCCACTTCGCCAATGATGTTCTCCATCACGACGGAATCCGCCCCGGTTCGACGCTTGTCCACGATTGCCAAGGGGACATCCAGGGAGCGCGCCCAAGCCCGGGCCAATTTGACTCCCCCCACATCCGGAGAACAAATCACCAAGTTGGACGAATCGAGCCCGGGCGCCCCCTGTTCAAGGGTGTAGCGAGCCCAAAGGTGATCCACAGGAATGTCGAAAAAGCCTTGAATTTGTTGGGCATGCAGATCAATGGTCAAAAGCCGATGGATGCCGGTGCTGATCAAAAGGTTGGCAATCGCCTTGGCCGAAATGGGCACACGCCCCTCATCTTTTCGGTCTTTTCGCGCATAGCCAAAGTAGGGCACAACAGCAGTAATGCGCGCGGCACTGGCCCGGGTCAAGCAGTCCGTCAGCAGAGCAAGTTCGACAATGGCCTCGTTGACCGGAGGACAGGTCGATTGAATCACGAAGACATCACCTCCGCGAATATCCTCATTGATCTTGATGTCAATTTCGCCGTCGGGAAACCGGCCGATGTGGGCGGCAGTCAAGGGCATGTCCAATGCGGCGGCGATGTCACGCGCGAGAGCAGGATGGGAAGTCCCGGAAAGTAGCTTGAAACGACCGTCAGTGATCACCATGGTTAATCGTGGGATTCTTGTGAGGGAGTGGGAAGGGGGCGGGCAGGCACACCAAGGACAACCTGGTCGTCCGCCACATCATGATTGGCCGGAAGCACGGCACCGGCGCCAGTTTTAGCGCGAGCACCCACCCGAACTGGGGCGACCAGAATGCTGCCCGAACCGATGGAAGCCCGTTCACCAATTTCAGTCCGGTGTTTGTTGCGGCCGTCCCAATTGGCAGTGATGGTGCCGCAACCAATATTGGCCCGAGCACCAATTGTGGTGTCACCCAGATAACTCAAGTGTTTGGCCTTGGCGCCAGGCCCCAAGTGAGCTTTCTTGGTCTCGACAAAGTTGCCGACCTCGGCGCCTTCCTCGAGGACAGTCCCCGGACGCAGATGAGAAAAGGGACCCACGGTGCAACCAGCACCGATCTTGCAACCAGCGCGGATGACGGAAAAGGGCAAGATGCGAGCACCTGGAGCCAAGTCAACACCATCTTCAATGAAGGTGCTGGCCGGGTCGTCGATCACGACTCCATGATCCAAGTGTTGCAAGAGAATCCGTTCGGCCAAAATGGCGCGGGCTTGGACATGGTCCAGCAAAGTGTTCACCCCAAGAATTTCGTCCTCGCCATCTTGCAGATGAATGATGGATCCTTGGGTCACATCCAAGGTGGCTAGAACAGCATCGGTGAGATAAAGCTCGCCTTGGGCATTGTTGGAAGTCAAATCCGCGACCGCTTTTTTGATGAGATCAATGGGCAGAAGATATACCCCCGCATTGATCTCCTGGATCGCGGCAGTGGCCTCGTCACAGTCCGCATCCTCTATGATTTCAGTCAGGGCATTCTCTTCGTCACGAATGATGCGACCATACCCCGTGGGATCACTCATGTCCGTGGTCAACAAAGCGCCGCCTTCGGCATCCGCAAGTGCACCCAAAGTAGAAGCTTGCAAGAGTGGGGTGTCTCCACAAAGAATGAGAACGCGACCCTCGTCGGGCAGGGCGGCCAAGCCGCAATGTACGGCATCCCCGGTTCCATTCGGTTCCGTTTGCAGGACCGTTCGC
>CAYXFZ010000043.1:19129-20182 GCA_964464385.1 uncultured Planctomycetales bacterium
CGGTGTACGGGGAACCCTTCAGCCAAGATTCGATTTCTTGTTGGTGCTTGGAGCCAACCACCAAGACGCGATCCCCCGAAGTTGCTTCCGTGGCCGCAGAGAGAACCCAATCCAGCAAGGGGCGCCCGCATAGATCAAGAAGTGCCTTGGGACCACCCGTCCGAATGCGGGTGGAATCGCCGCCGGCAAGGACCAGCGCATGAAGAGCGGACTCGGGCATGGGGGGATTGCTCGGAAGTATAGGATGGTCCGCCCTTGGCCGACCTCCGATCCCTGGTCCTCCTGCCTGGCTTTCCGCGACGATTGGGTTCGCGTTGTGCCGGCGCACTTTGCCGCCTCCCCATCCCGGTTTGGCTCCGATCTCCCTTGTGGGGTTGGTTGAGGACTCGCCTGGGCATGGATCCTCAGAGCATTCCCGGTTCCTTGCGGGACTATCGCTGTTTTTTGGATCTCTTCGCCCGCCCTCTGCCAAGGGATTCCCGGCCCTTGGATAGGTCGTGGGGCGGTTGGTTCTCGCCGGCGGATGGTCGAGTCGTGGACTCCCAGGTCTTTGAGGCCGAAGGGGCCCTTTGGATCAAGGGTGCGCCCTACGGGATGGCAGAGTTGCTGCCCGGCGCGGATTTGGCCCGCTACCGCGGTTATCAATGCACCCAAATTTATCTCTCCCCCCGGGATTACCACCGCTACCACGCCCCTTGCAGCATGGTGGTGGAATCGGCTTGGACTCAAAAAGGGGATCTCCTGCCGGTGGATCCTGAGTTGGTTCGGCCCAACCACCGGGTCTTAATCCAAAACCGCCGGGTCATTCTGCATTGCCGCGATTCTCAAAATCGCCCCTTTGCCCTCCTTTTTGTCGGCGCTATGAACGTTGGCCGCATGTGCTTTCGCTTCGATTCGGGGCTTGGCTTGCCCCCCTTGGTCCCCGGCTCCCGTAGTTTTCAACCCCAACCCCAGCTCCACGCCGGCGAAGAGTTGGGTCACTTTGAACTGGGTTCCACGGTGGTCGTGGTGGCCCCGCCCGATTTGAAACTTGCCCTAGCTGATGATCTCCTC
>CAYXFZ010000044.1:0-13941 GCA_964464385.1 uncultured Planctomycetales bacterium
ACCTGCTACCTCGGCCCTGAGTCCCTTGGCTTCGACTCTGCTGGTGGATCTCGGCAATCAGGCCTGGAAGTGGTCCGTGCTCCAGGAAGGGAGTGGTTTGGCCTCCGTCGAGGTGGCTCCGGTCCTTCTCGGGGAGGTTCCTCCTGGCTTGCTGGCCCTGGCTCGGGAGTCTTCGGTTCGCTTAAGCTCGGTGCATCCGGCGGCCTGCAAGGACTTCTTGGAGCAACTCGATGGAATTCGTATCGCGATTGCTGGGCCGTCGGGTTTGCCAACGACCGTGGCCAGTCAAGGTACGGGAAGTGATCGCGTGCTGAGTGCTTGGTCGGCCTTTCAAGATGCCGGTCGGGCCTGCGTGGTGGCCGACTGCGGAACGGCCTGGACCCTGGACTTCATCGACGAATCAGGGGTTTTTCGTGGTGGTGCCATTGGACCCGGGTTGGGACTCTGCGAGAGTGCTCTGCAATCTGCTTGCCCGCATTTGCCCTCGTCATCGGGGATCGAGGTTCCGACCTTGCCCATGGATTCGGCCGCAGCCGTGGAGTGGGGGACCCGAGGGGCCCTCGTCGCCACCTTGCAGGCCCTTGCGGCCAAAATTGAGGATGAATTTTCGCGATCCACTGCTCGTTATTTGACCGGTGGTGATGCGGCCCGACTGGCCCCCATGTTGGGCCAGGAGTGGCAACATGTGGAGCATTTGGTCCTGCGTGGTTTGGCCCTTTGGGAGCCCACTCCTTGAGGTTTCGCCTGCTCTCGGCAGTCGGCGAAAGTGCGCTTTCTCTGTGGTCGGTCGCGGGTCCGGAGCGATCCTTGGTGGCCCTCCTCGGAGCGTCCCTGCCGCCGCAAGATTGCCCGCGTTTGCGCGTTCTGCCCTGCGCTCAAGGCGGGGTCTTGGACCAGGCCCTCGTCTGGCGCCGACCCTCGACTCAGGCTGACCCTTGTGTGGAGGTGCACCTGCATGGTGGCTTTGGGGTCGCGCAGTTGTTCCGTCAGTCCTTGCACGCGTTGGGTTTTCTTTTGGAAGAAGATCCTTCTGGCTGGGGGGCAAAGGGATCCGGGGTGCTGGGGGAAGGCTCTCTACAGGCCCGCTGGCGCTGGGACCGGGCCGGCCCGGAAGTGGCCCCGTTCTTGCAGCCGCCCCTTGTCGTGCTGGCGGGTCCCGCCAATGCCGGTAAATCCACCCTGTTCAATGCCTGGGTGGGTAGCGAGCGGGTGACGGTGTCCCCTCATCCGGGGACGACGCGGGATGCTGTCGAGGCCTCTGTCCTCCTCCCTGTGGGGGAAGAGGACCTGGAGATCCGTCTCGTGGATACGGCCGGGTTCGGGGCCGGCACGGGCCAAGAATTGGATCGGCAATCCTGGGAGATTGCCACGGCCCGGATTGAGGAGGCCTGGTGCGTGATTTGGGTCCTGGACGCGGCCAAGGCCCCGTCTGAGGACCTCCTGCGGACCATGGATGCGCGGCAAGGACCCGCCCTGAGACTGATCCAGAGGATGGACCTGGGTCTCAGTTGGGAGGCCTGTTTCCCGGCCCTGCGTGGATCGGTGCACGAGGAAGGAACCGCCGTCGTGCAAAGACTGGAGAACGCCCTCACCCAAACCAAGAAACTGGCCAGCTTCGCTGGGTCACGAGGATCTCATTGAAAGCGATTTTGGCCACAACTCTTTTGATATCAGGGACTTCCTCGAAAGGAAACCGGCATTTCCGGTGCTGGCCTAGGGCAGGGGTTTTTCGAAGAGGGGGAATGACGGCGGGCAAAGGACTTCGGTCAGATCCAAACTTGGATTGACCCAACGAAGCTGGCCAGTTTCTTGTATCCTGTCTGGTCATGGCGTTGCTTCCGGTGCTTGAGGGATTGCACTCGGCCGAGGCCTTTTCCCCGGCTTTCTTGCACGCATTGTTTGCCCGTGTCGAGGAGATTCAGCGGGAGCCCGAGCGGATGCAGGATGCTCTTCATGGCTGTTTGATCGCGACCGTTTTTCAGGAGCCCTCCACGCGTACTCGGCTCAGTTTTGAGGCAGCCGCCCAGCGCCTCGGGGCCGGGATCCTTACCGTGGCCGATTCCAAGACCACGAGCCATGTCAAGGGTGAGAGCTTGGCCGATACCGCCCGGGTGATCGGTTCCTATGCCGACCTCCTGGTCTGGCGCCATCCTCTCGATGGTGCCTCCCGCCTCGCCTCCCAATTTTCCGGTGTCCCGGTCATCAATGGGGGAGACGGCCGCTTGGGCCACCCCAGCCAAACCCTCGTGGATCTGGTCACCTTGGCCCGAGAGTGGGGCTCGCTGGAAGGGCGCACAATTGGCATCCTCGGTGACCTTCGCCACGGCCGCACTGCCCGCTCTCTCGCCTGGGGTCTTTCCCTTTTGGGGGCTCGGGTCGCTCTCTTGCCCGCCCCGGGGTTGGACTGGGAGGGCGGCCTGGAAAAGAGAATTCGCGAGCGGACCGGCGCCCTCACGCGGATTTATTCTCACCCCTTGGCCCGAGCCTGGACGGGCTCCGAGACCTTCCGTCTGCTCGAGCCTCCGGCCCTCCTGCAACCCCATCTTTTTGGCAGTGTGGATCCCACTCTCGAAAAGCTTGATGCCTTGTATCTCACTCGCCTGCAACTGGAACGTGGCGCTTCTGCCCGGGCCGGGGCCTACCCCGGACTCCTTCCCGAACAAATGGAAGACCCGCTCTTAGCGGATTGCCTCATCCTCCATCCCTTACCTCGCCGCGAAGAATTGCCCACGGCCCTGGATTCCGATCCCCGGGCTCGCTACTTCGAACAGGCTCGGCTGGGCACCGTGGTGCGGCAGGCCCTTTTTTTGGCAATCTTGCGGCCGCAGAAATGGGGACTCCCGGCCCTGACCCCGCTTCCGGCCGGGGTTCCAGACCCCAGTCTGGGTCCTTGCCCCAACCCGGGTTGCGTGACGCACACGGAATCCAATCTGCCGGTCCCTTGGCGGGTGGTCGGGAAGCGCCGCCGAAGCTTCCTTTGTTCCTACTGCGATTCCCTATTGCCGGCCGAATATGCGGGTTGTCGCTCCACCTTGCGGGTCCATTCCCTGCATAGCCCAGCCTCCCTGCAAATTCGTCCTGAAAATCTTCGCCCTTTCCGCACGCGCGACCAAGCGGTTGCGGCCGGGTATGAGTGGAGCGGCTAGGCTCATTTTTTTGCCAAGAGATGGAACCCTATTGATATCAAGGATTTACGATCACATCCGGTCAAAACCCCGATCTTCCGCCGCAGGTAGCCCTCAAAACGGGCATTTTCGCCCTCCTTTGGGCAAATTCGCGCACAAGAGACTGCATAACTGACCCCTTCCGCCTTGGTATAAAACTTGCCAAGAAGAGTGTGGAATGCCCCGTCTCTGGGTCCCATGCTCTTCTTTCCCTTCCCAACTCATCGGAACCCCACCCAATGGGGTCCCACCCCCGCCTGTGGCGACCCTTCGGTCGCGTTGGGTTCGCCTGTGAGCAACCTTTGACTTCCAGCCTCCGCCTCGCCTGCTTCGCTACTGCCGCCCTTTCCCTGGCGGCCTGCTTCAATTCCAACCAACCTCATGGAGTTGCCGGGGGCGTGTCAGGCCGATTGCTCCTGACCGAGGTGGCCTGGGGCCGTCTTGTGGATGTTGTGGACCTCGACAATGTCCTGATTCAAACGGATGTTCTGGTGCGACCGGATTTGAGCATTGATGGCATCAACTACGAGATGAACGTCAACCCGGTGACAGAGGTGGAAACCCTCAAGGTCATGGCTGTATCCACGACCACCAACTTTGCGCTTCTCTTGAGTCTGGCTGAGAGTGGCCTCACCACGATCACTGCCAAGGGTGCCTCGGATCCACCTCCTTATGACATGATCCCCCGGAACGCCACAGTTCGCCTGAAATTCTCGGATCAAGTGGATCCAGATTCGGTGGACCAGTCCTCCATTCAGGTGTTGTCCGGGGATCCTTCCACCAATCCTTTTTCCGTTCGATTCATGATTCAAAATGATGTCGCCTCGGGGACGGGGGTCGTCCTGCTGGATCCAACCATTTCCGCCCGGGACTCTGCCACTCTGGGTCTGCCCACCAATCCCGTGGGCTTCCCCGAGTCCTTTGATGCCACTGCTGACAATCTTCGGATTCGCATCCCCACCAAGGCGGATCTTCTCTTTGGTCAGCCCAGTGTCCTGACTAACTTGAAGGGATCCCGTACCTTTGAGGCCAGTGTCACCGATCCGTTCGAAATTGCCGCCGACGGATCCTCGGTCGTTATTCGAGTTTGGCGGACCGGCAATGATCAGGATCTCAATCGCGGTTTTTTGGAGGATCTTCTTCGACCTGGCCTCATTGGCGACCTGGACATTACATTGGAAGAAGTGCAGGCCACCAACTCTTCGCTGGGAGATCTACTGTTCATTTACAGCATTGATGCGGCCCACTGTGTCAACTTGATTCCCAAGGTGGGTGATGTCCTCGAAGTCAATAACACCATTGCCGTTGTCACGGTCGTTCAGGTCACGACGCCCTCCTTTGAGGTGGTCGTTCGTCTTTTGGAGGGGACGATCGGGATTGGATCCGGTTTGAATCTCGGTGGCAGTTTGGCCACCCGTTACACCCAAGTGGACGCTGGCCTCCAACTTTGTTACGTGGACGTGGATCCAACACCCACCTTTAGTAGCACTCAAATCACGGATCTGGATCCCTCTTCCACTTTCTCCGTGCGCTTCTCGGAGGCCATGGATCCGCGCACGGTCCTCTCCCTGCATTCCCTCGCCTTGACCAGTTTCGAATTTGACGAGCCCACAAATACGGGCACTCCCGAGGTGCTTTACTTTCGTCACGAGGATCGACCCGAATTCCTCGGCGAATCCGTTGCGGATTACATTGATCGCCAACGGGGATATAGCTTGGATGTGGGAAACAACGGCACCTTGGCGAGTAGCGAATTTGGTGGCCGCTTTCTGTTTGGTCCCGTGCAGCCGGATGCCGACAGTCGGTCCTTCACCCTGTCTCCAGTATTGGGTCTGGCCGATTCCAACATGGATTCTTACCTGCAATTTTCCTTGGCCCTGAGGGACGGTCTGGACGGAATTCTGGACCTTTCCGGCAATCCCTTGGATTTCACCGGTTTCGTGGCCGGCACGCCCCTGCCCGGCATCGGGATTGGCCTACAAATGACCTCCACGACGGCAGGGGATGCCAAGTACTTGGCCCTCCGGGCCCTCGGTGTGGATGAAAATGGCGATGGCTTGGCCGAGTATCGGGGGCAGTTTGGCTACTCTACGGGTCGCTTGACGGGCCGGGAAGCCAAACTCTTCTCCGTGGACGCCGACAGCTCCAACCAATTCATTGGCTCGCAGCAGGCAATTCCCAGCCCAGCCATTCCCGCGGCCACGGCCCCTTACGCCCCCCTTTCTCCCACTGGGGCCGTGGTCATGACCTCCTATCGCCCCCATGACATGGGCTTTGGGTATGGCAGCCTCCAGGAATTCAACCTGGATGTCGTGGGCATGAGTTGGGCGCCCCTCGGGGGGTTGGTTCAGGACGACTCCATGACTCGTTTTTCTTTGGCTCTCGCCCACGCCAAATACATGCCGGATGAAGTTCTGAATATTTCGGGTCTGCCCGCATTTCCCAACTCCGGATTGCTTCTTTCCGGCGACTTTGACAATAACATCCTCGGCTTTGACATCAAGGATTCCCAAGGCCAGCCCCTTTATGACGAGACCATTGTCTATGACGGTCCTTATGTCCTTCGGGCCATCAATGTGTTCAATGCCCCCTCCGGTGTCAATATGCTGGGCTTCCCCGCCTTTTCCACCAGTTACACGTGGCGGGATACCGCCATTCCTCCGGATGTGACCGGGACTGCGCCCGAGCCCCTTTCTGTAGGCTCCCCGCCCAGCCTCTATGGTCCGGCCATGTATGGACCAGAAGAGGCCCCGAGTACGGCCCTGCCCCTGCTGGTTCGTTTCCGGAATTTCCCAATTGGTGGCGTTTTGGGAACCAATACCTTTCAAGTTACGCAGATGGTCGCCACTTCGCAATTGCCAGCCTTCCGCATTTTTTCTTCCGGGGGCCTGGATGCGGCAGGAAACTGGAACTTGGTGATTCCCGACAACTCCAATGCTGGAGGTACCCAACCCGTCGGTGGCTATAACTCCAATGGTGCCAAGACGGGTGCTTTCGATCCCTTTGTGTATTGGGCGGAGATCGATTTCTCGACCACGGTTTCGCGCGTGTTCACCCACTGGTTTGACTTGGGTGGTTCTCTTCCTGCTGGCGGGGCCGCCGGGATTCTGATTGAGCCGGCTTTGTCCTATCAGGAAGCTGGTGCTTCGGTCCTTGTCGAGATTCGTGGCGCGGTTCAGGTGGACCATAGCCCAACTCCAGACCAAAATCCTTCCCCCCTCACAACCGCTGCCTTTGATTTCGATGATTTTGGCGAATATGTTCCTGGTTCGGGTGGGGTAAGCACCCCCAGCGACTGGACCACAGATTTCACTTCCCTGGAAGCTTCGCAATACAGTTTTGTGCAGCTGCGCATCACTCTTCTCAGCAATGCAAGTGCTGGTCTAGAAGCCGAAATGGATGGCCTCGGTTTGGCCTGGGACCTCTAATTCATGCCCAGAAAAACTCTCCTTCTTCTTGTCATTCTTCTGAGTCCCTTGGTTGGGTGCTTTGGGAGTGGTACCACGCCCGCCAACGCGCCAGGAACGGGTCGTGCCAAGTTCTTCTTGGAACTGGTGGAATGGGGGCGGTTGGTGGACGTCTTTGATCAGAATGGAGTGCTGGTGAACTCGGATATTTTGGTGCGGGAAACTTTGACGGATGTTTCCGGCAGTTACACTTTCTCTCTGAACCCTCTGACACAGACGGAATTTTTGACGATTCACGAGGACGCCAGCAGCCTCGAATTCCAAATTCTGTTTGCTTCGGCCACGACCGGTTTGGTTGCCTTGGCCACCAAGGGCATGGAGGATCCCGGTCCCTTTACTCGAGTTGCCCGCAATGGTGCCATCCGGCTCCAATTTTCTGAATGGGTGGATCCCGCCTCTGTCATGCGTGAAACATTGCAGGTTGCCTTGGGCGACCCGGTGACCTCCCTCCAGGCCGTGCGATACATCGTTTCCAATGACGAGGTTGGTACCGACGGGCTCCCCAAGGGGGTGATCATCATTGATCCCACCATTTCTCCCCTGGAAGAGGCCCAGTTGGGGATTCCTCAAAATGGAGTTGGGCTTCCCGAATCCACCGATTCCCTGCTGGCCAATCTTTCCATTCGCATTCCCACCGTGGTGGATCCTCTCCTCGGTCAAACCATGATTTTGACCAACCTGTCTGGGAATCGGGGCTTGGAGCCGACCTCGGGAGACCCCCTAGGCTTCAGTCTCAACTTGGATCCCGTGGTGGTCCGTGCCTTCCGGTCGGGCAACTCGACCGATCCTTACAACGGATTCATGACCGATATTCAGAAGCCCAAACTGTTCACGGACATGGACGTGGATGTCCTGAATATTTCGCAGAGTGCTGGGACCGGTCTCTCCACCCTCACTTATCGCATTCGAGAACGTGGCTGCCGGGACATCAGCCCCAAAGTGGGGGATGTGTTTCAGGTTGGGAATGGGCTCTTGCTCGTCACCAAGGTGGAGGATGCATCCCAATCCTCGGCTTACGTCGTGTCGGGTGCAATCCTTGCCAATGCCTCTTCCTTCCCGAGCGGGGATTACAGCTCCGCTCCTCTGGGTGGACTCGTTTCGACCGTGTACGAGTCTCAGGACGCTCCTCTTCAGCTTTGTTGGGTCCGCTTCAGCCCCGAGCCCTCGGGTGGGCTTCCGGCCCGAGGAGTGGATCCCATGGCCACCCTCACTCTGACCTTCAACGAGCCCATTGACGATTCCACCGTCAAGTCCTTGGAGTCCATGATGCTGGTCTCTTATGTGGTGAATCCGTCCATGCCCTCAGGGGATCCCCCTTCGGCCGAGCATGATCTTTATGCCGCTCGTCAGTTCGATCCCGCGAGTGAGCTCGTTGGGGACTACATTGATCGCCAACTGGGTTACCAACTTTCCGGCACGGGCAGTGGCCGGGTTCAGTTGGGTCCCGTGGCCGTCAGTGCCGATTCCCGAGCTTTTACCTTGGCTCCTTCTGCTGGGATCAGTGATACCCACCTGGAAGGAACGGCCCAGCGCTTGGCCTTGGCCCTCCGCGATGGGGGAGATGGATTGTTGGATCTTGCCGGCAACCCTGTCGCCTTTGATTCCTTCGTTGCCGGGAACGAAGGGCAAGCCGAGCTCATCACCCTGCAACCTGCGGTTGGTGCTTCGGTGCCCACCGAGCGGTACTTTGCCCTGCGCTTCAATAGCACCGACGAGAACAACGACGGACTTACGGAATATGTCGGCCAATTTGTCTTTGACGCAATTGGCGAGCCAGGAATTCTGCGTGGTCGGTCCGTGAACCGCTTCTCTCGTCAAGCGGACATTTCCAACGCATTCATTGCCCAACGGATTCAGTTTTCTCAGGGCATCATGACCCCTCTGACTCCGGCCGGAGCGGTGCTCATGACATGCTGGCCTTACCACATGTTGGGTTTCGGTCTGTTGGTCTCTTCCGAAATCAACGTGGACGTCGAGGGTATGGCCTGGTCTCCTTTCGGAGGCTCTGCGTTCGACTACATTTTCCAGAAATACTCCTTGGCGCTCTCTCATTCCGAGCGGACTCCCGATGACGAAATCAACATTTCTTCGGGCTACCCCAAATACCCGAACTCGGGCCTGCAGCGCAACAATAAACCATTCGATGAAAATATTCTGGGCTTCCCCACCTACAACGAGTTGATCGTCAACGAGGGTGTCTATCAAATTTCCGGAGGAGATGTGTTTGAGGCCGCCAGTGGAACCAAGATGTTGCCCTGGAATGACTTTGATTCCACCTATACCTGGCGGGACAACGACATTCCTCAGTACGACGATTTGGATCGCATCGGCTTTTTGGGTGGCCGCGCTGGTGGGTGTCTGCCCCCGGCCACGACAGGTCAAGCTTGCATTTGGACTGCCCTGAATCACCGCTCCATCGGAGTTCCTCTTCTGGCCCGCTTCCGGTGTTGGCCCGAGGGCTCGGAGTTTGGCAACAATGGTCTGCAAATTCAGATCATGGTTGGCTCCTCGGCCCAACCGGCCTTTCGGGTATTCTCCGCCGGTGGCCGGACGGCCGGTGGCCAATGGAAAATGGTGATTCCGGACGATCCGAGTGCTGGCGGCACCGTCCCGCAAGGGGGCTACAACACCAACACTGGTTTCACCACCAAGAATCACGGCCCCGAACTCTATTGGCAAAACGTGGATTTCGTGGTTCGAATTTCGCGCGTATTCACCCACTGGTTTTACTTTGGCGGTGTTCTGAATTCGGTGAGTGCAATCACCAGCGAACCCTTGCCCGCCAACCAACCGACCGGCACCCAAGTGATTCTGGAATTCCGAGGCACGGCGGATATTGACCCCTCACCCTGTTTTGGTTCATTGGGTTTTTCTTCTTCTATCCTGGACAATGCCGCTCTCCTGGACCTTTACGGGGACGAGGATATGGACCCCATTACCAATGGTGGTTGTGCTGTTCTCGCAACTCCCACCGGTTGGACCACAGATTTGAACACTCTTCTGACCCACCCAAGCGGAATTGATTTCCAATACTTCCAGATCCGCATGACCTTCGTTGGCAACATTGACCAAGACCTGAACCCTGAACTGGACGCTCTCGGCTTCGCCTGGAATGTCCTCTGATTCTCCATGAGCCATCCCCGACTCGTTTTGTTTGCCCTTGCTCTCCTCACCCCTGCTGCTTGCTTGGGAGGCGGGGCCCTCTCCTCTTCCGAGGCCGCGACCGCAGGATCCTTTGAAGTGGAATCCACGAATATTTCGGATGGGGATGTCTGGGCCCTCAACCGACCCATTGTCATTACCTTCAATCATCCGGTTGATCCCGCTTCTTTGGGTTTCGGGAGCATCATCATTCGACCCACGGATGCCGCAGTTCTCGGGAATCCAGTTACGGGCTCCTTCGAGTTTCAGAGCGGTTCGGGCGATCGTTCGGTCATTTTTCGTCCCACCTGCCCAACGGACACCAACTTTTCCAATGGTGCCTTTGTTCCGGGTGGTTTCAACTACGAGTTGGATTTGCCCACCGAGACGGGCTTTGGTTCCGCCGTGTTGCGAGATATGGGCGGGCACGCTCTCTCCATCGGCCTGACCCGTACCTTCCGCACCCCGACGCCTCCCTCGGAGGCTCTCTTTATTGACACAGCCGTGGGCCCGGTTGTTTTGGATTCCGTGGACTTTCCCTCCGGACTCAACCTGTACACCGATCCTGATTCGGTCCTGGCCCTTTCTTTCAATCAGGCCGTGGATGGTTCTCCGGCAAACCTGAACACCACCAACATTCATCTTCTTTACGCGGATGACGAAGTAGGTGGCGCCGGTGCCAACTCCTTCACTAGCACCAACATCGTTCCGGGCACCTTGCTCTTGGCGGACAACTGCACGGCAACCGGTTCGGTCGTTCTCCTTCAAATCGCCGGCATCTTGCCCCCCAACAGAAATTTACGCCTGGAAGTGATCTCTTCCTTCGCCGACATTTCCGGATCCACGAATACCTTTGATCAGACCGACTTGATGACAACTCCTGGCCTAGCGGCATACTACGGGGATGGAATCATTGTGGATGGGGACGAAACGGCAGACGAATTTCAGGATTTTTTCGCCGACAGTTCCTTGATTGACTCCAGTGCCGCCATCGAGTTTCCAGCCGCCGACTTTGACTATGGGCAAGTCACGGCAAGTTTCGCATTTCCTGGCCAGGGTGTGGATACGCTGGACGATCTCTTCGTCTCTTCCTTTCAAAGTATTGTGGTGACGACCGACGGTACCTATTCCTTCACGGATTCCAATGGTCGTCCCTTTACGATGGTGGAGGGCGTCCTGGAAGTGGACGATCTCTTTATCGATGACAATGCCGTCCTCAAGGGGATTGGTAGCAATCCCTTGGTGCTCTATGTCAACGGTACCACGACGATCAATGGCCGCTTGGATGTGAGCGGGGATAACGCCACAACCCCACCAGCCATTACCAAACCCTCGATCCCTGAAATTGGGGCTTCGGGCCAGTGTGGGGGCGGTTCCGGAGGAGGAGCTTCTCAACTCACTGACCAAGAAACCTTACGGGCGGAGGCTGGCTTGGGGGCGTTTGATCTTTCCACCGGTGGTGGCGGTGGGGGCGAAGGTGCCTTTCTGTGGGATTCTGGAGGACTCGTGACGTTTCAAGTTGAGGATTTCATTTCTGCCGGCGGTGCGGGCGGCACCTTTGCTCTGGGCACGAACGCTTCCGTGACCTGGGATCGTTGGAGCGGTGCTCAGGTCCCGTCTCTCTATGACAATTCCGGACCGGACCTTCGCTCGGATACCCATACGGTCTTTGTAGATTCTGCCGAAATTGATCTTTGGTTTTTGGGTGGCGAGGACGGCCTGCGAGGTTCTTCCATTGGCGGGACTCAAAATGAACCGGTGCCGAGTCCACCGGCCTTGGGTACCTTTCCCAGTTTTGGCGCCTACGGCATGGAGGACATGAGCCGAGATCTTGATTCTGGCACTCCTCCAATGCCCAACGATCGCAACAATTTGGATCCGGCCTGGAATTCGAATCCTCCCTCCGCGGGTGGCCAGCCCACCTTCCATTTCGGTCATCCCACGCAGGGTCCGGATCCTGGCCTGACCAACAACAGTGTTTTGGCCAACACCTTGACCATTCAAGATGATTTCTGGGGAATCCGTTACAACCCCACTGGCGAAGTGCAAACCCTAGGTGAACTGGCTGCACCTTGGGCCGGTGTGGGTGGTGGGGGTTCGGGTGATTGCCAGATGGTCGACCGCTTGGATCTCGATGCCGATTCGTTTCTCGATCCACTGGGTGACTTTTTCCCGGATGCCTTGTTTCCGAACGGCTCCACCTTGAATTATTGGAAGGGTGCGGCTGGGGGTGGGGGTGGGGGACAACTTCAAATCATGGCCATCGGCCATATCCTGTTGGGACCCAATGCTCAGATTCTGGCCAATGGGGGCATGGGGAACTCCGGCGAGTCCTTTTTCTTACCGACCCAGCAAGTTTCTGGTTCGGGCGGTGGTTCCGGTGGGCACATTGTTTTGCACTCCGCATCTGGATTGAATCTTGCCGGCATTGATGTGGGTGAAGATCCTGTAAGCCTGGCGGATATCCGGCCGGAGATCGGCCAGGCCCTAGGTGGTCGCCGTGGCTGGGCCAAGAGTTCTCAGCAGATGCATTCCAACGGTGATAATGATGGCAACAGTGATTTTATGGTGGGCCGCGGTGGTGCCGGCAGCAACGGCATCATCCAAATTCATGTGCCAGAGCCCCTTGTGGACATTTTGTTTGACGACAGTGGCGATGGTGAAATTGCGGCTCACTTGGATCCCTTGGGAAACGGGGTCTTGGACCTGGACAACCTGGAAGAAGTCCTGGATTTGTTCTTTGAACCTCGCCCTGTCGTCCTGTTGCCGGTCTTTTCTCCCAAGTCCCAGTTTCAATCCGCCTGGATTGACACGGGTCTTGCTGGTCTGCACTTGAGCGACACGGATTACCCTGATTTTGCCCATGCTCTCCTCTCTTTTCAGGGCACGGATACGACGACCGGCTTGGTCCTGCAAGATGCGGGATCCGACCTCGTCATTCCTGGCGCCTCGATTGGTGCTGGGGCCAACACGGGCCCCGGTCGTGCTCAGATCACTTCATTCGGCGCTACCATTTTCCAGGCCTCGGTTGCTCAGAATTCGGGAGGGGCCGGAATCTCCCAGGACCTCCTCCGCAATCCGGAACTCCTGCTGGGATACGACCTCGTTCCGGACGACAGTTTGGTCAATGCTTTTGAGGTTGTGGGCGCCAGTTACAACCTCTCCACCGACACCTTAAGCCTGACGACTTCTTCCGTGGATGGCCCCATGATTCAGGCCAACATTGCCTGGTCCCTGCAGGAGAAATTCCTGCGCTTGCAAACCCAGGGCAAGAAAGATTCCTTGCCGGATGACACTTCTCTGAAATTTGAGATGCAAGGTGCTGACGAATCGGCTCCTGGTGCAAATACCCCGGGCACTCCCACGGCTTGGTTGACGGATCCTGCTTCTCTAGAGGGTCTGCGCTATGTGCGCTATCGCCTCACCTTTGATATGGATGCGAACGGGGCCGGGTTTGACCAGGACAGCCCAAGACCTGCTCTCCAGTACGTGAAGTTTCCCTTCGTCTGGTAGTGTCGTTGGATCTGCAGGGGGCCCGTTGGGCCGGCACTCTCCCCGGCTTCTTGCTCATTTTAGCCTGTGTGCCCGCGGCGGATCCGGCCCCCTTAAAACTGGTGGATTGGCCGGGCCGAAATGGGGTTGAGGTTCTTTTGGACGCTCCGCTGCGCTTTGAGTTCGATGCCCCTTTGGCCCTCGATACGCGCCCTGGCTGCCTTCAGATTCGGATCCAGGGGGTGGCCGAGCCCCTCTCTTTTGCCCGAGTGTCGGTGGTCGGCCCCATGCTCCTCGTGAATCCTCGGCTTCCCTTGCGGGCAAAGTTGGAGGATGGGAGTTTGCCCGCTGGTTCCATTTTGGAGGCCGAACTCTTTGGCTTGCCCAAACTCTCTGCATTGCGTGGCCAGCAGGGCAATGTCCTGGTTCGATCCATGCAGGTTCAATTTCGCACGCGGTCGGCCGCGGATCCGGATGCCTTGGGTGGCGCGGCCCCACCCGTCGATCTTCTGCATCTCCAACTCCCTGGGAGTACCCTGCGCCGCCCTCGGGCTCAAGTGGAGGTGGACGGCACCGTGCGTTTACCGGTGGACCAACCCATGGATCCCCGCAGCTTGAGTCCTGCGACTTTGCAATTTGCCAACGGCCAATCCCGTCAAGTGCTCCTTCGCTTGGCC
>CAYXFZ010000044.1:13951-20042 GCA_964464385.1 uncultured Planctomycetales bacterium
TTTACCGCAAGGGGCGATTCTCGAGACCTATGTCGGATCCTGGTCCGGCTTCGCCGTGCTGGAGTTGCCGACCACCTTGGCGGGAATTGGCGGGGCTTTGCTGGCCCCCCGGGATCTCTCGGTTGGACTCCTCAACGAACCCGGAACAAAATAACAGGTTTGGTTGGACGGGTCCGGAGCGTCACAATTGTAGAGTGGATTTCTGGAGCCTCTTCCTTGCCGGATCCCCGGTCCTATTGGTTTTTGTGGCCCTCCTGGGTGCCATGGCGGGCTCTTTTGCTTCCGCTGCTACCCATCGGCTTCCTAATCCGGCCCTTAGCCTGACGCGCCCCTTGCGCTCCTTTTGTCCCGCATGCAAGCGCACCCTACCTTGGTATGAGAACCTTCCCATTCTGGGATGGTTGTGGTTGCGGGGGCGCTGTCGGGGCTGTGGGGTCTCGATTGGGGCGGGATATCTGGTTCACGAGGTGGGGCTGGCCTTGGTCTTTCTTTGGGTCAGCCAAATGGAGGGAATCTTGGCCCACGGCCCGGTCTTTCTTGTTTTTCTTTGGCTGGCCCTGACCGCCCTCTGGATTGCCGCGGCCGTGGATTTTCGCCATTTCATCCTGCCGGACGAAATTACCCTCGGCGGGATTCCGGCCGGCATTTTGGCCTCTGCTCTTGTTCCTCAATTCCCCTTTTGGGCCTCGGATGGCCTTCTTCCGGCCTCGGGCCCCGCATCCCTCCTGGCCTCTTTGCCCCTTTGGGCCTCGGCCGGCACCGTTTCCTTGCTCTCTGCATTGGCGGCAGGGCTTTTGCTATTTGGAATTCGGGCCCTTTTCTCCTATCTTTTGCGTCAGGAAGCCCTCGGCCTTGGGGACGTCAAGTTCCTGGCGGCAGTGGGTGCCTGGACAGGGTTCGAAGGTTCCCTTTGGACCTTCCTTGTGGGCGTTGGCCTCGGGGCCCTGATGGGGGTCGCCAACGTCCTCCGCATGATCTTTGTTGTTCGTCATCGCCGCCGCTCTCGCGGCCGCCCGCAACCCTTTCGATTGGACTGCAAACTAGGCTGGCTCGTGGGCCGAAGGATCCCCTTTGGCCCGCCTCTGGTCCTGGGTGCCGTTTGGATGCTCCTGGCTCCGGATGGGGTTCGCACCTTCTTCCTTGAAACTTGGCCCACTCTTTTGCGAGACTGGGCCGGTTGACCGATCCGACCACCCGCCACCCATGAAACTAAACGCACTCTTCCCCCTCATTGCCTTCCTGTCCTTGGCTGCTTGCCAATCCCAAACTCTCCAAGAAACGATTCGGGACCAGGATCGCCAGCTCGACTACGCCCAACAAACTCTGCGCACATTGGATGCCCGCAAGGCCGACTTGGAGGCCAGCATTGCTGAACTGGAGGATCAATATACCTACGAACAGCAACGTCGCAAGGACGCCGAGCAGCGCTTTCAGGCCCTCAATGCCACGTATCAAGCGACCCAATCCGAAGTCGAGGGATTGCGCGCGCGTCTCGAAGGGACCGGAGTTGGAGTCTCCAAGCGAGGGGACATCCTCGTCCTGGATTTGCCCACTTCGCTTACTTTTCAATCGGGTTCTGCGAGCTTGAACGCCAAGGGCAAAAAGAGCCTCAAGAAAGTTGCCGAAATTCTTACCGGCGATTATGCCGAACGCACCTTTTGGGTTGAGGGTCATACCGACAGCGACCAACTTCAGAAATCCAAGGAGAAGTGGGGGACCAACCTCGAACTCTCCGTCCACCGGGCCTTGGCCGTCTCCAATTTTCTGATGAATGGTCTTGGCTTGGGTCCGGACCAGATCCGGATTTCGGGACATGGGCCCACCTCGCCCGCTCAACCCAACGACAACGCCAAGAACAAGGCGGCCAATCGGCGGGTCGAGATTCTGGTCTTCTGATTTCTGGGCTTCTAGCCCAAGGCTTCACTCCACACCCACTCCGGAGTCGCGCAGGTATCCTGGCGGCTCCGGAGTCTTTTTTGGCTCCGCTCCCCTGGTTCTTCTGATTCTCCCCATGACTGCAGACCTGCGCAACATCACTTTTTTGGGTGCTTCCGATTCCGGAAAAACTTCCATCGTGGAGGCCCTCGCCCACCATTTCGGGGCCCTCTCCCGGCTCGGCAGCGTGGCCGAACAAAATACCCTTTGTGATTTTACGGAGGCGGAACAGGCCAAAAAACACTCTCTGTCCGCTGCTGTGGTGCACCTGGACAAGGTTGGATTGAATTTGATTGATACCCCGGGCTACCCTGATTTTTTGGCGGATGCCGTGACTTCCATGGCCGCTGCGGGGTGTGCCGTCCTCTGTATTTCGGCCAACAACGAAACGATTCCCTTTCACGCGATTCGACTCTGGCAGATGGCGGGGGATGCCGGTCTTGCTCGGGCTGTGGTCGTGACCAAGGTGGATCATGACAACTTGGATCTGGAGGCCGTCGTCAGTAATTTACGGGAGCACTTGGGCGCCGCTGTAGTTCCATTTACGATTCCCAATGAGGTTGGCCCCGGCTTTTCTTCCGTGGCTTCCTCTGACGGCTCCGATAGTCCTTATCGTTCCAATTTGTTGGACTGCACGGTCGAGGCTGATGATGCCCTGATGGAGAAATATTTGGAGGAAGGGGACATTTCCGAAGAGGATTTGACCGCTGGGATTCCAGTTGCCTTGTCCCTGGGTACCCTCTCCCCGGTTTTCTTTTTGGATGCCCTGCGGGATGTCGGAATTTCGGAGTTTGCCGACTTCTTGTCGCAACGATTCCCCACAAGCGAGCGCCAATTGTCCGCCCTCAAGTTGGCAGAGGTTGAGGATGGGCTTGCAGACCAACCTCTCGTTGCCCTCGTTTGGAAAATCCTCACCGACAAACATTTGGGCCAGATCAGTTACCTGCGTGTCCTCCAGGGTACCTTGAAGAGTGATTTGGTGGTTCCCAACCCTCGCGGCAACAAAACCATCAAACTATCTGGCCTCTCCTATCTGTTTGGCAAGGATGTCAATCCGGTCAGTGAGGTTGGCCCCGGAAATTTGGTGGCCGTCACTCGGGTAGAAGAATTGGAGTTGGGGGATGTTCTGACCGTAGATGGCTCGGCAAAGCACCATGACTTTCCGCTACCCGCTCCTTACAGTGCGCTGGCCATTCGTCCCTCCAGCCGGGATGACGAACAAAAAATTGGCCCGGAATTGGCCAAAATTGCCAAAGAGGATCCCACCGTTTCCGTGATACGGCACGAAATCACCCATGAACTGATCGTGAGCGGTCTTTCCGATTTGCATATGCAAGAAGTCTTGCATCGGTTGGCAAAGCGTGGGGTCTCGTGTGATACTTCCATTCCGATTGTTGCCTACCAAGAGACCGTGACGTCTGCCGCCGAGGGTCACTACAAACACAAAAAACAATCCGGTGGCGCTGGCCAATTTGGCGAGTGTTATCTCCGCTTGCGGCCGAATGAGCGAGGCGAAGGATTTGATTTTCAAGACAAGATTGTGGGTGGCTCCATTCCACGGCAATTCATTCCCGCAGTGGAGAAGGGCCTGAATGAACAACTGGCCAGCGGCATCATCGCCTCTTCGCGCGTCGTGGATGTCATCGTCGAACTTTATGACGGCAAACATCATGATGTGGACTCGGACGAGGTCTCCTTTAAAATCGCCGGCGGCCGGGCTCTCCGCGCGGCCTTCATCAAGGCAAACCCCATTCTTTTGGAGCCCATCATGCAGGTGGAAATTTCCGTCCCGGCCAAGTACTTCGGGGATGTCAGCGGCGATTTGAATACACGTCGTGGCCACATCTTGGGTCTTGAAGCCGAGGGGAATTTTCAGGTCATCCAGGCGCGGGTTCCCCTAGCCGAAATGCAGACTTACGGTACCCCTTTGCGATCCATGACCCACGGGGAAGGGAATTTTAAGATGAGCTTCGACCACTACGATCAAGTGCCCTCGCACCTTCAGGAGAAAATCGTTGCCGAAATGGGGAAGCGCGAAGAGGACTGACCGCGGATTCACCCTGCTTGAGTTTCTCGCCCTGGTAGCAGGATTGACCTTGCTCACGGCCTTGGGTCTACCCCGGTTGATGGGGCCCAGGATGGAGTTCAATCAGGCTTGTGCCGTGGAACTCCTGCAAATGATCCGTGACGCCCGGACCGCTTGGTGGGAACGGGAGGGACGCTATCCCTCTTTGCTCGAGTTGTGCGCTCGCGAAGGGCCGGTGCCCGGTCGTCCTCGGGCCCTCATTCCCTCCGGCTTTCAGCTGGCTCAGAAAGGCGCCGCCCTACGGGCCGGCTATCTCTTCTTTGAAGTCCCGGAGGGCACGTCCGCCCCCACGGGATGTCGGGCCATGCCCAAGTTTGCGGGTTACAGTGGCCGACAGCAGTTCCAACTGGACTATGCCAACGGCAAGATCAGCCCGTGGCAGGTTCCGGATTGAGCCAGGAACCGAACAGTCGCTCGCCATTGTCCCAGGTGATTTGGGCGACTTCTTCGGGCGACTCTTCGCGCACTTGCGCCAAGACTGCCAGGGTGTGCGGCAAATAACTGGATTCATTGCGCTTCCCCCGTTTGGCCTGAGGAGCAAGAAAGGGTGCATCTGTTTCCACCAAGAGGCGATCGGCCGGGACCTGTCGGGCGGCCTCGCGTAGGGCCTCGTTTTTGGGATAAGTCAGGTTGCCGGCAAAGGAAATATGCAGGCCGAGATCCAAGAAGCCCCCCAGGGCGGAGGCCGGGTTGGACCAACAGTGCATGACTCCGGCTACGGAGGACTGTTCCTGCAGAATTTGCAGGGTGGCTTCGGCAGCATCTCGGCAGTGAATGATGAGGGGCAAGCGGGCTTCTTGGGCTACCAAAATATGATCGCGAAAGGCTTGAGCTTGGGCATCCGTTTCACTTCCTTGGCGAAAGAAATCCATGCCGGTTTCGCCAATGGCGGCGAATCCTCCGCCAGCCAGCAATTGCTGCATCTTGGCCAAGGCTACTGGCCAGTGGTTGGCCTCGCCCACGTCGTTGGGATGGATGCCCACCGAAGCCGAAACTCCCTCGTGCTGGGTCAAGGTCTTGGCTCGCGTTGCCGAGGCCAAGTCCACGGCCACGCACAGCCAACGAACCACGCCCTCTTGCCGACTTCGTTGCAAACGATCCTCGACGGGGTCCTCGTCCTCATGCCATTGAAGGTGGCAATGACTGTCGAATAGTTTCATGGCCCCGCTCGTTCTGGCAGAGGAACGTCCAACTTGGTGCGCCACTGATCCAAAAAACTCTGCAAGTTGAACTCAAGCTTGGGGTTGCGGTTCAACTCCAGGAGGGTGCGTCGGGCTAGGGCCGGGTCGAGTTCGGCCATGCCGGAGAATGCCGTTCGCCGCAGGTGAGAATTGATATCCTCGGAACGGAAGAGGGCGTCCAGAAATGGGGCGGCTTCCTGGCAGGATCGTTCCACCAGAGCACGGATGGCCAACCGCCGGGCCCGTTCTTCCACTCGAGGACGGGTCGCCACCGTAATCAGAAGTTCGGTGGCGCGGGGATCCTGGTGAACACGCAACACCCGTTCGACAACAAGGGCCCGAACACGATCCTGGGCCCGGGCCCTTTCCCTGAGAAAAAAGTGCCGACAACGGTTGAATCCTTCCAAGATATCCCACTCCCAGAGGGTATGCAGGACCTCGGCGCGCAATTCGGCGGGTGTGCGCCAATCATCGAGGGGTCGAATGGCGGCAGCGGTTGGGTATTCGGGAAGGGCGCGGAGGATCTGTACCACACCGACGCAGAGGCGCGGCCGGGCAATGCGTTCTTCTTGGAGCAGAGAGGGCCAATCCGGGGGGGAGGGCGAGGGTCCCGTCGCGAGGGCAGTCAGAAGAGCAAGCATGCGCAATTCCGCCGGATCTTCCTCGGCGAAGGCACGTTCCGCCCAGTCCTCGTGGGCCCGTTTCGCGCCATCGAGGAGGGAGGTTCCCGCCGGGAGGGTCGCTGCGACTTGGGCGGCCATGCTCGTGGAAACGGGCGGAGAAAAACCGGCCTCGGGTGCAAGGATTCTCGTCTTGACCAAGGCCAAGCCGAGGAGCAAGCTCAGAATCCCCAGAAGGAGGAGGCGGGAGCGCATGGTGGGGAATGAGG
>CAYXFZ010000045.1:0-12235 GCA_964464385.1 uncultured Planctomycetales bacterium
TGGCCCCGGTGGGTTCGGCCGCAATCCTCTTTTTTTGATCGGCAAGGTCGGCGCCAGGCAGGGTAGAGCCAGCAGGGATCTCGATGAGGCCAGGGATGGGTTCCTGGGAAGGGGCCAGGAGGAGCAGGGATGCGAGGAGCATGGTGGGAGAGGCACGGCGGGGGCCGTGCAGGGCATACAGATTATCCGAACCCGCCAGGAGCGGCGAATCAGGAGGGTTCCCTCTAGACTGTTCGGCCCTCCAGGTTCCGTCATGTCTACTCAATCTTCCCCCCACGCCCTTATTCCCGCTTCTTTGGACGGGGAGCGTTTGGATCGGGCCGTGACGGAATTGATTTCCGGCGGGCTGAGTCGGTCCCAGATTGCCAAGCGGATTCGGGAGGGCTGCGTTCTCTTGGATGGTGAACCCGTTTCAAGGGTGGGATTTCGGGTGGCCACTGGGCAGGAAGTGACCTTGGATCTGCCGACCCCGCCGGTATTCGAGGAGGGCCAGAGCCCCGCCATTCTCTTCGAGGACGAGACCCTTGCCGTCATCATCAAACCGTCGGGCCTCCGGATGCATGGCAACCATCCCGGGGATCTCCGACCTAGCGTTGCTCGTTGGGCCCAGGAACGATGGGGGGAGACCCTACCCCGAGAGTCGGGGGAGGAAAGGCCCGGGATTGTGCATCGATTGGATCGTGGAACTTCCGGGGTCTGCGTGCTGGCCAAGACGAGCCCTGCCCTGGCCCACTTGGCGGACC
The DNA here is from genome assembly GCA_964464385.1 of uncultured Planctomycetales bacterium. Lineage (GTDB taxonomy): Bacteria > Planctomycetota > UBA1135 > UBA1135 > UBA1135 > CAYXFZ01. The sequence goes on from CAYXFZ010000045.1 coordinate 744, forward strand.
AGTTTGCCAACCGCACTGTCCAAAAGACCTATCAGGCCCTTTGTTACGGCAAACCCCGCTTCGAATCGGACTGGGTAGAGCTGCGACTCATGCGGGATCCGAAGAGGCCGGAACGTATGCGCACGACCCAATCGGAAGGAGAGGGGACCCGGGATGCTCTCACCTATTGGGAGGTCCTCCGCCGCTTTGCCGGTTTTTGTCATTTGCGGATCCAGCCGAGCACAGGGAGGACGCATCAGATCCGCGTTCATTTGGCCGCGATGCGGACTCCGATCGTGGGCGATCCGTTGTATCGCGTCGGCAATTTTGGACCCGGGATACATCCCCCTTCTTGGGCGGTGGAGCGCATGATGCTACACGCCATCTCGTTGGACTTTGAGCACCCTACGGATGGACCGGTTTCCTTCGAGTCTCCCTTGCCGCAGGAATTTTCCACCTGTTTGCAGGTGTTGGAAGATGAGTTCCTTCTCGGGGAGGATGAGGATTCATGAGGATTTCCGTTCGCGGTCTGTCCCAGGGATTTTGGTTTGCGATTGTTTTTGCCATAGGGCCTCGTGTTCTTGCTCAGCAGGGAGGAGAGGTGACCGGCAATGCTCCCCAGCGCGCCGGGATGGCCGGGGCCGGGGCAGCTGGGGCCACTTCGGGTTTGGATCTGGTCAACAATCCTGCCGCTTTGGGTTTTTTGCCGCGCCGCAACCGCAACAGGACCACGCGGGTGGAAATGGTCGGCCGCTTGGCGCTCAATCCTCTGGAGATCCAGACCGCGGACGGCACCCTCTACGAGCCTCATCGAACCACGGCCGGTGGCCCCTTTCTTTCCTGGACTACCGGAGCCGGCAACGAATGGTCTTGGGGAATTGCTCTCGTGCCGACAGCGGGCGGGGGAGCCTCCTACCGGCGGACGGTGGATTTGAATGTGGCCACGGCGCCGGGCGGCCCTCCCTACATCCCGCGCCAGGCGGAGATTCCTATCGACGTCCAGGTGATTCAGTTGGGGCTCGAGCCCGCCCTGGCCTGGCGACCGTCTAAAAAATTCTCGGTGGGTTTAGGGGCCTCCATTCGCTACACGCGTTTGGACTTGATTTCTGCTGCCGATATCCCCTTTACGGACCTCAAGGGTCCGGGGGTCATCCCGGGGCAAACTATGGGAGAATTTTTCCAGTTCCTAATGGACAGCAATGACCGGGGGGATGTGACTTCGATGCAAGCGGGAGTGGATGCGACCGCAGATGCTCTGCCCCACGTGGCCTTCAAGCTGAGTTTTCTTTGGGAACCGCGACTAGGTCGTCGCCTGACCGGCTGGGTACGTAGCCCCACGAATGCCCAGGATCTGGAGGGCACGATTGTCGTGGATTTGGCTGATGATATGGGCGAAATTCTAGATCTCTATGGTTTTGATACCGTGGGCAACTTTCGTTTGCGGGTTCCTGGAGTGCGCTTCCCTGCGCAAGTGGGCTTGGCTTGGATGGAATTCGTGGGTCGCTCGGATCGCTTTTTCCTGGATGCGGCTTGGACCAATTGGTCCAATTCCTTCGATAGCTGGATTGCTAGCGTGGATGAGGGAGACGGGGATTTGGGCCAGATGACCGGGGACTTTCCTATCGAGGTGGATTTGGGCATCGAGTGGCGCGACAACATCAAAGTATCGGTGGGGTGGGAGCACGATCTCTTTCAGCCGCTCCGGTCCGGGGGGACATTGCGAGCGTCGGGAAGTCCCTGGACTCTGCGTGGGGGGGTGGGTTGGGCCAGCAATCCCGTGGGTGGAGCCCCGCTTCCCGGCCTCCTTCCCGTGCAACCCCTGCACTTTGCGCTTGGGGCCACACGTTGGGGGAAACTCGGTTCAGGGGACTGGCATTTTGCCGGTGTTGTTGCTCCGCCGGCCTCCTATGTTTCCGGAGTGAACCCGCAATTGTCGGATTTGTCCGGCGATACTTACCGCCAAACATCCATCAGCCTAGCGGTAGGCTGGACCGTTTCCTTTTAGCACCAGTTTATCCGGGTCGGTCCACACGCAGGATTCCCTCGGGGTCAGGGTGAATAGGACTCGGCTGTGGCGATTGCACTACCACTATTGGACTCGCCCCCGGCCACATAGATGGTGCCGTCTTCCATGTACTCGGCAATGTTGCCGCCGCGCCTGACCGTCATGGGAGAGGCGGTGGCGTAAGAGTTGGTGACGGAATCCCAAACCCAGACATCAGCTTCGGGAATGGGGTCGGTAAGGTCGCCGCTGGCTCCACCCAGCACCATGATTTGGCCGGTGTCCAGGCTGAGGGCTTGGAGAAAGCCGCGGTCGGCAGGCAAGGGGGCAATGCCGCTGGCGGAATTGGTCGCAGGATTAAATACATCAGCATTTTTGATGGGGCCAAAGTTCAAAATGTCACCGCCAACACCACCAAAAAAGGCCACCTTGCCGTTGGGGAGGAGAGCGTGGGCGAAAAGGGCACGTTTGGTGCGGATGTTTCCCGCATTCGAGAAGGAGCCTGTAGCTGGATCGAAGGTGGAGGCTTGCGAACTGAAGTCAGGGAAATTGATTCCAAAAATGGTGGTGTAGGTGATACCGCCGGAAATCAAAATGAGACCGTTCTGCAGGGCAATCGCCCCATGGCCTGCCTTGGGTTCGGCCAAGTTGGGGCCGGAGGACCAAGAGTTGGTAGCAGGATCGAAGATTTCAGTAGAATTGAGAGAGGTACCCAGCAAATCGGCCACATCGGCGAGTTCGTTGTTGCCGTTGCCCTTGGTCCCCCCACAGATGAGGACTTGCCCACTTGGCAACAGGCTGGCGGTGTTTGCCGCACGGTGCCTATTCATGTTGGGGAGGGCGGACCAGGAGCCGGTGCTGGGATCCCAGATCTCGGCACTTTTCAGAACATTGGTGAAGTAGGTTCCATTGGCTTTTTGTCCCCCGTATGCGATGCCACCACAGGCCAACACGCGGCCATCCTGTAGAGTCGTGAGAGGATGGAAGGCACGGCCTGTCACCATGGTTCCCGTGGACTGAGTTTGACCGGTGTTGAGGTCATAAATCCAGGTTTGGTCGGTGGTCGGGTAGGGGTTGGTGACATCCGTCAGCAGGGCAGGACCTCCGCCGGATCCCAGAACCCGGGTGGCGCGACCTTGAAAGCCACGCTCAAGAACAGTCCAAGCGACATTGGCGGTTTGCACGGGAAGGTTGCTACCGGCCGACTGCCAATTGTTGGACGTGTTCAAGTTGTACCAGCGAATGTTGGAAAAGGAATCGAACTCGGCATTGCCACCCCCGCCGGGTTTGCAAAAACCCTGGAAATACACATTCTTCCCTAAAAGAGAAGCGGATGCTGGGGTATTGAGTGTCTTGGTGAACGTGCCCGCTGCATCCGAGGAACCGGTGAAGAAGATGCTCAAGGGTGGTCCAGCAAGGTCAATGTCCACCGCCAAAACATCACTGGGATCGCCGGTAAGCCCAACGATGTAATTGCTACCCGTATTGCGGAAGGAGGGCAGTAAAAAGACGGGCGAATTGGGCGTCATCCCCTCGATCCGAACTTGGGCCGGGTTGCCAAGGGTGTCCCCATAGACCATCAATTCGGAGGTGGCATTGCTCTGGGCGAGCAGGGGCGAGGCAAGGAAAAGACCGGAGACCGAAAGGGAGACGAAGGCTTTATTCACGGCGATGTACTCGGGGGGGAGGATGTGGGGAAGGAATATCCCGGGAGCAGAACTACTGTAACAAGGAAAATCCGTTCCCAACTCGTAGAATGCCCCCTCATGGGTGGTTCTCCCTCCGATTCTGGGCGAAAGAAGGCCTTTGTGACCGCCTCCGGGCTGAGTTTGCCCTCTTCCATGGAGGCTTTGGGTTCGAACGGCCCCCTGGAGGCCCCCGGCCAGGCCCCCTTCACTCGTGGTATCCATGCCCAGATGTATCGCTCGCGGCTCTGGACCATGCGCCAATATGCCGGTTTTGGTTCGGCCCGCGTGACCAACGAGCGCTTTCGCTATCTGCTGGAGCGCGGCCAGACCGGGCTCTCGGTAGCCTTCGATTTGCCAACGCAGATTGGCTACGACTCGGATCACCCGCTGGCTGTGGCCGAGGCCGGCCAAGTAGGGGTGGCTGTGAATTCCATCCGCGACTTCGAAGTGTTGTTTGAGGATATTCCCCTGGGCGAGGTCTCCACTTCCATGACCATCAATGCCACCGCCTTGGCCCTGTTCTCGATGTACGTGGTCTTGGCGCGGCGCCAAGGGGTCGCGGCCGAGCGCATTCGGGGTACGGTGCAGAACGACATCCTTAAGGAGTTCGTGGCGCGCGGCAATTACCGTTTTGATGTGGCGCCTTCGATGCGGTTGGTGGTGGACCTGTTGCGCTTCCAGCAGGAAGTGGCCCCCAACTTCAATCCGATTTCAGTCTCGGGCTACCACATGCGCGAGGCGGGTTGCAGCGCCGTGCAAGAAATCGCCTTCACCTTGGGGGATGGCCTGGCCTATTTGCAGGCCGCTCTTGAAGGGGGCCTGGATGTTACGGCCACGGCCCGGCGCATGTCCTTCTTCTTCAACGCCCACAATGAGTTGTTTGAGGAGGTCGGCAAGTTCCGGGCCGCCCGTCGTTTATGGGCGCGGACCTTGCAGGATCGTTTTGGCGTAGAAGATCCCCGTGCGCAACAACTGCGCTTCCATGTGCAGACCGGGGGCTCGACCCTGACTTCCCAACAACCTCTCAACAATGCCGTGCGGGTCACGGTACAGGCCATGGCCGCGGTCCTGGGTGGTGCCCAATCCTTGCACACCAATGGTTACGACGAGGCCATCTCCTTGCCATCGGCGGAATCGGCCCTGCTGGCTCTACGAACCCAGCAAATTTTGGCGCACGAGTCCGGCATTGCCGACACCGTGGATCCGCTCGGTGGTGCACCGGTGATGGAGCACTTGACCGATTCCCTCGAGGCCGAGGCCGGGGCCATGATCTCCCAAATCCAAGAGGATTTCGGCGGCATGGTCGGTGCCGTGTCGGCCGGATTTGTACAACGCGAAATTCATCGCGAGGCCATGCGCCACCAGCGTCAGGTCGAGTCAGGCGAGCGTGTCGTGGTTGGAGTCAACGATTTCGTTTTGGAGGACGAAACGCCCGCCAAGGCATTTCGCCCGGATCCGGCCGCGCGTCAGAGCATCCAAGAGGAATTGGAAGCGGCCCGCTCGTCTCGTGAGGCCGCCGCCGTGGAAACGGCCCTGGGTCGCCTGCAGGATGCGGCCGGGCAAGAGGAACCGCTCGGCCCGCTGTTTCTGGATGCGGTCGAGGCAGGCACCACCGTCGGCGAAATTTGCAGCACTTTGGAAACCGTCTTCCCTGCCTGGCAGGCCCCTGCGGTGATCTGATGGATTCCATGGACGCGTCCGAAAGCCCCCGAGATTTCATCCGCGACATCATTGCCGCCGACGCGGCCTCGGGTCTGCATCCAGTTCCGCTCACCCGCTTCCCTCCCGAGCCCAACGGCTATCTGCACATTGGCCACGCCAAGGCGATTTGTCTGGCCTTTGGTATTGCTGAGGAGTTTGGTGGCCGCTGCAATCTGCGGATGGACGACACCAATCCGGAAAAGGAAGAGGAGCACTACGCCGAGGCAATCCAGCGGGATTTGGAATGGTTGGGTTACTCCTGGGACGGCGAGGTCAAGCACGCTTCAGACAACTACGAGACTTTGCACGCTTGGGCGCTGCACTTGATCGAGCAGGGGCTGGCCTATGTGGATCAGCAAAGCGCTGAAGAAATGCGCACCCATCGCGGCAGTTTGACCGAGTCGGGCACGGACAGTCCCTTTCGGGATCGACCGGTGGCCGAAAACTTGGCCCTCTTTGCACAGATGCGTGCCGGAGATTTGGACGAGGGCTCTTGTGTTCTGCGCGCCAAGATTGATATGGCCGCCGCCAACTTGAACTTGCGTGACCCGGCGATTTACCGCATTTTGAAGCGCACTCATCCGCGCACGGGCGATGCTTGGTGCATCTATCCCATGTACGACTTTGCCCATGGTCAGTCGGATGCCATTGAGGGGATCACGCACTCCTTGTGTTCTCTGGAGTTTGAAAATCATCGCCCTTTGTACGATTGGTTTTTGGAGCATTTGCCGGTTCCCCACCAGCCCCGGCAAATCGAATTCTCCCGCCTGAATATGTTGCGAACGGTCATGTCCAAGCGGAAGTTGCTGCGCTTGGTCGAGGAGGGAGGGGTCGAGGGCTGGGATGACCCGCGCATGCCGACTCTTTCTGGCCTGCGGCGCCGCGGCTACACCCCCAACTCCATTCGGGATTTCATTGGCCGGGTGGGGGTGAGCAAAATGGACCAGACCGTGGACCCGCGCTTGTTGCAGCATTGTTTGCGTCAGGATTTGGAACACGCGGCCATCCGTCGCATGGCGGTTTTGAATCCACTCAAGGTCGTGCTCACGGATTACCCAGAGGGCAAGACCGAGACCATGGAGATTCCCAACCACCCCGGTCGCGAGGAGTTGGGTAAGCGATCGGTTCCCTTTGCTCGCGAGTTTTTCATCGAGCGCGAGGATTTTTTAGAAGATCCACCCAAGAAGTTCTTCCGCTTGGCCCCAGGCAAAGAAATCAAACTCCGATACGCTTATGTGATTCGTTGCCAGGAAGTCATCAAGAACGCCGCCGGCGAAATTGTGGAACTGCGTTGCACTCATGATCCCACCACCCGCCATGGCCTTCCTAAGGACCGCAAGGTCAAAGGTATTTTGCATTGGGTGTCCGTTGCCGAATCGGTCGAGTGTGAAGTCCGTCTCTACGAAGATTTGTTTGCCGTGGATGCCCCGGATGCCGAAGAGGATTTTTTGGCCGTTCTCAATCCGGATTCCATGCAAGTTCTTCGTGCCCATTGCGAACCTGCCCTAGCCGAGGCCAAACCCGAAGCCTGTTTCCAGTTTGAACGCTTGGGTTATTTTGTGGCGGATCTGGCCCACAGCAAACCTAACGCCCCGGTCTTCAATCGTGCTGTTTCGCTAAAGGATTCTTGGGCCAAGAAGCAGGTGTGATTTTCTATTCCGCGGTGGTCGGCCCTTGTCCCTCACCCCGCGGCGATCGGCTTTGTCCGGCGCTCTACACGCTCCATTGAGCTTCGGCTCACGCCGAAACTCAACTCCGCAACTCGCGGCGGACAAAGCCGCACTCTGCGGGATCAGGGCCGCGTGGCGTGCAAATCGGGTCTGTGGATCATTCTCCGAACTGCATGACCTGCCTTGCAGATCGAATTCAGGTTTTCCGAATCCAAGTTAGGAATCGAGTATCATTAAGCAGGAGGAGTACATGAACGGAATTTGGCAAAACAAAGCATCCACCAGACGAATGGCCACGCCGCCCCTGGTGATGCAGCACGTTCGGGAGTTAGGCTCGCCCTAAAGACACAGTTAAGATGAACAGCGCAAGTGATGAACGGATTGCACGAATGACATTTGCCTCCGTGTATCCGCACTATGTCACAAAGGTCGAAAAGAAAGGCCGATCAAAAAAAGAACTGCACCAAGTGATTGAGTGGTTGACGGGTTTTGACGATCGCCTTTTGCAAAAGAAAATTTCGGACGAAGAGACCATTGAGCAGTTCTTTCAGCATGCCCAAATCCATCCGAATGCACACCTCATCACTGGAGTAATCTGCGGGTATCGGGTGGAAGAGATTGCCAACCCGTTGACTCAACAGGTCAGGTATCTAGATAAGTTGGTCGATGAACTGGCAAGAGGACGAAAAATGGAGAAGATCCTTCGGGGCGGGTAATTTTCCTTTCCACCGAACGAGAGCTCGGTTTCCGATTTTATCAATGAGGCCATCCATTTTTGGTCAGAACATGGGCTGTTGCTGGTGTCCTGTGTGAGGCGGGGGTTTAGGCCAACTTCTTTTCGACCAGGGCCAGGATTTCGGATTCGGTGGCCTGGGTTGCCGTGGCGATGCGGGTGGCTTCGGCCAGGATTTCGGCGCGTTTGCTTTCGTCCTTTAGATCGGCGGCGTTGATGCGCACGTTGAGGTGGGCACCCATCACGGCGGAGCGGGCGCAGAGGGCGGCGACGCCAGCATCGGAGGCTGAGGCGGCGAGGCCATCTTGGGCCATGGCCTGGGCCACTTGCAGGGATCGTTGCGCCACGCGCATGACGCGAAGGGGCACTTCCATCGAGTCCAGCACGGCGGCTTGAGTCGCCTGTTCTTTGGCGGCCTTTTCTTCGGGTGTCGTTTCGGCCAGGCGCCACGAGGCCATGACTGCGCGGAAGGCATCGGTGTCCTCATCCACCAAGCGCAATAATTCGTCTTGGCAGTCCTTGCCCTTTTCGGCCCAAGTGGAAAATTCTTGCCAACGCTCATCCCAACCCTGTTTGTGGCTAGAAAGGTTGGCGACCATGGCACCAAGTGCCGCACCAAACGCGCCCAGGGCCGCGGCGATGGACCCTCCGCCGGGGGCGGGGGATTCCGAGGCGGTCTCTTCCGTGAAACCGCGCAGGGAAAGATCCGTCAAGAGGGAGCGGTCATCCATGCCCGCAATCGCGTATTCGATGATGGCCTTGTCCGGCTCAAAAGGTTTGAGTTCGTCCAAGCCCAAGGACTTCACCGCGATCTTGATGAGTTCAGAATCTGAAATGCCGGTGGAGCGCTTTTGTTTGCGGAGAAAGTGGCGGCCAGCATCCAGCATGGCCGCCAGCGGGATCAAACCCACGAGTTCCGAGCCGGTGACGCGCACGCCGCGAGCCAGGGCCTTGGCGCAGACTTCATCAAAGGCCACAGGAACCGAAGTGATCGAGATGTCGGTCAGGTTCATGGAAACTTGGCAGATGCCGTATTCCTCAATGAACCAACCAATGCCCTTGCACGCCCTGAGACTGCCCGGGGCCCAGACCGCTTTGCCTTGCGCGTCGCGCACGACCTCGCCCGTGAGGGGGCAGGGTGCGCGTTGCATGCGACCCTTTTCGCGGACATCAAAGGCAATGGCGTTGGCGCGCCGCGTTGAAGTGGTGTTGAGGTTGATGTTGTAAGCGACTAGAAAATTGCGCGCGCTGACGGCCGTGGCCCCGGTGGTGGGCTGAAATTCTGCGGGGCCGTAATCCGGCGCCCATTCTGGGTCTTGCAGTCTTTGGGCCAAGGCCTCGTATTCGCCGGCACGAACCACGGCTAAATTTTTCCGATCGGGTTTCTTGGCGGCATGCTCGTAGCAATAAATTGTCAGCCCCGCTTCTTCACCCAGGCGTCGGCCGAGTTCGTGTGCGTATTCGACCGTCTGTTCCATGTTGAGGCCAGCGATGGGCACCAAAGGGCAGACATCCATGGCACCAAAGCGCGGGTGCTCTCCGGAGTGCTTCGTCATGTCAATGGTCTTGGCCGCAACGTTGGCGGCGGCCACGGCCGCATCCAGGACCGCGTTCGGAGTGCCGACGAAGGTCATGACCGTGCGGTTGGTGGCCGCACCGGGATCCACGTCCAACAAATGCACGCCTTCGCATTGACGGATGGCGTCCGCAATCGCCTCGATGATCGCCGGGTCGCGACCCTCGGAGAAATTGGGAACACATTCCAGAATGGGCTTCATGAGGTTTTGGCCGAAGAGTTTGGAACTTACAGAATAACCGAGTCCAGAAAACTCTGGGGTGCGGCGCAAGTGGAGCGCGTGGCGGGATCCCACCAGACCATGGTGGCCTCAGCCTCGGCCCAGGGCGTGCCATCCGGCCCCAGGACGCGGTAGGCCTGGGTGAAGGATCGTGTGCCAATCCGAGTCGTACCCATTTCTACCGTGACTTTGGCGGGGCCATGACCCGGGGCCAAGAAACGAATCAGGACCGTGCCCAAGAGAAAACCGAAGCCGGGTTCTTCTTCGATGAGGCCGCGAGCCTCGAAATACTTGTAGCGCGCTTCTTCCATCAGGTTGAGGTAGATCGCGTTGTTGAGGACCCCGACGCGGTCCTCGTCGGCCCATCGCGTGGCCAATGTGCAGCGGAAATCGAGTTCTTGGGAGGGAGGGACTTGTGGGGTGGACATGGATTCGGCAGATGCAGGAAGGAATGCGGCGGAACTATACTTCGCGCCTCCCAGCGGGCTGCTTCTGTCCTGCTGGCCTACTGCCATGAGTCGAGTCGAGGGAGTGGATCACATCGCCATCGCCGTCGAGAATCTCGACGAGGCGACCCGGCTCTGGCGAGATTCCTTTGGTTTGCGCGAGGGTGGACGCGAGCACCTGGAGGCTGAGGGTGTTCAGGTGCAAATGATGTGGGCGGGCGAGACCCGCATCGAGTTGATTGCTGCGGATGGGCCCAACTCTCCTCTCGATGCTTATTTGAAGAAACGAGGCCCGGGTCTGCACCATTTGGCCTTGAAGGTGCCCCACTGTGCCACCGCTGCCGCCGAGGTGGAGGCGGCCGGGGGCCAACTGGCCGGCGCCCCCGATCGGCCCGGGGCCCACGGCACGCGCATTGCCTTTGTGCACCCCAAATCCACTGCCGGGGTGCTCCTGGAATTGGTTGAAGAAGACCCATCATGACTCAAAAAGTAACCGAAAGGCTGGAGTCCTTGCGCGCCCAAGCTGTCCTGGGTGGCGGCGAAAAACGGATTGAGGCGCAACACGCCAAGGGCAAACTCACGGCCCGCGAGCGGGTAGACCTTTTGCTGGATCCGGGCTCCTTTGAAGAGACCGGGGCACTTGTTGCCCATCGTTGCGACAACTTCGGCATGGAGAAGCAACGCATTCCGGGCGATGGTGTGGTCACGGGGACGGGCACGGTGGACGGCCGTCGGGTGGCCGTGTTCAGCCAAGACTTCACGGTGTTTGGCGGCTCGCTCTCGGAAATGCACGCCAAAAAGATTTGTGACCTGATGGATCTTGCGATGCGCATTGGCATTCCGATTCTGGGGCTGAATGATTCAGGCGGCGCGCGCATTCAAGAGGGAGTCGTTTCCTTGGCGGGTTACTCCGACATTTTTCTGCGCAACACTTTGGCCAGCGGCGTCGTGCCGCAACTCTCGGCCATCTTGGGGCCTTGCGCGGGTGGCTCAGTCTATAGTCCAGCCTTGACGGATTATATTTTCATGGTGCAAGGGTCTTCTTATATGCACATCACCGGACCGGATGTGGTCAAGACCGTGACCCAAGAGGACGTAACCTCCGAGGATCTCGGCGGCGCCTCGGTGCATGGTTCCATTTCCGGGGTGAGCCATTTCACTTGCGCCGATGATCCGGAATGTTTGGTGCAAATGCGCCGCTTGCTCAGCTTCTTGCCGGCCAACAACGCCGAAGAGCCGCCCTTTGTGGCCGCCGAGGACCCTGCAGACCGACTCGCCCCGGAACTCGAGGAATTGATTCCAGAATCTCCGGATCAACCCTACGACATTCACAAAGTGATTGCCGCCGTCTGCGATGACGGCGATTTTTTGGAGGTGCAGTCCTCCTGGGCGCGGAATATCGTGGTCGGCTTCGCCCGTTTGGGCGGCCACACCGTGGGCATCATCGGCAACCAACCTGCCGTGCTCGCCGGGGTCT
>CAYXFZ010000045.1:12245-19936 GCA_964464385.1 uncultured Planctomycetales bacterium
GCTTCATAAGATTTTGTGATGCCTTTTCCATTCCCTTGGTGACCTTCGAAGATGTGCCCGGATTCATGCCCGGGACGCAGGAAGAACACGGCGGCATCATTCGTCACGGCGCCAAGCTTTTGTACGCCTATTGCGAGGCAACGGTGCCCAAACTCACGGTGATCTTACGCAAGGCTTATGGCGGGGCGTATTGCGTTCTGTCCAGCAAGCACACGCGCGGCGATTGGAATGTGGCCTGGCCCAGCGCCCAAATTGCGGTCATGGGGGCCGAGGGCGCAGCCAAAATTATTTTCCGTCGTGAGATTGCCGCTGCCGAGGATTCTGAAGCTACCCAAACCGAAAAGATTGCCGAGTACGAGGACAAATTTGCCAATCCTTTTATGGCGGCAGAAATGGGCTACATTGATGATGTGATCTCGCCGGCCGAGACGCGCCCTCGTTTGATCCGTGCCTTGGAATTGTTTCGCACCAAGCGATCCCACAATCCGCCCAAAAAGCACGGCTCGATTCCTCTGTGACCGATTTCGCAAAATTGGCGCCGCCCTTCTAGAAAATTTTGAGCGCTTCCAAACGAACCGGCTCGCCCTTCCAAAAAATTCTCATTGCCAATCGAGGTGAGATTGCGGTTCGGATTTTACGCACCTGCCGCGAGATGGGCATTCGCACGGTGGCGGTGTATTCGGAACCGGATCCGGCCTCACTGCACGTGCGTTACGCTGACGAGGCCGTGGCCTTGGGGGGCAAGACGCCCGCCGAGTCCTATTTGCGGATGGACGCCATTTTGGAAATCGCCCAGCGCGTTGGTGCCGAGGCCATCCACCCTGGCTTTGGTTTCTTGGCCGAGAATGGCGAGTTTGCGGCCAAGGTCCAGGCTGCTGGTCTGGTTTTCATTGGCCCTTCGCCTGAGGCCATGCTCACCATGGGCGACAAGTTGGCTTCGCGGTGCGCCATGCTTGCGGCAGGTGTGCCGGTGGTGCCCGGCGCCACCGAGTCTGCCGCCTCGGCCCAGGATGCCTGTGATTCCGCCCATGAGGTTGGCTATCCCATCATGCTCAAGGCCTCGGCAGGCGGCGGAGGCAAGGGCATTCGCGTTGTCCGTGGGCCCGAGGAAATGGACTCCGCCTTTGCCATGGCCAGCGGCGAGGCGCTCTCTGCCTTTGGCGATGGGCGCATGTACGTCGAAAAGTTCATTGAGAACCCGAGGCATATCGAGGTGCAGGTTTTGGGCGATCGCCATGGCAAGGTGATTGCGGTTGGCGAACGTGAGTGCTCGGTGCAACGCCGCCACCAAAAGTTGGTCGAGGAATGCCCCTCACCGGCCGTGGATGCGGCCGCTCGACTCCAACTTTCCGAGGCCGCGATTGCCGCCGCAAAAGCGGTGGATTACTGCACCGCCGGCACCGTTGAATTTTTGTGGTCCAAGGGCGAGTTTTGGTTCCTGGAAATGAACACCCGCATTCAGGTCGAGCATGGCATCACCGAAGAGGTCTATGGGATTGATTTGATCGAGTGGATGCTGCGCACGGCGGCGGGCGAGGCCCTGCCCTTCGAAAACTTTTTGGAGCCGGAGCGCCATGCCATCGAGGTGCGCATCAATGCCGAAGATACTGAGATGGGTTTCATGCCCGCCATGGGCGTGGTGTACAACTTGCGCTTGCCGGGTGGCCCCGGCATCCGCGTGGATGCGGCGCTGCATGCCGGCATGGAAGTCACCCCGTATTACGATTCCATGCTGGCAAAAATCATTGCTTCGGGGCCGACTCGAAAACACGCCTTGTCCCGGATGGAACGAGCCCTGCAGGAATTGCATGTCGGCGGCCTACCCACCACTGCGCCCATCGCCCTGCAAGTATTGCGGCACCCTGATTTTCGTTCTGGCCAATACTCGACCGAAATTTTGGAGAATATGTTGGCAGGAGAATCTCCTTCAGAGCAGGAACACTTGCAAGCGGCTGCCATCATTGCCGCGCTGCACCGTTACCACGTGGCCAAGAAGCAATCGCTGCGGACAGAGGATGGTCCCGGTGCTCGCCGCAATCCTTGGCAAGAGTTGGCCCGCCGCGAACAAATGCGAGGACTGCGGTCATGAAGTATTTCGTGGATGGGCCCGGGGATCCGTTGGAGATTGAACTCCAGGATCAGGGGGATGGCAAATACCTCATTAAAGTAGCCGGTCGCCAAATTCAGGGCCACATCCAGGATGTGGATCGCATTGGCCAGTACGCCGTTTCCCTGGATGAGCAAAGTTTCGCCGCCTCGATTGAGGCCAGCCAGGATCCGACCGATCTACACGTCGCCATAGCCGGCCTGCGCTGGCACTTTCGCATTCGCGACGAACGCGAGGAGGCCGCCGGTGCCCTGGAATCGGCCGCCGGTGGCCGGGCCGAAAACATTCAGGCCATGATGCCCGGCCTCGTGGCCAAGATCATGGTCGAGGTGGGGCACGTCCTGGAGCCCGGCAGCCCCGTGTTGGTGCTCGAGGCCATGAAAATGCAAAACGAGGTCGTGACCGAACAGGGCGGTCGCATTGCCGAAATCTTCGTCCAAGAGGGCAAGGCGGTCGAAACCGGCTCCAACATGGTGCGTCTCGAACCGTTCGAAGAGGGCTAGGAACCCGAAGCTGATTCGTTTCGGTTCTGGGGCGGGAGCATGTTGCCCACCGCAAGTTCCATGACCCGAATCTGGCTCTCGGCAACCCAGCCGTGGATGACCTTGCGAATGTCCTTGCCCTCTTGATCCAAGGTTCTGAGGGTCGGCCACATGATGAGAATGTGGCGCACGTGGGTTTGGTCTCCATCGGGTTGTTCGCCGCGCTCGTAGTCCGTGACTTGCAGGACATGAAGTCCATACTTGGTCCAAAAAGGGGCCGAAAGTTCGTCGAGGGGCATCGTGTGGGACAGACGATCAAAGGGTTGCGTGGCCACTGCGCGAGCGAAAGTGTATTGACCATCCAGCGGCGCATCTTCGTCATCGTCCTCGGAATAGCGAGCGACGACCTCCGCGAATTCCATGCCGCCCTGCAGGGCGGCGAGTGCCTCATCCATTCGAACTCGCATGCCGGCCTCCTCTGCGCCGAGGCGAGCGCGGAGAACCCGAAGGGGGATTAGGGACTCGAGCGCATCCCGCATGAGAAGATCCGGACTTCCCTTGCGGAAAGATTGGTAGTAATGAAAGAGTTCGTTGAGCTCGGGGCCGGTGATCGGCAGTCCATCCACCTCAAATAGGGTCCGAGGGGAGAGGAAGGGGCCCGGTGGGGGGGAGAAATCTCGGGGGCCGGTGGGTTGGGCGCCGAAGGGATTCAGGCCGCCAGGGATCGCCTGATTTGGACTCGAAAGGACCACGTCCTTGGTGCGGCCCGTGAGGGGCATGGGCGCAAGGCTGGGCCCATCATCTTTGCGAATGACCGGAGGTTGACTGCCGCGCTGGCCCGGAGTTTCGACAACGGCGCCGAGGAAAAAAGACAAAAGGAGGAAGGCGGCGGGGCGATTCATGGTTCTTGTTCGGGTTCTTCCTCTTCAACATAACCCAGAGCGTTCAATTCGAGGAGGGTTTCCTCGTCAATGGCGGCCCTCTGGGCCCGCAATGCGTGGGCAGAGAGCCGTTCGCGCTCCGCTTTCAGTTGATTCCCAAGAGAATGCGCAAGTTGGGGCTCTTGGTCCTGCAAGGCCTCCAATTCCAGCCGATCGCTGGCGGCAAAGAGCAGGCTGGCAGTCTGCCCCTGGAATTCCGCGTGGATGAGCGTGCCCTCGGCATTGCGGAGGGCGCGGGCGCCATGGCCGCCCCATTCCACCTCGGCGAAGGCAGGCCGCGAACCCGTGCCCTCATGCAGAGGAAGGGCGCGTCCCTCCATGCCGTCCGGAAGGTCCAGCCCCGCCAGGACCAGCAGGGTCGGCATCAAGTCCACCGAGCGCACTTGTTCCGGAATCCGGGCGCCTTCTGGCAAGTGCCCCGGCCAGGCCAAGATCATGGGCACTTGCAGGAGTTCGCGGTGCAAGGAGTGCCCGTGCCCCCAGGCCCCGTGTTCAAAGAACTCCTCTCCATGATCCGAGGTCAGGACCACCAGCGTATTTTCCAGAACACCGCGGGCTTCCAGATCCGCCAGGAGAAGTCCAATTTGGGCATCTACTTCATGGATGCAACCGTCGTAGTTGGCCAGCAGGGCCTCTCGCTCTCCGGGCGCTGCCTCCAGCCCGGGGACAAAGGGCAAGAACATGGTCTCCTGCCGCTCGGGATAATGAACGCCCAATTCGGAACCGAATGCAGGATTTTGAAACAAACGATGCTCGGCAGGTGGGTCATAGGGTGCATGCGGTTCCATGAAGTGGAGATGCGCCATCCAGGGCCTCTCTTCACCGATTTCGTCCAACCAAGAAACAAATTCCTGGTGGATGGCCGTGCCGCTCATGCCATGTTGGTAGGGGTTGCCGCCCGGCAAGAAAGTCCAGTTCACGAGGCCACGAACGGCATCCCACGGCAGGCGCCAACTGTGCCACTCATGCACAAAAATGCGCCGCAAGCGGTGGAACACATGGGCACCGGCAAGTTGAAACACGGGATTGACGATCGAGCCCTCGAAGTATTCCACGCCACGGCCAAAGCCATAGGTAGGGGACAAAAAAGTGTTGGCGGAAAGAAGACTGGTGCGCCAACCTCCTTGATGAAAGGCTTCATGCAAGGTGAATGCCCCCGAGGCCAAACTGGAGGTGAACAACTCCACGCGGTGGGTGGGGGGTTGCAGGCCGGTCAAAATGCTGGCCGTCGAGGGCTTGGTATGCGGGGCCGAGGCCAGACAATTTTCAAATAAAAGACCCCGCGCGGCGAGGGCGTCCAGGTTGGGAGAGGTCGGTTTGCCATAGCCGTAACATCCCAGGTGATCGGCTCGCAAGGTGTCTACCAACAAGAGGAGTACGTTGGGGGAACCCGCCGCCGGCGTCCGGCGCGGAGGCAATTCGCCACGGCGAGGGTCGGGCCCGAGCAGGGCAGCCACCACCCCAAAACTGGCCAGCACGGACCAAGACATGGCCAGGCGGCGGGCGGTGCTCCGGTCCGAACCGCACAAAGAAGTCAGCGGACTTCGCAAAAGGAAAAAGGAGAGGGGCCAACCCAAAACCAAGAGACCGGCATCCACGGCCAAACTCGTCCCATCCAAAGAGCCGCCGAGCCAAGTTCGGTTGACCCAGAGACCCAGGCCCAGGACGGGCCCGAGGGAGAGCCAAAGAGTGGCGTAGTAGCCAACTTCGGCTTCGCCCAAGTGGCGCCAGTGACGATAGGCGCCCACGGCAAGCCCGATGGGCAGGGCGAGGACCATGGCCTCGACCGCATAGAGGAGAATGGCCGTCGAGAGAAACCGGGCACCGCCGACAAATTCTGCGGAGCCAAACAACCACCAGCCCAGACCTTCCAGGAGACCCCAGAAGGTGGCCAGCAGGACGCCGGCGCGGAGGGTGCGAATCAGGGAGGAGGCCACGGGAAAAGGATACCTCGCATTCGGCTTCAGTCTTGGGGTGGCTTGTGGCGAAAAAATTCGCTCATGGAGCCATGGAAATCTTCGAGGTCCTGGGAGGTCTGCTCGGGGACTTCCGGGGAGTTTTGGCCCTGTCTGGTGAATGCCCTAGCGTAAACCGTTCGCACGGGAAGGCGTGGCCCTTGCCCCGTCCGTAGAAGGATTTGCACAATTTCCATGCGACCCACGAACCAAACATACCCGGCCAGCAAAATGGCGGGCAGGAAAGAGCCCCAGATCCAACCCGCCACCAGCGCCGCGAAGCAGAGCCAATTGGCGGTGGTGATGGCGGCCCGAGTGGCGTCCACGAGCGGGGACGTACGGGCCAACCAGGCGCGAAGGATTCGCCCGCCATCCAAAGGGAAAGCTGGGACCAAGTTGCCCAGCCCCAGAATGAAGTTGATGGCGGCGGCGGAATGGGCGGCCGGGCCGGGCAAGAGGAGGAAACCAAGGCCTAGGAAAAGATTGATGGCGGGTCCGGCCAGGGCCACTGGGCCCTCGGCCCGCGGCTTTTGGGAGAGTCCTTCCATGCGGGCCATGCCCCCCAGGGGCCAAATGGTGATGTCCAAGACCCGAAGGCCCAAGCGACGGGCGACGAGGGCATGCGCCAATTCGTGCGCCATGAGCGACCCTGCCAACACCAGAAAGAGGAGCAGGACTTGCAGGGTCTGCCCGGCGCCTGAAAAACTTCCCAGCAAGAGCAGGGTCAGGACGATGACCGCGGGCATGACCAGAATGGGAATGCCGAACAATCGTCCCACGCGGACCGGACGGAAAAGGCTGAAGATCAAGAGTTGCGTCGAGGAGGACAAAAGAGAAGGCGGAGGAGGGTCACACCGCCGCGTAGGATTTCCAGACGCGAAATCTTGGAACGTCCCCCGCGCCGTTCCACAAAGGTGATGGGGATTTCACGAACCCGAATTCCCAAGCGTAAGGCCCGCCACAAACTTTCCTGCAGAAAGGAGTAGCCATCCGCATGGATGCGATCCGGATCCAGGCGTCGCAGTGCTGGCAGGGTCCAGGCCCGATAGCCGGCCGTGGCATCCCGAACCGGCAAACGGAGAAGGAACCGGGCGCTGGCATTGGCAAGACGAGACAAGAAGCGCCTGCCCAGAGGCCAATTGCGAATGCTGCCACCGGGAACATAGCGCGAACCAATTACCAAATCGGCCTCCCCGGCAAGGAGAGGGGCCAAGAGGGCTGGCAGGGCCCCGGGCGGATGCGAACCGTCTGCGTCCATGGTCAAGAGGGATGAAAATTCCCTTTGCATGGCCCATTGCCAAGCGTCTCGGTAGGCCGAACCCAAGCCCAACTTTTGGGCCCGGGGCAGGACGTGCAAGCGTGGTTCCTCCAGAATCCGCTGCTCCACCCAAATCCCGGTTCCATCCGGGGATGCATCGTCTACAACCAACACCTCGACCTGGGGGAGAACCTCAAAAATTTCCTGCAGAAGGGAAGGGAGGGACTCCGCTTCGTTGTAAGTCGGGAGAACGAGCAGGGTCCCGTGGCCGGAAACCGAGACGGAGTTCACTCTCAGCGACCGACCGTGGCGCCAAACAACATATTGGCGAAGGAAGAGATGGGTTGCGCCTCTCGCGCGTCTTCCAAGAGGCGAACTACCGAACGCAAGGCTCGCATCATCTCATCGTAGGCCTCGTCACGGGCCACGAGTTTGCCCACCGTGCCATTGCCCTCGCGGATTTCATGGACAGAATCGGCCAAGTCCCGGAGAAAGCGGCGGCCATCCTCGGCCATGGAATCGTCGGTGAGGATTCGCCCCAGGAGTCCACGCCCTTGCGAGGCATCCGCCAGCATGCCGGCCAACCGGTCTGCGGCATCGCGCATATTTTCCGTCAGAGTGACGGCATCTTCCCGCATGGCCTCGTCCACAAGGAGCGCACCAAAGGTCCCCCGACCGGCTGCCAGATCCTCGGTAATGATCCGCAGGTCGTTCATGGCCGCCGAGCCATCGCGGAGCATTTCGATGAGCCGCTCGCGCATGGTCTCATCCACGACCAGGGCACCGAGGGCCCCACGGCCGCCCTGAATGTCCTCAATGACCGTTTCCACCCCGCCCAGAATCGAGGACATGTTTTCGCGGAGCACAGGATCGGAGACCAGCGAGCCGAGGACTCCTTGGCCACTGGCTAAATCATCGGTAACCGCGCGCATGTTCTCCACAATCGCA
>CAYXFZ010000046.1:0-3720 GCA_964464385.1 uncultured Planctomycetales bacterium
ACCCCCACCGAGGCGATCCCCCGATGAGGATTCGCGGGCCTAGTTGGGGCCTCCTCTTGGGGCTATGCAGCTGTGGCGGATCCAGTGCGCCACCGGACATTATTTTGGTATCCATCGACACCCTGCGTGTGGATCGTTTGGGTTTGTATGGCGCCGAGCGCGCTCCCGAAGGGACCGAACCCACTGTGGGCACATTGGCCTGGCTGGCGCAGGAGGGGACCCTCTTTGAAACCTGCTGGGCGCCGGCCGGCAAGACCGTGCCCTCCCTGGGAAGTTTTTTTACCGGCTTGGAACCCCTCGAGCATGGCGCCTTTTCCCACCTGACCCGATTGCAAGCTCCCTCCTTGATCTCCGCTCTCCAAGAACGCGGCTACCGGACCTTCGGTCGGGTGGCCAACCGTCTCCTGGGTAGCCAACTGGGCTTCGATCGGGGCTTTGAGGACTATGCCCTCCGGCCCCGCCAGTGGGAGCGTCAAGTTGGCCCCGATTTGTTGCGCTTGGCCAAGGCCCCCATCCAAGAAAAGGAATCCCTTCTCTTGTGGGCTCACTTCATGGCCCCGCACCAACCCTACGAACCTCCGCCCGAATTCGCCCGCTGGCAGAATCCAGCATGGGCCCCCCTGGAAGGGAGCACCGTTTTGGCGGGCCTCCATCGCAACCCTGCTTCCCTGACTGCCGAAAATCGTGCCAGTTTGCGCGCGCTTTACGATGGCGAAGTGGCCTGGGCCGCCGAGTTGGCGCGCCGTTTCTTGGCTTCCTTGGATGCCCTGTATCGGGCGGCCGGGCGCGGACCCTTATTGGAAAATGCCTTGGTCATTTTCTTTTCTGACCACGGTGAAGAGTTAGGGGATCGTCAGGCTTACTTCACCCATGCCAAGAGTTTGTATTCCGGAGTGGCCCGGGTTCCCTTGATCCTGGCGGGTCCGGGATGGGGGGCCGGAGTCCGACTCGAGGAGGCCTGCGCCCTACAGGACACCTTGCCCCGAGTCTTGGCGCCCTGGTTCCCCGAGTTGGGCACCTCTTTGCGTCCCCGCAAGGGCTTTGCGACGGCTTGGCAAAAGGAATTTTTTGCTTGGCGCGAGGGGCCTTGGACCCTGATTCATGCTCCCTGCGAGGGCCGCGGCTGGGGTCCGCGAGAACCACCGGAGGCGCCCTTTCCCTACCCGGATCTGGCCCTGCATGACCGTCGCCAAGACCCATTGGAAACCGTGAACTTGGCGCAAGAAAATCCGCAAGTGGTCCGGCGACTGCAAGCTTCTCTTTGGAATTGGTGGGAATCTTTGCGGCCCGTCCTGCCCCTTCCGGCCAATGGCCTGGATCCGGATCAATTGCAGGCCTTGGGTTATGCCGAGACCTTTGAGGATCGGGGTTGCGCCCCGCGCCCACCCGGATGAATCACCCGGTGTCCTTGGCCCCGGCCCCTTCCCGGGCCCCTTGGTTGGAAGGCTTGGTCTTGGCAGGTGCGGTCCTTCTTCTTTTGGCCTTGGGGGGGGAAGCGGTGCGGGTCTCGTATCACGGGGCCCTGCATGCCACAGTGGGAGATGCCGTGCTCACGCACGGGCTGCAGGCCGAAAACCCTTACCACGCGGGGGCTCCACTCCGTTATTACTTGCTCTATCCCCAAGTGGGCGCCTTCTTGGGTCGAGTGTTGGGTGCACCTTGGTGGGGTTTCGGGGCCTTGGCCGTGCTGGCCGCCCTTCTTTTTCCCGTGGCCCTGAATGCCCTTGGCGCGAGTTTGGGTCTTTCCTCTTCGGCCCGTCGGCATTCTTTTTGGGTGGCCTTGTTGGGTTTCAATGCTTGGGGTTGGTTGGGTTTCGTTTTTTCCTCGACGGGTTTTTCAGGCGAGGGTCCGCCCGTCTTTGCCCTGGCCCCTCTGACCTTCGCCGAGTTTTCCTGGCATTGGGATTTGCGCCTGCAGGCCTTTCTCGTCAAGTTCCTGAATGTTTCCTCCTTTGCTCTGGCCTTGCCCTTTGCCCTTTGGGCCGTGGCTGGCCTTTTGCGAGTTTTGCGTTCGGCGGAGGCGCCGGGTTGGGGTTGGTTTCGGGTGACGATTCCGGCCGCAATGGCCCTAGCCTGGAATCCACTCCTGGGGGGAGTCGTGGGTCTGGCGGGTGTTTGTTTGTTGCCGCGATTGTTGAGTTTGCAGGGTTGGTCTTCCTTATTGCGGGCCATCTTGGCCATGGCCCTGACCCTCCTGCCCCTCTGGCCCTGGCTGGCGCCCCTTTTGCTCCCTGCTCCGGAGGGTGGACCGCGCGTTGCCGTGAACTTGGGTTCGCAAGCAGGATTGGATGTGCTGGGTCCGCTCGGTCTCCTCTTGCCTTGGGCCCTTTGCGGTTGGCGGCGCTTGGATTCCTGGGCTCGTTGGGCCATCTTGGGTCTGGCCCTGCCCGCTCTGGTCCTGGCCCTGTGGGGGGACCTGCCCTGGGGCAACGCATACAAATTGGTGCGCTGGCTGGGCATCTTGTTGGTTCCTTTGGTGGGCTTGGCCTTGGCCGAACCCTCGCAGCGTCGGTGGCGCTGGTTCCTCTGGCTGTTCGCTCTACCCACCTGGGTCCTGGTGCCCGTGGCCTATCTCCAGTGGGGCGCGGAAGCCCCGCCGCTCCCCTGGGTGATTGCAGAGGGCGGATTGGAACTGCGCAATGGCGAGCAACAATCCTTGATTCGGGCCATGCAAGATACCCCGACCCATTCCGTGCTGTTGGTCCTGCCGCAAGCGGGAGGACCCGGGGGAACGGTTCAAGGTCATCCATGGGCTCCCGTTTGTGGCCGCTCTCTTTTGGTGGATGGTCTGCATGTGCACAACGAGGGCCAGCCCGACTTGCACTCGCGGCAGGAACAGGCCGGGGCCTGGTTCTCAGCCCACGAGGCCCCCTTGGCGACCCGATCCTCTGTGGCCGCTGGAGCCCTCGCCTCCTTGCGGAGTTTCTTACCGACCCGACCCCTCTTGATAGCTGGCCCTCGATCTCCGCTCCGTGCGAGTGTGGCCGAACAAGCGGGCGGAAGTTTGCTCAAGCAAACGGGGGCCTTGGCCCTGTGGCTCTTTCCGGCTCAGGAAGATCCATCGGCCGACGGAAACTGATGGCCTGAAGAACATGGTGCTCTTCTACGCTCTCGCTGGCTTCCAAATCAGCGAGGGTTCGGGCCACGCGCAGGCTCCGCAGGGCCGCGCGTCCACTCCAGTCGAGGGCGGCGGCGGCCGCTCGGAGTCGTTGGCGAGCGGCGG
This sequence comes from uncultured Planctomycetales bacterium, assembly GCA_964464385.1. Classification (GTDB taxonomy): domain Bacteria; phylum Planctomycetota; class UBA1135; order UBA1135; family UBA1135; genus CAYXFZ01. Next base: position 3,224 of record CAYXFZ010000046.1, read on the forward strand.
GAGTCAGACCGCTGGCCTCCAGTTGGGGGCGTTCCATTTGTCCGGCCGGGCCGACTAGGCCAGCACCTTGGCGTGCCTGTTGCAAATCGAGGGCCCGATGCAAACGATGCTGGGCCTCTTCGCTGGTGGGTGAAGTTGGGCCTGCATCCAGGACCTCGGGTGGCGACGGACCCATTTCCACGAACAGATCGAAACGATCCAGGAGAGGACCGGAGAGTCGGGCCCGATAACTTTGCAGACGGTGGGGCGGGCAAGTGCAGGGGCGCCGCGGATGCGTGGCCCAACCGCATGGGCAGGGATTGCAGGCCGCCACCAAGAGAATGTTGGCTGGAAAAAGGGCCCAACCGCCGGCCCGGCGCAAACGTACTTCGCGTTCTTCCAAGGGCTGGCGCAATCCTTCCAAAACGGGCCTTGCGAACTCCGCCAACTCGTCCAGAAACAAAATTCCGCGGTGCGCGCGGGAGATTTCACCGGGGCGCACCGGGCGGCCACCGCCC
>CAYXFZ010000046.1:3730-6920 GCA_964464385.1 uncultured Planctomycetales bacterium
GGTGGCCGAATCGGGAGATGCTGCAAGGGACTGAAGTGGGTCTCGACGGCGGCAACTTCCAGGGCCTCGGCCGTGGTCAAGTGGGGGAGGAGGGAAACCAAGCGTCGAGCCAGGAGAGATTTGCCAGTACCCGGGGGGCCCTGGAGAAAGAGAGGATGACGACCACAAGCGGCCACAATGGTGGCCTCTCGGGCCTGTTCTTGGCCCCGAACCTCTTCCAGGAGCAAGGGTGGGGACGGTTTGGGGGCGGGGCGGGGCGGGGCCGGCCGGCCCTCCGTGGGATTGCGCAGGAGGGCCAGGAGTTCGCTGAGATCCTGCACGGCATAGACCAGAATCCCGGGCACGAGGGCGGCCTCGGCCGCGGCCTCGGGCGGGGTCACGATGGCCTCCAATTCCGTGCGGGCGGCAATGGCCGCCGCCAAAGTTCCACGGGCCGGAGGGACGAGATTGCCATCCAGGGTCACTTCACCCAGGAAGAGCCAGCGACCGGGGAGAGGAGGGATGCGGCGTTGTGCCAAGAGAATGGCCACGGCACTGGCCAAATCCAGGGGGAGGCCGCCCTTGGGCAGAGATGCGGGCACCAAGTTGAGGAGGATTTTGCCGCGGTGCCAGGGCAGGCCATGGGACCGAAAGGCGGCCGCCAAGCGCTCGGGTGCTTCGCGCGCGGCTGCATCGGCCATGCCCACGATCAAGGTGCGGGACAAGCCCGTTCCCAGAACGGCCTGCACCTGCAGAATCTGAATTTGGCCATGGAACAAAGAGGCCGCAAAGGGCAGTTGGGGAGGGCATGGGAGATCCAGGGGAAGGGGGGCCACAACTCAGCAGACGTCCGAGGGCGACCGAGGTAACGATTGACTTCACTTTCCAAGGGAATCCAAGGGGAGGAACAGGAGACCTCGGCGCGTGGTTGTCCAGGGAAGCGACGTTTGCTCCAGAATGTCCAGGGCCGGGGGTCGTGCCGGTTGCCAACCACAACTCAACCAAACTTGGTCAGGTTGAAGATGATGCAGAAGTTCGGCTAGACCATCCGTGCTCCGCCCATGATGGGGCAAGAGCAGGAGATCCACGGGTCCCGGTGCCAAACTCTGGCGCAATTGCCGCAGGTCGGCGCCCTCCCCATCCCCGGGCAAGATGGCGCGAAAACTCGGTGCTCGAATTTCGGCCAGTACCCCTCCGCTGTTGCTCTGCTCGAGGGTGGGGTGGAGGCCATGCAGCCAAAGCTCCAACTCGGGCAAAGGATGCACTTGAAATCCGCCGGCGACCGGTGGGATCCGATCGGGTCGGAGGAAGGGCCCCAATCCACCTTGATGGTCCGCGTCCGGGTGGCTGGCCATGCCCCAGGCCGGCACGGGCCAACCCAGTTGGTGCAGGGCCGGGTAGAGGCGTTTGGCGGCCAGTGCAGGCTCTGGAGCCAGCGTGCCAAAGTCGAACAGGGTCGTGTGCTGTGGACCACCTAGGACCAATGCCGCGCCGTGTCCCATGGGAATGGCGACAACTCCCGGTGGGGCGGGTTGAACCCAGAGGCCCGCCAATCCTCCACAAAGCAAACAGGCCAAGGCCAATCGGTATCGGAATCGGTCACCCAAGAGCAGTGCCAGACCGGCAAAACACAGGCCAAAAATCCAAGAGGACGGCCAGGCCGGGAGGGGCAGGGGTGCACCCGGCAAATTGGCCTGTTCCCACGGACGATCCAGAGCATCCAGGAGATCGAAAATGGCCTGGGCTGGCCCGGCCCCGCCCGGTAGGAGGGTCAAGGCAGCGGCCAACATTCGCAGTCCCATGCTGAGGGCGACGAGGGGCGTCGCCAAGATGCCCCAAGGTTGTAGGCAACCGGAGCGAGCATGCAGGAAGGGAGCGGTGGCGCACCAAGCAGCTGCAGAAGCACGCAAACAACGTGCTAGCCATGGTCCGCCCGAAGGGCATGCCAAGAGGGCGGCGGCGGCCGCATAAGAAAGCACCAAACCCAGATCCACCGCCCGCGGAAAGAAGCAAAGTTCCAGGGCCAGGGCCCCGGACCAGAGGGCGGATGGGGGCAAGAAAAAACCCCGAGCTGCGGCCACCTCGCGAAAACTCAGCATGGTGACGGCCCGCATGGCGGAGGGGCGGCCCCCGGCCAGGGCCGCGAGTAGCATCAACAACAACAGTCTTGCCCAACGAAAGCGATGCCGGGTCAAGCGGGCCAAGAGAAGATGCCAGATGTAAAAATGAAAGCCAGACACGGCCAACAAATGGAGGAGTCCCCAACGCCACCACGTATGCCTCTGCTCGGCCGAGAGCCCCTCCCGTTCGCCGAGGAGGAGAGCGCGGGCCATGCCCGCAGCTTGGGGTTGCAAACGGGTTTGCAAGCGCTGGCGTACCCATTGACGAGCCCCCTCCAACACTGGCCAAGACCCGGGTTCCACAGCCAAAATGGAAACATCTTGCAGGCGGTAGCCGCGGGCATCCCGCACCCAAGACGCGGTCACCAGCACTCGGCCCGAGGGAAGAGGGAGCGCACTTCGCCAAGGAAGGGCAAGTGAGGGATGGGCCAAGGTCTGGCCCTCGGCCGTGCAGAGCTGGTCTGCCCATCCATGAAAGCCCGACTCTGCAGGAATGGACTGGCGTACCCGGAAGCGCAGGGAAACGGCGCGGATTTCTTGCGGGATGGGGGCCGTCGGGGCCGGACTGCGCGCTGCTGCGAGGAGGGTTGCCGAGAGGAGGAGGGGTGGCCAGCTTCCCAGGACAACCGTGGTGCCCAAGCTCAGGAGGGCGAGCCCCTGGCTTACGCGGCGCGGGCCCTCGGCCAGCCCCTGGGGCTCAAGCAGACCGGCCAACAACACAAAACAAGCGCAGGCGGCCGCCGAAGGTGGGAGCTTCACGCCAGAGGAGACGCAAACGGAGGCTCAGCATGACCGTAAACTTTCGCGATGCCTGATTCCCCTTCCGTCCTCTATGCCGGCAGTTTTGATCCGGTCACGGCCGGACATTTGGACCTCATTCGGCGGGGCAGGGATCTCTTCGGGTCCTTGCGCGTGGCCGTCGCCGAAAATCACGACAAGAGCCCGCTCTTTCCCGTGTCCGAGCGGGTCGCCATGGTGGAGGAGGAAACAGCAGACCTCGAGGGAGTCGATGTGGTCTCGTTTTCCGGTTTGGTGGTGGATTATTGCCGTAGCGTTGGGGTGCGCACCCTCTTGCGTGGGCTCAGAAGCGT
>CAYXFZ010000046.1:6979-15510 GCA_964464385.1 uncultured Planctomycetales bacterium
CCGATGACCATGACCAATCGTGCCCTGGCTCCGAAAGTGGAAACCGTATTTGTCATGCCCTCGCCGGGCCTGACCTTCGTCTCTTCTCGTTTGATTCGTGAGGTCTATGCGGCAGGCGGTGAGCTTCCCGAACTGGTGACGCCCCGCGTCGGTGCCCGGCTGAGCGCCAAATTGAAACCCACTTGAGCCAGATGCTTCCCTCCCAGCAATCAGGTGAAGATTTTCAAGTGGTGGAAACCGCAGCCGCCCCGGCCGCCATTGGCCCCTACAGTCAAGCGGTTTGCGCCGGCGGTTTTTTGTTCAGCAGTGGTCAAATTGCACTACGACCCGATGGGAGTTTCGTGCAAGAGGATGCGGTTGCCCAAGCCAAGCAGGTCCTCGCCAATCTGGACGCGGTCTTGCAAGCGGCGGGATGCACGCGACAGGATGTGGTCAAGGTGCAGGTGTTCTTGTTGGATTTGCAGGATTTTGCCCCGATCAACGAAGTGTATGCGGATTGGTTTGGGGATCACCAGCCGGCTCGGGCCTGTCTGCAAGTGGCCCGCTTGCCCAAGGATGCCGCCGTCGAAATGGACTTGGTGGCCAGGCTCCCCACGGCGACTTAGGCCAGTTCTGCCGAGGTATTCTTCTTCAAACGGATCTGGGTTGGGGTTGGCCTGGGGCCTCTCCAGCCATCGGCCAGCAAGTTCAGGGCAAACAGGGTGGCGGCGAGCATGGCCGCAGGAAAGGCCAGGAGCCACCACGCGTCCACCAAAGGATTCAGGGCGGCCAGACCATCCGCGGCCAAGGATCCCCAAGAGACCGCCGGTGGTTCTACGCCCAGGCCAAGGAAGGAAAGGAAGGCCTCTGCCAAAATGACCCGCGGCAAGGTCAGGCCCAAGAGGGAAAGGAGTGCCGGGGCCATGTTGGGAACCAAGTGTCGAAAGATCAGCCGTGCGCGCCCGGCCCCAGCGGCCTGTGCCGCTTCGACGAAGGTGGTGTTGCGCAGACGCAGGGCCTCGGCGCGGGCCATGCGGGCCGTCGGCAACCAGAACAGGGCCCCGAGTGCAACGAAGAACAACTGCAATCGTCCAAATCCAATCTGCGCCAATTCGTTTCGGTATTCGCCGAGCAGGGAAAGCAGGAAGATGACGACGACAGTCAGCGGGACGGACTGCAGGGCGTCCGACAAGCGCATCAAAATGCGGTCGGTGCGACCCCCCAAGAGTCCGGCCAGGGCGCCCCAAGGGACACCGATGAGGAGGGCCACCAAAGAGCCAAAGAGTCCCACCATGAGGGACACGCGGGCCCCACTCAGGAGCCGAGCCAAGAGGTCGCGCCCATGGATGTCCGTGCCCAAGTAGGGGGCCTGGGTCCATTGCGGAGCGGCCAGGCGCTGGGAGGAATCCGGAAGGGCGGGATCGGCCAGGGGCAAGGCCGGAGAAAGCCAGGCCAAGATGCCTAACAAGAGCAGGAAGAGAACACCTCCCCGGGCCGAAAGAGGGAGCTTGCTCAAGACAGGGCCTCACTTTGCGGATTCAAACGCTGCAGGATGAGGTCGGTGGTCAGGGTCAAGAGACCCAAGAACAAGGTGTAGAGCACGGTCGTGCCCGTGGCCAAGGTGTAATCTCGGTTCAGTGCCGCTTGCACGAAGTGGGCGCCCAGGCCGGGCAAAGCAAAGACTTGTTCCACGACCAAAGAGCCGGTCAGGAGTCCGGCCGTGGCCGGGCCCAAATGTGCCACGACCGGATGCAGAATGCGGGGCAGGAGATGGCGCCGCAAGAGGAGTTGCGAGGTCAACCCGCGAGCTTGGGCCGCTCGGACCGAGGGGTGGGCTAGGGCCTCGAGGGTGGAGCTCCGAGCAAGACGGGTTATTTCGGCGGCTACCGGTAGGCCAAGGGCCAGACACGGGAGGATGAGGTGGCGCCAACTCCCCAGGCCTGCCGGTGGCAACCATCCAAGAGAAAATGTGAAGCAGGCAATCAACAGCCCCGCCAGGACAAAGGAGGGAGTGGCCAGGGTCAAGCTGGCCAACAAGCGGAGTCCGTGATCCGCGGCCCTGCCACGGCGCAACCCAGAATAGATTCCGGCCGGCAAACCCAGGAGCAGGGCCACGGCGAGCGCCCCCAGACCCAAACCCAAGGACAAGGGCAGGGCCTGGCCCAGAATCCCGGCCACATCCTGGTCGCGATAGCGCATGGACGGGCCTAGATCGCCCTGGAAGAGGCCCCAAACGGCCCGACCATATTGCTGAATCCAGGGTTCATCCAGGTGGTACGTGGCCCGCAAACTTTGCTCGACGGCGGCCGGTAAGGTTCGCTCTGCATCGAAGGGCCCACCGCGGGTCGCCCGTACCAAGAAGAAGGTCGTGGCATGCACCAACAACACGATGCCCAAGAGGGCGAGCAGGCGGCGGCCCAGACGACTCATGGTGCCGGTTGCAGAGAGAGGCGGGCCCAGTCCACTTGGCCGCGGAGATTCCGGTGGAAGCCGCGCACTCGATCGGAGATCAGGTCGCGGCTGGCGTAATGGAAGAGAGGCAGGATGGGGGCCTCTTGCAAGAGGAGGGCCTCGGCCCCTCGCAGGGCCGCCCATCGCTCCTGCGGATTGATTGCCCTTGCCGCACGATCCAAGTGTTGTTCAAAGGCAGCATTGGCCCAGCCCGTGCGGTTGTTGGCCGAGTCCGCCCGAAAAATATCCAAAAAGGTGAGAGGATCCAAGTAGTCCCCAATCCAGGAGGAACGCGACAGGTCGTAGTCCAATTGATGCTGGGAATCCAAGAAGACCTTCCACTCCTGGTTTTCCAAACGCACCCGTACGCCCAAGTGTTCCTGCCACTGCAACTGCAAGAACTCGGCCACATCACGATGCATTTCGGCCGTATTGAAGGCTAGGCCTACGGTGGGCAGGGGATGGGACGCGGTCCAGCCGGCCTCAGCCAGCAAATTTCGCGCCCGAATGGGATCGAAGCTGGGTGCTGGCGGCGGGATCCATCCGCGAAGTTGGGGCGGCACCAGGGTGGTGGCGGCCGGCTGCCCGGCGCCCAAACTTTCGACCAGCTTCTGCCGATCCACGGCCAAGGTGAACGCCAAACGCACGCGCGGATCCTGCCAGGGGGAACGGGTCGTGTTGAAGCGGTAGAAGTAGGTGGCAAAGAGTGGCTGGGGATCAAATTCCGGGGTCCGATCCGACGGGTGGGATCCTTGGGCCCTTTGCAAAAGGGCCGGGATGGCCAAGGCCGGCACATCCGGGAGATAATCGGCCTCACCAGCCAAGAAAAGGTTGAGGGCAGTGAACTGGGATTCCACTACCAAAAAATCCAAGGCGGGCAGTTGTACGGTGCCGGCGGCATACCAAAGGGGATTCGGCAGCAAATGAATGCGATCCCGCAACCGGTGACTTTGCAAAAGAAAGGGTCCGCTGGTGATGGTTCCGGCGGGATGGACCCCATCACGCAAACTTTCCGGGACGGGAGCCAGAGCATGCCATGCACACATCTCGGCAAAGAAGGGCAGAGGATGACGAAATTCCACCCGTAGGGTTCGGCCCTGTACGCTCAGGCCGGGGTCGGCAAGATCCAGGAGCCAATCCCGGTAGGGAGCGCCCGTGGCCGGGTCCAACAAGCGGCGCCATGAGGCGACGACATCGGCTGCGGTCAGGTCGGAACCATCCGACCATTGCAGGTGGGGGCGCAAGCGAAATTCCCAGACCCTGCCCTGTTGCAAAGAGTGAAAAGATTCGGCTAGGCCCGGGATGGGCACCAAGGTCGCCGGATCCAGCCGGGTGAGACCACTCCAGAGGGCAGCCAACACGCGACCTTCCGGGGCCCCGGTGGCAATGTGAGGATCCAAACTCTGGACCTCTGCATTGTTGGCCACGACCAGGGCCCGCGGCTGTTCCCGCACGCAGCCGAACCCGATCAGGGCCAGTGAAATCCAGGCCGGCACACAGGTAGTCCACGCCGGGATGCGGCGGTACGTGGCAGTCAGCAAGGACACAGGGTCAGGATAGCCGGGGCGTGGTCTAGAATCCCGGGGTGGTGGATCCTCTGTTGTGGGTGGACGATCTCCGATTGGAAACATCGGCGGGGCAACCCCTGGTGGCAGGCCTTTCTTTGCAGATCCAAGCCGGCCAGGCCGTGGGCCTCTTGGGTGCCTCCGGCAGTGGCAAGAGCCTGACCTCGCTGGCCATTTTTGGTCTGTTGCCGCCTGGGGTTCAACAAACTGGCGGTCGCATCCTCTTTGACGGCACGAATCTGAGCGCATGTTCCGATGCCGAATTGCGGCCCTATCGGGGCGGTCGCTTGGGGCTGGTGTTTCAGGATCCGGCCTCTTCCTTCAACCCAGTCGTTCCCCTTGGCAGGCAAGTGGGAGAGGCCCTGGAAGTGCATTGCCCGGGTCCAGTCGGCGAGCGGTGCCAAGAAGTCTTGCGCCTGTTGGCCGAGGTCGGTCTGGAGGAACCCGAGCGGGTCGCGGCCGCTTATCCGCACCAACTCTCCGGCGGCATGTTGCAACGGGCCATGATTGCCGCCGCCTTGGCTGGGCAACCCGAGTTGTTGATTGCCGACGAACCGACGACAGCCCTGGATGTGCGCGTGCAGGCAGGCATTTTGAACATGGTGCATTCCTTGCGCCAGGAGCGCGGGCTTGCCATGCTCTGGATTACCCATGATTTGGCGGTGGCCGCCCGAGTGTGCGATCGGCTTGCCGTATTGGATCAGGGACGGATCGTCGAAGAGGGTCCCGTGACCCAACTGTTGTCGCAACCCGAGCATGCGACCACTCGCGAGTTGGTGGCCGCCAGTCCGGCCCGGCAGGAGGAGAGGGCATGAACCCCGAGTCGGATCCGCCCCCGCTGCTTGCCATTCGGGATCTCCGCGTGGTCTATCCCGGCAAAGTTCGCTTGTTCCAAAGGGACCCGGGGGTCGAGGCCATTCGTGGCCTGGACTTCATCCTTGGGCACGGCGAAATTTTGGCCTTGGTGGGGGAATCCGGTTGTGGCAAGACCTCCCTAGCTCGGGTTTTGGTTGGCCTGCAAGTGGCCACTTCCGGTCAGGTCCTCTTGTCCACGGCAGAAGGTAGCGTGACGGATTTGGTGGGTTTGCCTCAGGCCGATTGGAAGCCGGTGCGGCGTCGCATTGCCATGGCCTTTCAAGACCATGGTTCTGCCCTGGACCCTCGCCTTCGTTTGGTCGATGCCGTGGCCGAGCCTTGGGCTATCCATGGCATGGGTTCCGCCCGAGAGCGGCGCCAATGGGCGGAGGATCTTTTGGTGCAGGTTGGCCTCACGGCCGAGCACGGTGAGCGCTTGCCGGCGACCCTGAGTGGTGGTCAGCGCCAGCGCGTCGGCATTGCCCGAGCTCTGGCCCTGCAACCGGACTTATTGGTTTGCGACGAGGTGGTCTCTGCCCTGGACACCGTTGTCCAGCGACGAATCTTGGATTTATTGGCAAGGTTGCGGAAGCAAAGAACCATGGCCATTCTGTTCGTGACCCATGATCTGGCCGTGGCCCGCGGTTTTGCCGACCAAGTGGCGGTCATGCAGAACGGAAAAATCGTCGAGCATGGGCCAGCGGCCATGGTCTTGCGTGATCCTCAACATGCCTTCACGCGTTCCCTGTTGGATGCCCTGCCGGTATTCTGATCCCATGTCCTTGCGCGCCGTCTTCTTTGACATTGACGATACCCTTTATTCGTCCACCGATTTTGCTTGGCGTGCCCGAGAAAGGGCGGTCGAGGCCATGCAATCCCGAGGACTCCGGGCGGACAAGGATCATGTCCTGGCTGAATTAGGTGCCGTCGTCAATGAATTTGGATCCAATGATGGCGACCACTATGGCCGCCTATTGAAACGGCTTCCCCCTGAGGCCCTAGCGGATACCAATCCGGCCCTCCTGGTCACTGCCGGGGTCATGGCCTACCACGAGACCAAATGGCGCGAACTTCGGTTGCGCGAGGAAGGGCGTTTCTTGCTGGAGGATTTGGCATCGACTTCCCTGCGCTTGGGCATCATTACGGCCGGGATCACCAGCAAACAAATGGAAAAGGTATTGCGGCTGGGTTTGGACCAATGGATGGACCCTGCCCTGATTTTGATCACGGATCAGGTGGGTGTGGACAAGAGCAATCCTTTGCTCTACGAAATGGCCGCGGCCAAGGCCGGGGTGGAGCCCTCTCAGGCCCTGCACGTCGGGGATCATCCTCTCAACGACATTGATTCCGCGAAACGGGCGGGGTTTCGTGCCGTGCTGCACCAAGGATCGGGTCGTTACGCCGCCTTGGAGGGTCTTCTGGAAGCCGACGCTCGGATTCGAAATCTGGACGAACTCCGCGGGATTCTTGGAGACTGGGGAGTGGATCTGCCCGCCTCGGCGCGGGAATCTGGCGCCTAGTTCAGGCGCTTGTCCAGTCGCTGGGAGACTTCCAACACGTCCGTGATTTGGGCACGGATGGTGATGATGATGTCTTCCTTTTCATCCACCTCGGCTTCGGACTTGAAGAGGAGGGAAATGATGGGGATGTTGGCCAGGAATGGAATTTCACTGCGCTGTTGCACATCCATGATCTTCTTGAGACCAGCAATGACCACGGTGCCCCCGTCCGGAACGATGGCCGTCGTGTTGGCACTGGATACCTGCAACTCAGGCAATTGCAAGGTCACGGGTGTCGTGAGACCGGCCAACGAGGACGTAAATTCGTTCATGGGGCGGATTAGCGTGGCCACGGTCGGGCGCAGTTCCAAAGTGATGTAACGGCGGTCGTGGCTAATGGTCGGACGGACGTCCAAAACGATGCCGTCGGAAATGACACCAACCATGGGGTCGGCAATGAGGGCAGCTTGCGCAACCTCCACATCCATGTCTTGGACATAAGTCACCTGATTTTGGACTGTGATGAAGGCACGCATCGTGTTTTGAGCGGAAAGGGTCGTGCTGTTGAGCTCTTGGGCCCGACTCGATTTTTCTACTGCCCGCAAAATGATGGACATCTGGGTGTCATCCAAGAGGACGAACTGCATGGCCAAACCTCCGGTATTCGTCATGCGACCTCCGAAACCTCCCAGAATATTTTCGGTGCGGGCGCGGATGTCCCCGTCAAGGGCCTCGTCATAAAAGGCACCCGCCGATGGGCTCGTTTCGGCACCATCGGGCAACCCACCGCCATCGTTGTCCAGGCCCAAGGAAGTTCCATCTTCCAGGCCGGAGGTGAGATCATCCAGGTTGGCCATCGTGGTGGGGGGCGAGAAAGTACCACCCAAGCCCCGGAAATCCACGCCGATCTCGCGCAAGAAATCTTTTTGGATGCGCAGGAAACGGGCCTCAATCGTGACCATCGAAGAAATGTAGCGGCGCATATCATTCAGAAAGGCGGCCAATTCGCGGTGCACTTCGGCGGTGTGGACGACGATCAAGTGTCCGTTGGAATAAGTGACAGACACGCCCTCGACCTCGTCCCAAGATGTGGAGGCCACCGTTTGTCGGACAAGTTCTTCGAGGTTTGCAGGGTCCAGGATCGGCACGGGTTCACCCGTCGGACCACCTTGTACGACCTCTTCTTCATCGCTGAAGGAGGAGTCGTCGTCCAGATGAATGCGGTCGATTTTTGGGCCGCTGAAATCATTCAGAGTCGAAGTCAAATCCTGGACATCATGGGCCTTCAGGATCAACTGGCCCTGAGCATTGGAGCGAGTGGTGATGTAGATCACGCCATAGCGGAAGGTGTACACCACATCTTGGCCCGCTGCCTGAGTGATCACGTTGAGGGCGTTTTCCACCGTAATGGGACGCGAGAGGTTCAAATTGAACTCAATGCCTTCGGCATCCACGGCCTCGATGGCAAGAGGAGTAACCACGAAGGGTATGTCCGTGTAGGGCCGGAGTTTTTGCACCACCTCTTCCAGCGAGGTTTCGCCCTCCACTTGGATCCCTGGAATGCGGGTGGTGGCAATTTCCCGACGAAGTTCTTCTTCAGAGGAGCGATCGTCCTCCAGATCTCCGGCGCCGCGGTAACGTTCGCGGGCGGCCGAAATTTTTTCCCAGTGGGCCAAGTCTGGCTCATCCATGATACCCGTGAAGGGGACTCTGGAGGTCTCGAAGTCCTCCAACCAGCGGCGGAAACGTTCTTTGCGTTCCGTGAGGAAGGTCTCATTGACCAGCTCATGCCTGGCTCGGTTGGCCGCGTCCTTCAGTTCGCGAGCACGCATGTTGAGAGGGGCCTCGTCCAAAACTTCATTGGCTAGGGTGATCGCTTTGTCGTAGTCCCGCTGGTCAAAATAACGGATGGCCTCACTCATCACTCGATCCAGGCGTAGGACTTCGGCGCGGGCCAAAGCTTCTTCCTCTGCCTGAAGAGATTCGAAGGCGTCACGCCTTGCCTGATCTCGCTTGGCAGCACGGGAAATCTCCACTTCCGCGCGGGCTCTTTCCAGGGCGCGGCTGACGCGCAGGTCCAACCCTTTCCAATCTACGTCATAGCCCGAGTCTGCCCCGACCATGGAGGCGTGGGCCAGCGAAAGAGCACCCACGGACTCTTGCAGATCCCCTTGCTCCAGCA
>CAYXFZ010000046.1:15520-19907 GCA_964464385.1 uncultured Planctomycetales bacterium
CCGCGTGGGCAACCGTCTCGGCCTTGATGCGTTCCAGGTGAGCCCGCAAACGAACGATGAGATCGTCCTCACTGCCGGCAAGAGGTACCGTGGCACGGCCCAAGGCGACTTGGATTTGATCGAACATGGCCCGGGTTTCGCGATGGCCGGGGTCCAGTTGCAAGGCCGCTAGGGCGGCATTCTCGGCCTCCAGGAGGCGCCCATCGGCATAGGCCTCCATGGCTGTATCCAGGCGGGCCTCGACCAAAAGGCGCGTTTTTTGCTGGCGGAGGTTTGCGACTTCGCGGCCTTGGATAACGGGATCTTGCTGAGAGAAGGACGAGCCAGCAGGAGGGGCCAGGGCCGCAGGTGCGAGCAAGGTCGAAGGCGGGGCCAAGGCTGGGAGATTCAGGGCCAGCAGGGGATCGGGAGCGGCACGATCACCAGCGACCACGACCTCGGCGTCCAAGTCGTCGAGGAAGGGATCAGCCTCGGAATCCGGGGCGGAACAGGCAGCCAGGAAGGCAACCGGGAGAACCAGGAGCAGGGGGTTCTTCATCTTCAGGGGGGGTGTCAGTGTTTCTAGCCTGCAGGAGGGGTCCGGTTTCGCTTCAGAGTCACTCTTCTTCAAAGGAACCCGCAAAGGAGATTTTGCGGAATCCCTTCTTGATGACCACATCCAGAACCACCACGATGTCGCCATAAACGGTATTTTTTCGAGGATCCAGGGTGATGGGGGTATCGTCCAGCATCTCCTGCGTGCGTGCGAATTGATCCAGGAACTGGTCTAGCTTGGCCAGGTCGGTGAACTTGCTGGCACCGACTTCGTAGCGGATGGTGCGACCGACAATGTGCTTCAGCCGACCATCTTTGTAGGTGGTGCTGGCGGTGGCTGGATCCGGGGCCATGGTTCCCCGGCGATGGACAAAGAGCTTGATGTCCACTTTTTCGATGGGTTCGATCGGAGACGTATTGGTGCCCATGTCCTTGGGCAATGCGGCATCCAAGCGTCCTTCCAAGACCTTGAACTTCAAGGTCACGATGAAAAAGATGAGCAACAAGAAAGTGACATCGATCATCGGGGCCATGTCTGGCTTGACCTCTTCAAATTTTCGGCTGGCGCGGCGTTCCGGCATGAATCAGCGTTTGGGTTCGGAGGTTTCGGGTTCGGAAGCGGCCAACTGAACGCGCCAAATGCGAATACCCTCGCGGGTGCAGGTCTCCATGATCTTGGCGATGTATTTGAAGGGTGTATTGCGGTCAGCGCGGATGAGGATGGGTTCATCCGGGAGGGAACCGAGGTCGGGGTGATCCGGGTCCACCTTGTGCTCCATGCGCTCCGCCCAACGGGTCATCTCTTGCGCCAACTTCCAGTAGTAGTCGGGTCGCCCCTTGTGGAAGGGGTCAATGCCGCGGGACTCCCAACCCACTCTCTTGTAGAGAGCTTGTTTTTTATAAATGATGGCGCCAATCCGACACTCGGGTGGGTGTTTGTCGGGATTTGTTGAATTGCAAGTACAACCCAAAATGTTCAAGATCGGGCGACCTTTTGGGGGGTCATCATGGCCGGCCTCGAGGGCCAAGGGCAGTTTCAAATCCTCCAACTCTTGTTGGGTCAGATCATTCACGATGATGAAGAAAATGATCATCAAAAACGTAACGTCAATCATCGGGGTCAGATCGACCTCGATGCTCGTATCGATGTTGCGTTTTTTGCTCATGAAGGAAACCAGAAAGGAGGGGAGTTACTTGTCGCGGAAGCGCTCGAAGAGATCTTCGATCATGGCACCCAACTCAATGGACAGCATGGTGACTCGGTTGCGGAAGAAAACGAAAAAGGCCGTGGTCGGGATGGCCACGGTCAATCCCAGCACGGTGGTGATCAAGGCCATCTGGATACTGGCCGCGAAGTCCTTGGGTTCGACCGAAGCGGACGTCGCAATGACACCAAAAGCACCGACCATGCCCGTCACCGTTCCGAACAGGCCCATCATCGGGGAGATCCCCGCAATCATGGAGAGGTAGCCGATTTTTTGGTGAAGCTTGATGGTTTCCTCGTCTTCCATCTCCTCGATGGACTTTTCAATGGCTCCCCAAGAGAATCCGACCTTGCGAATGCCGGCAGCCACAACATTGGTGAAAAAGTTGGGCTCGGAGTCACAGTATTCCAAGACTTCCTGGTAGTTGCCCTCGTTCATGAGCTCTTCGACCTCGTCAATGCACTCCGGCGGGGCCAGTTTCTCGCGCTTGATGCTCATGAAGTGTTCGACAACGAGAGTGCCGGCGACCAGGGAGATGCCAATGATGATGAAGCCGATGAGGCCACCTTGACCAATGGCCTCAAAAATGCCGATGCTAGGTTGCTTTGTTTCAGCTTCTGCGGCCTCTTGGGCAAAGGATGTGGCACAGGTGACCAGCCATCCGGTCAGGGAGGGAGCGAGGAGGCGAAGGGAGTTCATCACAGGGTCAGGGGGGGTCGAGGGAGTGCTGAGAACAGTTTGGGAGGGGGATTCTAGCGAGGAGGGCCGTAGGCTGGAATCAGCCGTCCAATTGCGTCCGGGCCCTTTGGGCCCAGGATGTTTCAGGGTAGTCCTTGACAAGTTGTCGGTAATACGTCTTGGAGGAAAAGGGGATGTCTTGCAGGGCAGAACAGGCCTGAGCCAGCTCAAAAAGGGCCCGAGCGTTCCATTCTCGACCAGCCGAGTAGGTTGCCACCACCCGAGCGGCCAAAAATTGGGCCTCGCGGGCCCGGCCAGAAGCTAGGGCAGCGCGGGCCTGGCCCAAAGTGGCCGCCGCTCGAACCATAATCGGGACGTTGGAATCCCGCAGGAGACCGTCCCAATAGGAGGTGGTGTTCTGGCCCGTGGACTCTCGGGCCTCGCCCAGGAGGACCTGGCCCTCCCCGTGCATTTTCCGGAGAATGTTGCGTAGGGCCGGGGAGGCCTGCGGGTCACCGAGGGCCGTGCGAAGCCGAGGCACCAAATCCTGGAGACGCGTGGTGGCGACCCCGGCCTGGGCACCCAGCAAAAGAATGCGGCAGCGTTCCAGACGGGCACGTAATTCCACAAAGGAGGGCAAATTCCGCTCAAAGGCCAGCGAGGCCAAACCCTCCAGTTCTCGGGAGGCCTCGTCCGTTTTGCCTTGGGAAGCAAGGGCCCGTGCCAGGCCCAAAGTGGCGCGAGTGGTGTCGAAGTGGTCGGGATAGCTAGCCAGCCAATCGCGAAAGGCGGTGGTGGCCGCATTGGCCTGACCCGAATCCATGCGGCCCCATCGCAACAGGGCCTCGGCGCGCAAGAGGCCCGCGTGGATGCCTGTTTCTCCCGCTTTTTCCGCGGCCGAACCGAAAAGGGCCACGGCGTTGTCGTATTGACCCGCAGCGAGCAAATCCAGGCCTTGTTGAATTTCGGCTGGCAGAGCGCCCAAGGCCAGGGACAAGACCTTGGAAGTGGAGAGGACCACCTCTTTGCCCTTGCTGTTCGTCAGACGGATGGATTTGAGGGTGGCCTCTTGAATTTGACCCCGAACGCGATCTCCGTTCAGGCGCGTGACTGTGTCCTGGGGCTGGACAGCAAACAAGAGCAAGGTAGCGAGGATCATGATCGGGACTCCAGCCACAAGAAAATGCGGCGCGTATCTTTGCCAGCCACGGCCTCGCCGAGGTCGGGAGCCAATCGTTTGAGACTTTCAATAAGTTGAATGTGTTTTCCCTTCACGGAGGGATCCACCTTGGCCCGACGATAAAGAAGGTAGGCGTATTGCAAGCGAGCCTGCCAATAGTCCGGCGAGTCGAACTTGTTGATGTCGGCCAAATCCGCATTGTGTTCGGCAATTTGCGTGAGGGTGGTCAACAAGGCGAGGGATCGATCGGCGGCACCCTCGGTATCTGCTCCAGGAACCTCGATGACCTTGCCATTCCGCAATACGGCCCAGCCTCCCAGGACCTTGACGGCGGCCTGCATGGCACGGAGGTTGGTGGGGCGCTCTTCCAAGAGGTCTTCCACGATGGGGCCGGCGACGGCCGTGCGAAATTGGGCCATTTCTGCTTCCACCAAATCCATGCGCAGGAAGAAGCGGTGGGTCTCCGTTAAGGAAGCATCCTCGGCAAAATCCTCCAAAATGCCGCTAAGGAGGCGACTGGCATTCGCCGGTTGGTCGATCTTGAGCCGAATCCTGGCCTCTTGCAAAAGGTTCTGCCAATTTTTCCGGGAGGCGCTGCGGTTGGAAATTCCCAAATAATCGGCTGCTTTGCCCATTGCCTCCTTGCGTACGGCCTCCTCGGTGGCGGCCTTCCCGGCAGCAGACCAGTGGGAGTAAAGAGCATGGGCCCCCTGGGCCCCCCGCGCCGGACTCAGGTCCGCCGCGGAGAGCGCTTGGCAGGTCTCGGGCGAGGGCGCGATCTGCCCGAGTG
>CAYXFZ010000047.1:0-7444 GCA_964464385.1 uncultured Planctomycetales bacterium
CTTGGGTTTGCTGGCAAAGTCAGTGGCAAAGGAGCGGGGCCCTCGCGGCCATGTGTGGAGGCGGCCGACGGGGTGTTGGCTCGTGGTGGAATCGGTCACGCTCTGGCCAAGGTCCGGATTCGTTGGAATTGAGCCGCCGTAAGGGGAATTACGGTGAGCCTGCCCTGACGGACCAGCGGGGAATCCGCAAAGGTGGAATCTAGCTTTATGGTGGCCAAGGACACGGGGTTTCCAAGATGTTGGTCAAAGGCCAAGTCCACAGCAGACCAGTCGCCCTCGGTGGCACTGGGATCGGGATAGGCCGAACTCGTGACCTTGGCCATGCCCACGGCAGCCCTTTCCTTACCGGTGTGGAAAATAATTGCGGTATCGCCGGGTTTCATTTGGCGCAGAAAATTTCGGGCTTGGTAATTGCGTATGCCGTCCCAACAGGTGTTTCCGTCCTTTTCCAAATCGGAAATGGAGTATTTTTGGGGTTCTTCCTTGACCAGCCAGTGTGCCATGAGGAGGGGATTGTATCTTGCTCCCCATGCCCGACCGGGACGATCCCTTTCCACCGATTCGTTACGAGGAGTTGAACTACGGTTCCTACTTGAAGATTCCCGATCTCTTGAGTCTTCAGAGGCCCTTGTCGAACCCGGTGCACCCGGACGAACTGTTTTTCATCATCATTCATCAAAGCTTTGAACTTTGGTTTCGGCTGAGTCTTCACGAAACCAATCGTTTGGTGGAACACCTGCGGGCCGGGGCGGTCAGCCGCGCGCTCAAGGTCGTCAAGCGCATGAATGCCATCGTTTTGGCGATGTCCGATCAAATCCAACTGTTGTCCACCTTGACTCCGGCTGAATTCGCCGGATTCCGGGAACGCTTGGGTACCGGTTCCGGATTCCAATCCTTGCAATATCGAGAGTTGGAGTTTGCTTGGGGAATCCAGGATCAAAGGTTCCTCAAATTTTTTCAGTCCGAGCCCGAGTCCGTCGCGCGTCTCCAGGCGCGCTTGGATCACCCCTCCGTGCGCGTCGAGTTTTTTCGGGCCATGGATGCTGCGGGTTTTCCGGTTCCTGCGCCTGTGCTCGCCGGCGAAGTCTCGGGTGTGGATCCGGAGCTCATCCAAACCTTGAAAACCATCTATGAGAACGCCGAGGACAATTACCACTGGGTTCTTATGTGCGAAGCCATGTTGGATTTCGACACCTATTTTTCCAAATTTCGCGCTGTGCACATTCTCATGGTCAGTCGTACCATCGGGGGCCAAAAGGGTACCGGAGGTTCTTCCGGCAAGGCCTTTTTGGAGTCCCGGCTTCCATTGCGCTTCATCCCCGAATTGTGGGAGGTCCGCAACGCCATCTTCGAACCCGAAACCTGAGCATCTTCATGGCTGATTCGCAACATTCCTTGGCCGGTCGCGTGGCATTGGTGTGTGGCGCGAGTGCGGGTATCGGGCTCTGTACCGCCGCCGCTCTGCGCGCTCGTGGTGCCACGGTTTGGGGCCTGGCCCGCCGCGAAGAGGCGCTCGCCGCCGCCGATTTAGATGGCTTTGTGGTCGCGGACCTCGAGGACTTGGATGCTCTTGTCGGCAAATTGGAGGGCATGCCCCGGGTCACCATCCTGATCAACAACAGTGGCGGTCCGCCAGCAGGCCCCATCTTGGAAGCCGACGCCTTTGATTTCGGCGTGGCGTTTCGCCGTCACGTCATGGCGGCCCAAGTACTTTTGCGCAAGTTTTTACCCGACATGCAGGCAGAAGGTTGGGGACGCATCGTGAACGTTATCAGCACCTCGGTTCGCGAACCCATTCCAAACCTGGGAGTATCCAATACGGTGCGCGGCGCCATGGCCTCTTGGGCCAAGAGCGTCGCCAAGGAACTGCCGCCGGGCCTGACCATCAACAGTGTTTTGCCGGGATTCACGGACACCGAGCGCTTGGCCTCTTTGGCGGAAAGCGTCGCCGAGGGCCGTGGCACGACCCCTGAGGAGGTGCGGGAGGAATGGCTAGCCGGCGTCCCGGAAGGGCGCTTGATCCTGCCGCAAGAAACTGCCGAAGCCATCGCCTTTCTCTGTTCCCCCGCAGCCAGTGGCATTCGTGGTCAAGCTTTGGCGGTGGACGGTGGTCGCCTGTCGGCGATTTGATCAGGATTCGCCGGCTTCTTTGCCGATGGTCTCCACTGCATATTGGTGGAGCTCTGCCGCGATTACGGCCAGTTCATTGTCGGTGATGGCCTTTCGCGTGGTTCGGATGCATTCCATGAAATGGGCCCGTTCCACTTGGGTCATAGGACAGCCCACATTCCCTTCGGGTCCATCGGCGGTGGCCAGGATGGCCGCCTCTCTACGATGGAAGGCTGGCCGCTTCTTTCCTTCCGGGGCCGGAGGTGCAGGAATCAGGATGGGCTGGCTGGCGTCCAGCAGGACAAACCAAGGAATGCCGTTGTCCTTGCCAGCGCGAAGTCCAGAAGCCAGGTCCTTGCCCCCCGTCATGCGATCTTGATCCACCTTGACCAAGACAAAATCCTTTGCCAAAATTTCGGCGACCGCCGGGCGTGCGAGGAAGACCTCGAATGTGTGGCACCAGCCTCACCAAGGCGCGCCCAAGTGGACGAATAATTGTTTTTTGGTGCGCACGGCCTCAAGGCGGGCTTCTTCTAAAACTTTTAGAGCAACTTGGGGTTTGGTTTGGTTTTTTTTGAGAAAAGTGGAGAGCACCTTGGCCGAAGGGCCGGGTTCCTCCCCATACAGTGCCGCCCCGCCCACGGAATCCAGTTTCTTTCCTTGGGCATCCAGGACAACCCAATAGGGGGTGCCGACCGTTTCCAAATCGGGTGCCCAACGCAAGGCGAGAGAAATGTTTTGATCCATCTTGCCAAGCTCGACCCGCACGACGGCGTATTCATAATCCAACAGTTTCCAAATTTTTCTTTTTCGCTGGAGCTTTTCCAAAGCAAGACAGTCGGGGCACCATTCGGATTCCAGTCGTAGCAACACCCGCTTGTGATCCCGATCCGCTTTCAACAGAGCCGCTTGAATTTCCTGATCTGGAGAAAGAGGATCCTCTTGCTCAGGAAGCAACAGGGCAAAGTTCAAGAATGGTGTTAGTAGAGTGGCAAGCATGCTCTCAGCTTAGCGGCTACACCAATCCACTGGCCCTGGGATAAATTCAGTTTTCCTCACTCAAGCAGGCAGCCGCGATGGGCTTGAGTGCATTGGCCCAAGCGCGATAACCCAAGGAGGAGAGGTGAATTCCATCGTCCGCCATGAACTCTGCAACGACCTCGTTGCTGGAAGTCAGCAAGAAAGAATCAAAGTCCACAAAGTGCACGCCTTCCTGTTCTTGTGCCCAGTTACGGCAAGCAGCGTTGACGGCCCCACCTTTTCGCCGCTCCGGGGAGCCGGTTACGAATCCACGAGGAGGAAGACCGCAAAGGGCGACGTGGGGAGACGAGGGCAGAGCGCGAATGTTCTCCACGAGCCGAAAAAGGCCACTGGAAATCTCTGAGGAAGAATTCAAGGGCAGATTGTTGGTGCCGGCTAGCAAGACCACCAGCTTGGGCTGGATGCCATCAAAGGTGCCGTGCTCCATCCGCCAAAGAAGATTCTCGATGCGATCGCCAGAAATCCCAAAGTTGGCGACACGCCACTGCCCGAAGGCGTGATCCCAAGTCGAGGTGGCCGAAGCGGCCACGAAGCGACCGGCTCCACCGAGGGCTTGGGTGATGGAATCTCCGAAGAACACCAAATCCACCCCTTCTTCCCGGCCCAATCGGAGGCAGTCTTCGTGTTGGGAGAGCCAAGGGCGTCCGTCATCCCAACCAGCCGCCGCAGCACGAGTTTCCCCGCTTGGTCGGGGGATCCAGGTGCGAGGACCTGCACAGGAGAGGAGAATCAGGAAAACGAGGGGAATGGAACGGAGGGGCATTCTTCTACTTTAGCCAAAAGAGGGATGCGTTAGCATCCCCGAACGGAATGAAATTCGACGTCTTCTTCTCGATCAGTCAAACACCTGCGGATGGCCAATTCCCCTCAGAGGCGGAAATGTTCGGCAATTTTTTCCGACAAGTTTGCGCAGCGGATGCCCTGGGCTATGAGACGACTTGGATTGCGGAGTCCCATCTTTCTACCGAGGTCCAAAAGTCTCATACCCGGCCCGTGATCCCTCACTTTCAGGGGGAGGTTGGACTCAATACGGACATTTTCCAATTGGCTCATCAAATCTTTGCCCGCACCCGGCAAATTGAGGTCGGGGCGGCCGTGGCCAATATCCTGTGCAATGGCGGGCCCATTGCTGCGGCGGAACGGGTGGCCGCCTTCGCATCTCTTCATGGATTGGATCCTGACGAACATCGTCGTTTGCATTTTGGATTTGCTGCGGGTCGATTCGATTTCATGAACCGGGCCTACGGAATCCAGGCGCGAGACCCGGTGGAAGAAGCGGCTTGGCTCGCTCTCAAGGGACAGATTTTTCGGGAAGCTGCCCTCTGTTTCGTGCGGCTACTTCGAGGAGACACCCTTTGTGCGGAGGATCTCCCGGAACCCGAACTCAACCGGGATTCTTTCCGATCCGAGGAGGATTGGCAAAGGGTTCGGCAAGCTTGGCGGGATCAACATGGCGAGGAGGCCGAGGACACCCTCCGGTTTGCTCGCCGCCAGACCTTCGAGTCACTCAAGGTCATTCCTCAGGACTGGCGTCGGGATTTGGTCGTTCCCGTGGTCGGTTCGCACGACCCAGCCCTGCAAGAGGAACTCAACCAAATTTTGCCCGTGCAAGTGTTCAACCTCTCGATCACTTTGCCAGAGGTGATCGAGGCCACACACGCTCGGATGACCCAGGTATATCACCCCGATGGGGGAGATTGGCAGAGAGAATGCATGCCCCGAACCGTGATGGTTTTTGTGGACGAACAAGAAGCCTTGGCCCACCAGCGGGCAGAGCAGGCCCTTTCCGAATATTGGCGGGCCCTCGAGGGAACCTTGGACCCCGCCAAGGTTGCGGCTGCCTCCGAAAATGCCCTGATCGGCACCCCGGCCCAAATTGCCGAACAAGTTTCCTATCGTTTTCATCCCGAAGACCGCCTCATGCTGTGGTTTGATTTTCACGACCATGATTGCGATCGAGTCATTCGAGGCCTGGAGGCCTTCGCCAACCAAGTTGTTCCTGCTTTGCCTGGCCCGGAAATCAAGTTTTCCTAGGAAATTTCAATTAGGTTGAGGGGACTTGCATTTTGTGGGCCCGATTTGCGACCATTCCGACATGGCAAAAAGGGAATTCCGTTCCATTGCTTCGCTCGCTCAGGAGGTGGGGATTCCCCCCCGCACCCTCCGGTCTTGGGTGGAGAAGAAACTCATCCCTGCTCCCGCCCACCGGGGGCGAGGTGCTTGTTATGGAGAGGGGCACTTGGATCGGGCCCGATTTTTGGTGAGATTGCGTCGGGCCGGCCATTCCCTGGACCAGGCCTCGGCCTGGCTGCAGGATCTTCCGCACGATCAAATTGCCCGCATGGCCTCGGGGTCCGAATCTTTTCCTGATTCCGCTCAACCTGGGGTTTCTGGCCCCTCCGTGGTGGGTTTGGAGGCCGCGGCCGCCTCCCTTCAAATGGCCCTGGGCAATGCCGGTGGTCGGGCCGGTTCTGCCGAATGGTGGGTCACCGTTCCGGTGGTGGATGGTTTTGAAATCAGGGCTCGGGTCTCGCAGGGTGCCCAGCAAGCTGCCCTCGAGGAGATCGGCGATCTCTTGGCCCATCTTTTGCGCCCACCTCTATAGACGCCCCCGTATTCTGCCGCCGATGCCAGATACCACGGATGCTCGAGGCCCGCGGGCAGGTTTGTATCCGTCCAGCCCCCTGGGCGAGTCCATTCCGGGTCTGTCCACGGGCCGTGAGGTGGAATGGGAACCCTTGGTGGATTATCGCCGAGCTGGTGTCTCCGAAACCACGATTCATGGGGCCGTAGCTTGGGCCAGTGGCGGCGAGATCCTGCATTCTTTCGGCGGCAATGTGCTCTGCTATGGGAGATCCATGATGAAGCCGCACATGATGCAGGTCTTTGCCAAGGAGTTGGATCCCCTGAGCTGGGTTCAAAAGGCCATCGCCGTAGCCAGCCATAACGGCGATGCCCAACACTTGGCCGCCGCCCAATCTATTTTGCCTGAGGCCGAACATGGCTTCATGCAGACCCCGCTGGACGTTCCCTTGATTCAATTTGGTCGGCAGGTGCG
The DNA here is from genome assembly GCA_964464385.1 of uncultured Planctomycetales bacterium. GTDB lineage: Bacteria > Planctomycetota > UBA1135 > UBA1135 > UBA1135 > CAYXFZ01. Next base: position 6,209 of record CAYXFZ010000047.1, read on the forward strand.
CCGGCCGCGCCGCTGGTTTCATTGTTGTTCGGGAGAACACGCCGCAATCCTGGCAGGTTGCAAGGCCAAGGGTTGGGAAATGTCCGGCTACATGCTGCCCGGCCACCCTTTCTTCGCCGCGTATTTGCAACAGTTGCGCCGTGACCTCAGCGAAGATTGGAATCCCTTGCGCGTGGCCCGAGATGGATGTGGTTTGCCGACCGTTTCCAACACGGTGAAAGAATTGGCATTGCTCTACGCAGGGCTGGCCGCCCGCCGGGGCGAAGACTGGATATGGCCGGCCATGATTCGCAATCCGGATTTGGTGGGTGGCTTCAATCGCTTGGATTCCACCGTGCTCAAGGTGGGTGGTGGCCAGGTTCTATGCAAGGAGGGAGCGGATGGTCTCGTTGGTCTTTCTCTTGTCCACTCGGATTACCCCGCCGGTTTGGGCATCGTGATCAAAATTGCCCACGGCTGGAATTCGCAAGCAACTTGGTACATCGCCCGTGGGATTTTGGGTTCGCTAGGTATTGAACTGCGGAACCCCTACGGGTTGCATCGCCAAAAGGCCTTTCTGGTACCTGGGGTGGTTCCTCCGGATCGGTTGACGGGTTTGGAGGCCACGCCCACTTGGGATGATTGGGATCCGGACCGGGATTCTTACGAGTACGATTGGCAGGAGTATTTGCCATGAGCCATTCTCGACTCGGCAATTGGGTTCAGGGTGCGGCCACTGCGGCTGTGGGCGACCAATGGCTGGACAACCTGGATCCGGCCACCGGTCAAATCGTGAATCAAATTCCCCGTTCCCAGGCCGAAGATGTGGAAATGGCGGTGGCTTCGGCGCGCGTTTGCATGGCTCAAGGAGGGGGAGGCCAGGGCGGAGCGGGTGGCCTCAGCTCGGTACAACGGGGCGATCTTTTGTTTGCTCTCGCCGAGGGTCTGGAATCCAGGCTGGAAGATTTTGCTGGCGCCGAATCTCAAGACACCGGCAAACCCTTGAAACTTGCTCGGGAAGTGGACATCCCCCGAGCCGTGGACAATTTGCGCTTCTTTGCCGGGGAAGCGAAACAGGATCGGACCGAATCCTTCCCCATGGCCAAGGCCGAAAACATCGTCGTGTGGCAGCCGCTCGGTGTCGTTGCCCTGATCACGCCTTGGAATTTTCCTTTGCACCTGCTGACCTGGAAGTTGGGCCCGGCCGTGGCGACCGGCAATGCCCAAGGCGGTGACCTTGCCTCAACATTTTACCCG
>CAYXFZ010000047.1:7454-18254 GCA_964464385.1 uncultured Planctomycetales bacterium
GCCGTTGTCGCCAAACCCTCTGAAATCACGCCCACTAGCGCAACGATGTTGGCGGAACTTGCCACCGAAATCGGTGCGCCCGCCGGTCTCTTCAATATTCTTCACGGTTTGGGGACGGAGGTTGGATCTGCCTTGGTGGAGCATGAGCAAGTGGCCGCGATTTCCTTCACCGGCGGCACTCTCACGGGCAAGGCCATTGCTGCCAGCGCCGCACCTCGTCTCAAAAAGCTCGGCCTGGAATTGGGCGGCAAAAACCCATCCCTGGTCTTTGCCGATTGTGATTTTGAGAGGACGGTCCGCGGTTGCGCTCGCGCGGCCTTCTTCAATAGTGGACAAGTGTGTCTTTGCGGTTCCCGCATCTTGGTGGAAGCGTCCTTGCATGATCGATTTGTGGAAGCTCTTTGCGTGGAAGCCGAGGCCTACTCCGAAAAAAATGGGCCCTTGATTTCTCAAACTCATCGCGACAAGGTGGAGACCTACTTGGAAATTGCCCGCCAAGATGGTGCCAAAGTTGCCTGTGGTGGGTCGCGTTGCGGCCCCGAGGAAGGTGCGTTCCATCAGGCCACGGTGTTGACCCAGTTGGCGCATGATTCTCGCGTCGCCCAAGAAGAGATCTTTGGCCCCGTCGTTTCAGTCCATGCCTTCCAAGACGAAGCGGAGGCCCTCGCCTTGGCGAATGATTCTCTGTACGGTCTTGCGGCCTCCGTTTGGACTGCCGATTCCGCCCGCGCCCGGCGGCTCGCCGAAAATCTAGAGTCCGGCATGGTTTGGATCAATGCTTGGAATCGCCGCGATCTTCGGGTTCCCTTCGGCGGCATGAAGCAATCCGGTCTTGGCCGCGAGGGAGGGCGTTGGTCCATGGAGTTTTTTTCGCAAGCGCGCAACCTCTGTTTGGTCTGAGTGCATCCCATGCTCATTTCCCTCCTGCTAGGATTCCAGTCATGACGGGAACCGGATCCATTGTTGCGGGCTGTTTGGCCCCCCATCCACCGCATTTGGTGTTTGCCGCCAATCCCGAGCAGAACGAACCCAAATCCAGCGGTGCGGGTGCTTGGAAGAGTCTGCACGAGGGATATGAACGCTTGCGAGCAAGTCTTGAGGCGCGGGATTTCGATGTGCTAGTGGTGCATACCCCGCACTGGAAGACCCACATGGGACACCACTTTTTGGGGTTGCCCCATTTTCAAGGCTTGTCGGTGGACCCCGTCTTTCCCAACCTCTTTCGCTTCCGCTATGACCTGGATGTGGATGTGGAGTTGGCCGAGGCCATTGCCGAGCGGAGTGCGCAACGTGGCTTGGTCACCCAAATGATGACCAATCCCGATTTCCGGGTGGACTATGGCACCTTGACCTCTTGTCAATTGACGCGGCCAGAGTGGGACAAGCCCATCGTTTGCATTTCTTCCGCCTTTACCTCCTTGGATTTTTCCACCGAGGCGGGGGACCGCGAAATGCTGGCCTTGGGAGAGGCCACCCGCGAGGCCATTGCCGCGACGGGGCGGCGTGCGGTTCTGTTGGCCACAACCAGCCTCTCGCACCGTCACTTCACGGAAGAGCCGGAAGATCCCGAGGATCCGCGCTTCGAGAGCATTTACAGCGCCAACCAAGCCTCCTGGGATGAACATATCTTGGATTTGATGCGCGCCGGCAAGGGGCAGAAGATTCTGGACGAGATGCCGGATTTCATCGAGCAGTCTGTTTCCGAATGCAGGGAAGGGTCCTTGACCTGGTTGTTGGGGGCCCTCGAAGTGCCCGACTATCCCGGCACGGTGCACGGCTATGGCACCGTAATCGGGACCGGCAACGCCATCGTTGAATGGGATCCCCAGCAGGCTTCGGCGGGAGTTTCGGCGTGACCGTTGTCAATGGTTGGTTGGCACCTTGTCGGCCGCAACTCTTGTTGCGTCCGCAGGACAACCCGGGTTGGCAACGCTTGCACGATGCCTTTGCCCCGGCCCGCGCCGATTTGGAGGCCTCAGGAGCCGATCTCTTGCTCCTTTACAGTACGCAGTGGGCCAGCATCATTGGCCATCAGATCTTGGCCGATCCGGAACCGAAGTGGGATTTGGTGGACCAGGATTTTCATGCCTTGGGCACCATCCATTACCACCTACGTATGGACACTGAGTTCGCCGCCTTGTGGGAGACCAAGGCCCGTGCCCGCGGTCTGACCGCCCGCACCGTGAATTACCACGGTTTTCCCGTGGACACCGGAACTTTGGTCGCACTGCAACTCCTGAATCCTGAGAATCGCATTCCGGCCTGTGTCGTGTCCTGCAATATGTATGCCGATCGCGCCGAGACTTTGGTCCTGGGCAAGGCCGCTCGGGATGCCGTTGAGGAAAGTGGTCGCAATGTTGCGGCAATGGCCGTGACTGCTCTCTCCAATCGCATGTGGACCCAACCCATCGAGCCCTCTGAGGATCGCATTCATTCCGCCAAAGATGACGAATGGAACCGGAAACTTCTCACCTTGTTGGAGGAGGGACGCTTGGAAGATGTTTCCCAACTGGCACGACAATTCAGTTCCCAAGCCCACGGGGACAACAAAATGAAGGCCATCTGGTGGCTGGCCGCCCTGATGGGGCAGACCAATGCCTACCGGGGCCATCTCTACGGCTATGAGCCTGTCTGGGGAACTGGGCAGGCGCTCCTGCGTCTGGACCCGGTTTCGGCCGAGGCGGGCGATCTGGAATACGATGAGGACGACACGGAAATGCACTACGGCGACCGCGAGGTCTTGGCCACATGAGCGACGATTCCATCATTCGAGCGGAGGGTGCCCCGGAGCCTGTGGGTGCCTATCCCCATGCCCGCAGGGTCGGCATTCTTCTCTTCCTTTCCGGAATCGGTTCTCGCGTACCGGGTAGCAACGCCATCCCCGAGGGGATTCGCGCCCAAACCGAGCAAGTGATTGCAAACCTTCGCGCGGTCTTGCAATCATGCGGTTGCGCCTTGACCGATGTGGTGGATGTGACGGCCTACCTCGTGGATATGGAGCGGGATTTTGAAGGCTACAACGAGGTCTATGCGCAACACTTTCAGGAGGTCCAAGCCGCGCGCACGACCTTGGCCATTCGTGCCCTGCCAACACCCATCGCGGTGGAATTCAAAGTGGTGGCTCAGGTGCCCGCTGGCGCATGAAAGCCCCACAACTGATTGATATTTCTCCGGCTATCACTCCAGCTTTGGGAGTTTTTCCCGGGGATGTCCCCTTTTCCCGCAAAAGTGGCTCCAGCTTTGCAAATGGGGATTCGCTGGAATTGTCCTCCATGCACACCACCCTGCATCTTGGGGCGCATACGGATGGCCCGATCCATTACCGCGCTGGATTGCCGGGCATCGGCGAACAAGATCTCCATCCGTATTTCGGACTGTGTGAAATCGTGGATGTTTCCCTGGACCGCGGCCAGCGGGTCCTCCCCGAACATTGTCCGGGTCCCTTTCGTGCCCCGCGGGTGTTGTTTCGCACTTCTTCTTTTCCGGATCCCGAGCAATGGAACGAGGATTTTTGTTCTCTCTCGCCGAAACTCATCGAAGCTCTGGCGCAATCCGATGTGATTCTGGTGGGCTTGGATACGCCCTCCATTGATCCACAGGCTGATGATCTCTTGGCAACGCACCAGGCCGTCGCCGATCACGGCATGGCCATTCTGGAGGGCGTGGTCCTGGCCCATGTCGAGCCTGGCCTTTACCAGTTGTGTGCTTTGCCATTGAAGATCCTGGGGGCCGATGCCTCGCCGGTGCGGGCCGTGCTCTGGCGGGATGAGGCCACTTCTTCCTGATCGGGGTCATGGATCCCCATGTCGTTGCCCTGACCGGGGGAATTTTTCTGGCCGCTTTGCTGTTTTCCACCGTGGGGCATGGCGGGGCCTCGGGCTATTTGGCAGTCATGGCCCTAGCGGGTTTGGTGCCGGCTGAAATGAGGGCCACGGCCCTGGCCCTGAACATCCTGGTGGCCGGTTTGGGTGTGCTTCGTTTTGCACGCGTGGGTGCCCTTTCTTGGCGCCTTCTTCTTCCCTTTGCTCTGGCCTCGGTCCCTTGTGCCGCTTGGGGTGGGTGGGTGGATGCCGACCCTCACTTGTGGCGCCTGATCCTGGCCTTGGCATTGCTTTTCGCATCTTGGCGCCTTTGGATCCACCAGGAACGGGGAGATGGATTGGCAAGTTCGCCGCCCGTCTTGGCCCTGGCCCTTCCCCTGGGTGGGATTCTCGGCTTTGTCTCGGGTTTGATTGGAATCGGGGGTGGCATTTTCCTCTCGCCTCTCTTGCTCCTCCTTCGGTGGGGGGAAACGCGGGTGGTCGCCGGGGTATCGGCTGGCTTCATCCTGTTGAACAGCATCTCGGGCCTTGCTGCAACTTTGGCCCACGGCGCCACCTTGCCGTCGGATTTTCCTGGGTATGCCGCGGCAGCCCTGCTCGGTGGTTGGCTGGGGAGCAGTTTGGGTTCGCGACGCATCCCGCCTCGTGGCCTCCGCCTCCTACTGGCAGGAGTTCTCCTGCTCGCTGCTACCAAACTGGCCCTTACTTGACGATCTTGGTGTAGGCCGTCGGCGGATTTGCGGAATACTGTTCTGGATCCACCTCGGCCAACAATTCCAGGTAATGGATTTCAAGTTCAAATCGGGGTAACAAGGCTTCCGGCCCTGCCGTGGGTAGCATGGCGGCACTCAACAAGGCACCCGATTCGCTAAGTCGGTATTCATTCACATAGTTGGAGCGCACCACCCGCAATCCGCCCGGAGGCCCTTGCTCCGTGGAGCCTAGCCAAGTCACTTCCTCATAGGGAGCTTGGGGAAGTTTGGCCCAGGCCTTGAGGGGGGCCAAGTCCGGCATGTGGGAAGCCGTGTCCGAAAAAGAGGATCCCAGAGCCCACACGGTTTTTTCATCCCCATCCCAGGCCCACAAGGTTGAGCCATCGGCGGCAATTCCGGACCGGGAGGATTGCCAAAATTCATCTCCGCCCACGAGAAGGCGGGCCCGAACGCTGAATTGCATTTGGCCAGAGGCGGGCTTGGCCATGGAGAAATTGAGGAGGGCTTCCTGCATGAGGCCAGGAGGATCCGCCGCGTTTGGGCTTGGCAGTTCGGCCGCTTTGCTCTCCGGCAAAAAACCCCGCAGGGTCATGCGAGCCTCCAAGCCAGGCGTCTCGCTCCAAGTGGCGAGCCATTGCTCCAAGGCCAATTCCGGGTTCTCGTGTTCGTGCCAGGCCCGATCCCCTTGGCAGGCAGTGGCCAAGGCCACCGCCGGCAAAATCCAGAGCCGGGAGTTCAATTGTCGAGGGTTTTGCGAAATGAAGATGCACCCAGGCCGAGGGCCTTGCGGACGGCCTCCTCGTCCCAGCCGACACCACGCCAAATCACTTTGCCATCCGGGCCAAGCACAAAATTAGTGGGGTAAACATTCACGCCGAAAGTGCGGGAGACCGAGCCACCACGATCTTGCAGGCCTACCGGCATATTGAAGCCTTCGTCGCCCCAGTATTCGGCAACTTGTTCTTTGGAGTCGCCAATGTTCATACAGACGAAGGCAATGTCACTGCGGCTTCCAGAAACCTCTGACCAGAGGTCTTGGAGCTCGGGGAGCTCCTCGCGGCAGCCACCTCAGTGATAAAACCAAAAGTTCACAAGTACGGTTTTTCCGCGCAAGGAAGCAAAGTCGGCCTGGGTGTCATCCATGCGGATAAAGGAAGTGGAGGCCGGCACGGCCTTGCCCACAGGCAGCAAGTCCTTGGTGAAATCCTCCTCCTCGCCGCCACCAAAGGCCACTTCCATATCCATGACTTCATAGTCCTCGGGTGGAGACTGTGCCAGGGCTTGGAGATCCACCTGCTTTTTGGAGAGCCATTCCAGGGAGGTGACGGAAATTTCCATTTCCGGTTCGCCCATGCCGCCAGAAGCAACACTGCAGTGTTTGAGGTTGTTTTTGCTGTCGAACCAGAGGGTGCTTTCGCCTTCCTCGGAAAGCAAGTGAAGGCCGCGGAGTCCGGGATGAGTTTTTTCGTCCTGGACCATGTTGACTTCCTTCACTTGAATGTCTTCACCGTCCCAAATGAGCAAGGGAACAAAGCCAGGAAGGATCTCGCCGTTACTGGAAAAATCATCGCCCATGGGGATCGCGGATTTCTCTTCGTGGTCCACCATCCAGAGAGTTTCCCCGTCGGCGCACGAGGACATGGAAATTTCTTGCGACTGCCCCATGAAATCAATCTTGCCCTGCATGTCCATGCGGCCATGCAGGGGCTTGGCGAAGAGAAGGTCCAAGTCCAGGGTGCCTAGAGGCATTTTCGTGTCCTGCATGGTCAGGGTCAGATTGGCGGAAACTTCCAATCGAATGCCTGTGGCAGAGGACCATTGTTTTTCGAATTTCTGGAACCAGGCCATACCCGGAGTGAGGGTTTTTTGGGCGGGAACCGCTTCAGCCTGAGGAAGGGCGAAACTGAGGAGAAGGGCAGCAAGCATGAGTTTCTTGGGTTGGGTGAGGAGGGGATCGCAGTTTATACGGGCGTTTCCTCTTCCCGTAGGCCCAATTCTCGGCGAACATCCACGGGCCCGCGCCAAAGGCAGGCCACGGCATCGCCACAGGTTGAGGCCAAGTTCTCGTCCGCCCCTTCTTTGGCCACGATGGCCAGATGGCGCAAATACTGAACCACCATGCGAGTGGTGCGCACGAAATCCCCGGGAGCGGCGGAGGTGAATTTGCCCAATTCCTCAAAGGGTCGCCCATTGGCGTATTCCCAAATGGCAGGGACCATGGCCTCATCGATGGAGCGAACGGTGGGCGCTAGGCCACAGTCTGTCTCCGTCTTTTGGGCCCTTTCAATGGCAGCTTGTGCGCGTCGCAGGAGACCTCGCATGGGACGCAAGGCATTGCGCCAAAATTCTTCCCGACGTCGGCTCTCGTGGACGACAGCAGCGACCAGCCCAGCCAAGGAGGGGGGATCGGCATCGGCAAGAACCCCCTCAAAAAGGAGTTCCGTCAGGGGGATTTCCAGGCCATGCAAGCGCACTGCCGCACGACCCCGGGCCTTGATCGTGCGGTCCTCGCCGATGTATCCCAAAGTGCGCAGGAATTCGAGGCGCTTGCCGACCAAGCCACGCATGCGTTTTCGGTTCCGCTCCTCTCGCTTTTTGGAGTGTTCTCGTGCCTGAAAGGCGGCAAAGGATCGCTCCCAAGTTTCGAATGCCTTTTCTTCTCCGGCAGCTCCGTAAAGGTGCACCAAGGTCGAGTAATCCAGGTTAAAGCGGGAGGTCACAGCCTCGACTTTGCCATCCAAAATGCGATGGATGGGAGCTTCCAAAACATCGTCGAATTCCAATACGGAATAGACCAAGCCCTCTTGGTCCATGCCGAGGCGCCCGGCCCGTCCGGCCATCTGCAAATAATCTCGTGTACGCAAATAATCGAAATCAATGCCATCGAATTTTGTGATGGAATCAAAGACTACGGTGCGGGCCGGCATGTTGATCCCGAGAGCAAAGGTCTCGGTGGTGAAGAGCAACTTGAGGAGGCCTCGGGTGAACAAACGCTCCACCATTTCTTTGTGCAGGGGGAGCATGCCAGCATGGTGGCAAGCAACGCCGCGCAAGGTGCTGTCGCGGAGTTCGGTGAGCGGCCCGTGCTGCGTGTCAAACTTGAACTCCTCGGCTGATTGCCGCCAAACTTCCACAACTTCTTGGCGTTCCTTCTTATTCAGAAGGTTGCGATGTTTTCCTTCCTTTTGGGCCTTGCGCTCGCAAAGACGGCGAGAAAAACAGAAGCACAAGATTGGCAAATTGCCGTCGCCAAGAATCTCATCAAAAAGAGGGCGGTCATCCCTTCGTTGCCAAGAACGATTCCTCTTGTTCTTGGCAAATCGACTCGAGACGGGTTTGAGCCGGGACGGCGGGAAGATGCCGGCCTTGGGGTGATACAAATAATGCTTGAGCGGTACGGGGCGCTTTCGTTCCTCGACCACGGCGACCTTGCGCTTTCGGGCTCGTTCCATCCAGGTCGCGAACTGGCCAAGATTGGCAATCGTGGCCGAGAGTCCGACAACGGTCGTGGCCTCCGGGAGAAAGAGCAAGGCCTCTTCCCAAACGGAACCTCGCTCGATGTCATCCAAGAAGTGAATTTCGTCGAACACAACACAACCCACATCCGCCAAGTGTTGAGGATCTTCGAACAAGGTATTGCGCAGGATCTCGGTGGTCATGACCAATACCCGAGATTCGGGATGCAAGGTCAAATCGCCGGTCATCAAACCCGGAATTTCTGATTGGATAGTGCCTTGATGGGGGCGGTGTAAATCGCCCGCTTATTCTCGGCCAAGGCCTTGTGAATGGCGTATTCCGCCACCAGGGTCTTGCCGGCTCCGGTGGGGGCCGCCACCAGCACATCCTGCTCCCCATCCAGGGCCCTAGCCGCCGCACGCTGGAATGTGGAGAGGGTGAATCCCTTGAAGGTGGTGGGGCCGGGGTTCGACATGGTTCCCATCTTCCGGCATTTTCATTTGGAGTCCAGACTAGTGAATGGAACTGAGGGGTCCAAAAGGGGTAGAAGAAGGGCATCGCATGCGCCTGACCACCGTCCTCTTCCTGGGGATTCTTGGCCTTTTGGGCTGGATTTTCCTCCGTTTCCCTCTGGAAGCGCGGCGCGCCGAGGAGCGGGATCTCAGCCGTTATCAGTTGCTTTCCTTGCCCGCCGATCTTCCTCCCCACTGGCAGAAAGAGTTGGCGGAAGCCGTGGCTAGGGCGCCACGAGTGCAGGCCCTCTCCCCGGCCGCGAGCCTCGCCGCACGAAATGTTTTTGCCGGCTTGGCTTGGGTGGATCCCACCACTTTGCAGGTGGAAACGGCCCTTCCTCTTGGTTTTGCCGTGCGCTTCCGGATCCGCCAACCCGTATTGCAGGTGGCCCGGGTTGGAGCTTCTTCAGGCTCTTGGTCCTTGGTCTCAGCCGCCGGCATCGTTTTGCCGGAGGGCCATTCCTTGGCTCATTCCGCTTCTTTGCCGCGCCTGATTACTCCGGTGCCCTTGCCGGTTGGGGGCCGCGCCGCTGCCGACCCCCTTCTGCAAGAGGCCCTCGCCCTGTTGCCGGAATATCACGAAGTCGTGCGGATCACGGGGCTCCCCCTGGTGGCCCTGGAACGGATGCCTGGCTATCCAGCAGATGCTCCAGGAGTGCCTCCCGCTATGGCCTTTGTCTTGGCCAACGGAACCCGGATTTTTTGGGGCCGTGCTACCGAGGAAGGGGATCCCAGGGACCCAGGCATGCGGCCAAAGATCTTGCGACTGCAAAGCTTATTGCAGGAAAACCCTGGATTGACGGACTTAAATTGGGTTCGTCTGGACGGTGTTGCCCGGTGAACAAGCTGGGCATGATTCGGGCCATTGCTTGTGCTCTGATTTGGTTGGCTGTGGCCTGGGTGGAGGAACTCACGCCGACCCGTGCCCTGTTGCTGGCCGCTTTGCTGGAGGCGTCCTTGCCCAGCAGTCGAGTGCTTCCCTTTGCCGTGCGTCATGGATCCGGGTGGATTGTGTTCCACTTCTTGTGCCCGGACGCCTCCTTTGGGATGGGAGCATGGGTCTGGGCCGGCGCAGTTCTCGCGGTCGCCGCTGCGCGGCGCTGGGCCTGGTGTTCGGTGCTTCCTGCCGCAGTGGTTCTCGGGCCTCTCTTGATGACATTCCTTTTCGGGCTGAGTGCCAAGCCTGGATCGGATCCTGTGTCCTTGGTCTCGCCATGGACCTTGGCCGGAGATCCGCTGCTTACCTCTTCCGTCGGAGCCCCGCCTCCGCAGACGGCAGAGCTCCCAGCCGGATTTCCCGCTTCTGGCCGCATTGCTTCTCTTGCTTGGCGCCCTCCCGCCCATCTTCTGCCCTTTCCGCTGGCCTCGGATTCTTTTCAGCGAACACGAGCTTGGTTGCTCGTCTTCCTTTTGTTGGGCTTGCAAGGATTCGCTTCGTGGCGTCCTCGACGAGCGTTGTTTTGTGGGGCGGGCAGTTTTTTGGTGGCCGCAACCGCCTGGAGCCTGGCCCATCCTGCCGCTCCATTCTTGCTCCATTGGCAGGGATCGCAAGGATCCGCCTTGGTGTCCGTATTCCCGTCCGCCCAGGGCCTTTGGGATCCCGCTGACGGAGATTTGCTACCTCCCTCAGGGGCCTGGGTCCTCCGACGAGATCCCGGCGGTCTCTGGCAACCCGCCGGTGCCAGTTGTTGGGGCATCCTGCAACCGACCCAGGAGGCAGAATCCGCGGCCGTTTTGGCTTGGTTGGAATGGGCCCCCTTGCTGGGTTCCAAGAGCGGCGGACAGGGCCAATTTCAAGGTCTATTGAGGCATTGGGCGGCGGGGGAGCCCGACCCTGGAGAGCGGCCCATTCGTTGGGAGTATCGTGCCGATGGCTCCTTGCATCGGCGGCCTTCCTTGGATGGCTTGACGGAGTTCCCAGATAGGCCCTAAACTGCCGGGCCTTTTGCGTGTCGCCCCCCTTTCGGGCCGCGCTCTCAGGGATTTCCCCATGCGTCCTACGACATCCCACCTCAAGCCCCAAGATCTCACCCGTGAGTGGCAACTCGCGGATGCCGAGGGCAAGGTTCTTGGCCGTCTCGCCCGAGACATCGCCATGGTCCTGATGGGCCGCAATCGGCCCACCTTCTCGCCGCAAATTGATGATGGCGATGGTGTCATTGTGATCAACTGCGAAAAGATCCAAGTCACCGGCAATAAAGCGGATCAAAAAACCTACGTCCATTTCACGGGATATCCGAGTGGGCGGCGCGAGATTCCCTACGCCGTTGTCCTGGAAAAGAAACCGGAAATGATCTT
>CAYXFZ010000047.1:18298-19481 GCA_964464385.1 uncultured Planctomycetales bacterium
CCACCCTAGGGCGGCAAATGTTGAGCAAACTCAAGCTCTATGTTGGTCCGGAACATCCGCACACGGCCCAACAGCCCAAACCCTTCGCCTTATACGAATGAGCGAGAAAGAAGACACCCCTTTTGCCGAGACCACTGCCGAAGCGATTTCCGAGGCCTTGGAGGTCTCCGTCGCAACCGAAGAGATCCAAATTGACCCTACGGGTCGTTGTGTGGATCCCCCCTCCGGCGAATACCATTGGGCCACCGGTCGCCGCAAGTCTGCGGTCGCTCGCGTTCGCATGCGCGCAGGTTCTGGTCAGTACATCGTCAACGGCAAACCCATGAGCGAGTTTTTCACGCGCACCATGGATCAAGCTGCCGTTTCTGGGCCGTTGGAGTGCTTGGGAATCCACAAAAAGATGGACATCATTGCCCAAGTCCAGGGTGGCGGGCCGACCGGTCAAGCGGGTGCGGTGCGTCTTGGCTTGGGCCGAGCACTCTTGGTCATGTACCCTGATGCTCTGCACTCTCTGCGGACCGGTGGACATCTGACCCGAGATCCGCGCATGGTCGAGCGCAAGAAGTACGGCCTCCACGGCGCCCGTCGCGGGCACCAGTGGGGCAAGCGCTGATCCACCTACCGCTGGCCTGGGAGTCGCGGCTACAATGATCGGCGATGGCGGGTCATTCTCATTGGGCCAACATTCAGCGCAAGAAGTCCTCGATGGACGCAAAGCGCGGAAAGATCTTCAGCAAGTGGGCTAAGCTGATCACGAACTCCGCTCGGAATGGCGGCGGTGATCCAGACATGAATCTGCCCTTGCGCTATGCCATCGAGGGCGCTCGTGCGGACAACATGCCCAAGGACTCCATCGAGCGGGCCGTTAAAAAGGGCACGGGGGATCTGGCCGGGGCGGCCCTGGAGGAAGTTATTTACGAGGCCTATGGTCCTGGCGGCGTCGCCCTTGTGATTGAGGCCTTGACCGACAATCGCAACCGCACCGCTCCTGACCTGCGCTACATTTTGGATCGTCGTGGCGGTTCATTGGGAGCAGGAGGCTCCGTGATGTGGATGTTTGAGCGCAAGGCTTCTTTCGCCTTGGAGGCCGAGGGCGTGGACGAGGATGCCCTGATGGAAGAAGCTCTCGAGCATGGCGCTGAAGATGTCACCCGTGATGGCGAGGTCTTTGGCGTGGTCGCCG
>CAYXFZ010000048.1:0-1339 GCA_964464385.1 uncultured Planctomycetales bacterium
TCTAGGCACCCACCAGCGCGAGATGCGTTTGGCGAAGGAAAGACACGCCGGGGACATGTTGCAACACATGGCCGGGATGATTTCCTTGGCCCTTCCAGACGCCCAAGAAAACGGCCCCTGGGCCGGGCCAGGAGACCGCCCGCAGGACTGGAAAGAGGTCATTGACTTGGCAGGGTTGGCCAACATCCCCGATCTCCCGCCTGATCCATGGGGCGGAGCCTATCGGCTGCAGCGTCAGCCCGAAGGGTCGCTGATCTTGTCCTGCAGCAACGCGGCCGTTCCGGCCCTGACGGTCCCGGCCGTGCCCTGACTCTGAATTCGCGCGCCGAGATTCAAGCCCAGGCTTGGACCAAGCTTTGCAGGATTTCAGGACGGCGTGCGGCCCGCAATACGGCCACGCCCAGGGCGCCCGCCTCGCGGCAAGCCTGGACTTGCTCGGCCCGGTAAATCCCGCCAATCGCCACCACGGGAGCTCGACCCGCCGCCTCTTCCAGCCCAGAAATTCCACACGCCGGCAAAAGCCCCTGCTTCTCCGGGGTCTCCCATACCGGCCCAAACAGGGCCGGACAGGTTCCATCCAATTCTTGCGAATCATGGGCGGAAAGCCAAGCGGGAACTTGGGGACCAGGCCAAGTCTCCCGGCGCAACGAACGAAACCCGTGTACGAAAGCGTCAGCCTGCACCAAAACCGCCCAATCCTGGCGACCATGGACGGCCAACCAAGGAGCTCTGTCGCGCAGAAAACCCAAGATCTGCAATGCCAGACGTTCTTCGCAACGAGGAAGGCGAAAACTCCAGGCCTGCGCCCTTTGCGCACTCTCGGCCCAGACCTCCGCCGCCGCCATGTCGGGAAGTCCGGAAGCGACCGCCCAAATGCCGCGAGGAAAATCAGGAGGGAGTTCGAAAGGCGACGCCAAAGTCGCGAACCCAGGAGCGCAAGGAATCCGAATCCACCGGGCCCGAGATCTGGGCAGTGCTACGGTCGATCCGCGTGAGGCCAAGCCTCTCCAATTCCGGATGGAATTGCAGACGATCCAAAATTTCAGGACAATCACAGGTCAACTCGCCATCGGGATGCCAAGTCACCAGGCCATCGCTCCGCGCCCAAGATTCCAGGGAGAAGATCACGTTTTTGGGCAAAGGAGTCCGCGAGCGTTCTTTCAGAAGATCCAGGATGGCATCCAACTCCACTCCCTGGGAAAGGGCGCGATGCAAACTGACCGGAGTCATTCGATAATGGTACAAGGCGTCCACTTTCTCCCTTTCACAAAAACGGTCCAGTTCGTAAACCAAGCCAAAGGAGCGTTCCTCCGGGAAAAGAACCACTTCAAAGTCTGGA
>CAYXFZ010000048.1:1349-19040 GCA_964464385.1 uncultured Planctomycetales bacterium
TGTCCAAGAGTTCCGCCCCCAATTCCGTGAGGCGAATTCCATTCAAGCGGCCGGATTTGTCGTAACCCAGATCCACGACCCCAAGCAAGTAGAGGTCCTTGCGAATCCAATGCAAAAGGTTCCAAGCCAAAGAACGCAAGTCGGCGGAGGAACGTAAGGGAAAAGAGGACTGCTTTTGTTCTTCAGCTCGTTCCTGGACCAGTTCCGCGAGATAGTGATTGCGCGCCACAAAGGGAAGGAACATGGGGTCGTACCACTTCCCCTGCTCCATCCGCTTCAAAAAACGAAGGGCCGTGTGCCGCAACAAGAGTTGATGAGCCATATCGCCCGGCAGTTCCCGATCTTCCAAAAACCAGTTCAGCATGAAGCGCTGCTGTTCCACGAGCGGCAAGGACAAAAAGTTCTGACCAGCCTCGGTAAATTGAAACTCACGCTCTCCAGTGCGGTCCATCAGCTGACTGTCCAGGGCAAAACGAACTTCCGTCTCGAAAATTTCTCGCAAAGTAAATTCGCGGCCAGGATTTCGAATCAAGCGCTCCGCCAGCCGCTTGCCCGTGCTCTTAAAGAGAGAACCGTTGACGGTAAAGCGGACACGTTCATCGCCAATGAAACAAGCGAATCGTGAAAAATTGGAAACGAAGTCTACGCCAATCGAGGCAATGGACTCGGGCTCGTAGGCTTCCTCTGCGGACCGATCCCTTAACAGGGCAACCACAGCCTCACCAAAAATGGAAACCACGGGACCCTGTTGCCGAATTCCGAATTTTTCCAAGTTGAAGTCGCCCAAGGTCCCCAAGGTGGATTCTTCCAGGGCGGCGCGCAAGCGCCCACGCAACGCAGGGTTAATGCCCAAATCTGCAAATTCGGTCAGCGCAACCAACCCGCCGCGTTCGGCCAGAATGGACCAAATAGCGTCCTGAAGATCCTTGCTCAATTCGCCGAATCGCTCTCGCAAACCAGCTTCATTGGCCAACAACCGATACATGCGGTGGGCACGATCCACGGCCTGATCCTCGGCCCCGGAATTGCGATAGTGGCGGACCAAGAAGGCCCGCAAGGTCAATAACTCGCTGGGATGCAAATCAGCCGCGACCGGCCCTTCGCGAAGAGTTCGCGCCAAGCTGGGTTCCACCTGCCAGCAACGCTCCCTTTGGTCTGCTGTGCGGTGCATGGTGACCAAACCGGCGTTTTCCAATTCGGCCAAGGCGCCCCGCGCTGCACTGCCAGCAGCGACCTCGGGATCCATGCGACGACGAACCGTGGAGGTCGTCATGGGTGCATCCTCACCCAACAGAACCTGCAGGGCTGCGGCAGCAGGCTCCCCCAATCCTCGGCGTACCGCCTCGGCTGAGGAGCCATCCCCCATTGCCGAGACTAGTGCATCAAGGCGACGAGCGCGGGCAGTTGGAGGTTCTCCTCCCACCCAAAGATCATGCAAATCCAACAACTCGACATCGGATCGAGAGGCCAGAGCCCGCTTGAGGAGTCCGGTCACGAAGAATGCTCCAACAGAGAATCAGCCGGCAGAATGTCGTAAGCATAGCCCTGTTCCGTCAAGAACCGTTGCCGTTTCTCGCCATAGTCCTGATCTACCGTGGCCTCGCTGACCAAGGAATAAAACCGGGCCCGACTTCCATCTTTTTTTGGCCTTAGAATTCGTCCCAATCGTTGTGCCTCTTCCTGCCTGGAACCAAAGGTGCCCGAAATTTGAATGGCCACGTTGGCGTCAGGCAAGTCAATGGCGAAATTCCCAACTTTGCTGACGATCAAAACAGGAACTGATCCTTCCCGGAAGGCCTGATAGAGAGTTTCCCGATCGGAGTTGGGCGTTCGCCCGGTAATCAATGGCAGGCCGGTGCATTCCTGCAAGGCATTCAGTTGGCCAATGTACTGACCGATCACGAGAATTCGTTCCCCGGCATGCTTCTCCAGGAGCGCGGTCACGACCTCCTGCTTGGCGGGGTTCTCGGCCGCCAATCGGAAGCGTGCGCGTTTGGAAGCGGCCAGATACTCGGTCCGCAATGCGTCTTCCAAACTCACCCGGACTTCCACACAATCCACTTCGGCGATGTAACCCTGCCTTTCCAAGTCTTTCCAAGGAGCGTCATATCGTTTGGGTCCAATCAGCGAAAAAACTTCATCCTCCTTGCCGTCCTCACGCACCAAGGTGGCCGTCAATCCCAAACGACGCCGGGCCTGGATTTCTGCCGTTGCTCGAAAGACAGGGGCCGGCAAAAGGTGCACTTCGTCATAGATAATCAAACCCCAATCGTGATCGGAAAAGAGACCAAAATGTTTAAACTCGTCTTCCTTGGAGGCGCGCCAAGTCAAGATCTGATACGTCGTCAAAGTCACCGGGCAAATTTCTTTGACGGATCCAGAGTACTCCCCAATTTGATCCTCACTCAAGTTGCTTTTATCCAACAACTCCCGACGCCATTGCCGCAAGGCCACGGTATTGGGAGTCAGAATCAAGGTGTGGGCCCCAACTTCGGCCATCGCTGCCATGCCAACCACGGTCTTGCCGGCCCCACAGGGAAGAACAATGACACCACTTCCACCCAAGGAACTGCCACCACAATGAAAGGACTCGGCGGCCGCGGTCTGGTAGGGCCGCAGAGCAAAACTTTCGCCACTGGCAATCGTCGAATTGAGTTGGATGTCCAAGCTCTGTCCGTCCACATATCCAGCGCTGTCCTCAACCGGATAACCCAAACGAATCAGGACATGCTTCAACTCACCCCGGTCACCCCGGAGGACGGCCGCCGTGCCGCTTTCTTCGTCCAGATCCTGCAACAGGATTTTGAGATCAGCATCGCCCGCAAGTTGTTCGAGAATGCGCGGTTTACCGCAAGTCAGGCGCAAGGGAGCGTCCGCTGCCGCTGCCAAATCCGCATCCAGACGGAAGAGGCCACAGCGACCAAACCAGGTCCGTACCTCGGTCTCGAAATTGGACGGCAACCCGTAGCGAGCATTCTGCCTCAAGAAGGCCAGCACGGAGCGCAAACTCAGGCCCGTGGCCGCGGCGTTCCAAATGGAAATGGGAGTCACCCGGTAGGTATGCAAATACTCTGGGGATTTGACCAATTCTGTAAATGGCAAGAGACGATCCCGCATCTCCTCAAATTGAGGATGGGCCGTCTCTAAAACGATCGTGAGATCGCTTTGTAGGATGAGAGGGGGAATGCTTTCGCTCAAGAGATCGGCAGGAGCGCCGGGTGATGCCCCTTGCAAACCGGGCGCATCCCAGGCAAAAGGCAGTCGTTCATTCTAAGGGCGACTCGCCGAGCCTCCAAGGGGGTCAGTCCAGCAAAGGGATGGAGCCAGCATTCGCCGAAGGGCTCAAGCCCCGCCAATTTCGCCAAAATTGGCGCCAAACTTGCCATTCCAAGGGCCAAGGTCGAAAGGGGAGCATCCAAAAGCAAGGAACCCAATCCCGCTTCGACGGCCAAATTCAGGGGCCCGGCCAAGGCCGGGCTTTCGGCAAAATGAATGGCCAGTTTTGCTAAGGAACAAAATCCCAAATCAGACCAACGGAGGCCCCGGATTTCCAAGGATGCAGTCTCTCGACTCCATCCCGACCCCCCGCAGGCCACGCAGGGCAAGAACAGGGCCTCGTGCGAGGACTGACGTCGCCTACCGAGGCAGACCGGACAACGGCGGCCCCGCGAACTCAGGGTCAAATCCGAATCGGCCCATCCTCGCATGCGAGCTTCTTCACAGGCCAAGTATTGCCGACGCAAAGGAGGCTCCAAGCCCAGAGCCTGGCGCAAGGTCGCCTGATTGGGGGCCGGAGCCGGGTCGGCCCAGGCCGAACCATCAAGTTCCAAGGAGAAGGGCGACAAGGGCAAGAAGGCGACCTTCCCCAATTCCGTCAGAGGCCCAGGGGAATCCGACCATCCTTCCGGATCCGTCCAGCGATGGGCACCCGGTCCAGCCAAGCGCTCGGCCAGTCGGCGAGCACATGCCGGAGGCAAACCGGACAGCGGACGATCGTGCAACAAGACGAGGCCGTGCAAAGGGAACAAGAGCAAGCCAAGCAAGCGGGCCAAGCGGCACTCCAAGGGCTGAAGAGAACGCATGAGCGTGTTTCCTGCTCGCTCCAAGAGCGATGTGCCGGCCAAGAGTGATGCCGCCTCCACAAAGAGGGGTTCGGGAGTCGCCCGGGTCGCGTGCTGCAAACTTTCCACCAAAGGGGCTGCCCGGAACTCGTCCAAGGTCCAGTCATGCCAACGCCGGACCACCGCATCTTCGGAATTCTTGGTCCACCCACATTCCCGACAGTGACCAGCGTGGTATTCCCAGACTTGGGAATCCGTACGGGCCAACAAGCGCCCGCCCGCAAGCAAACGCGCATGGTGTTCCATGTCCAAGAGACGCCCTGTGGAATCGGGCCATTCCAATGCATCCCCACGATCCAACCAAACTTCATCCCCGACAAGAACCTCTTCTTCCGCCCGCAACAAGACCGCCTTACCTTGCCGCCACAAGCGCCGAAACCCGGCGGCCCGCAAAACCGTGGCGGAGAGTTCCGTGGTGAGCAAGGGCGCGGTCCAAACCCGCACTCGCAGGGCTTGATTCGACTCCTGCAGGGAAGAAATAGCCTCCCGAAGATCGTTCCACGGCCCCGCTCCCCCGCATTGGCGACATCGGGGCTCTCCATGCCGCTTCACTTTCTCCGCCAAGACCCCGTCCAGACCCAATACTTGCAAAAGAGTGGCGGTCGGGGGGGCGGGAAGGGGCCAAGCTACGGGAGCAACGGCCCGGGTTTCTCCTTCCCCAGATTGCCAAGCGAAGGCTTGGTTTTCTTGCAAGGGAGAGCGCGTGTTCCACTCGCGCAGCAAATCTTCATGCAAGCGCCTCCTTCCCTTGCCGTACAAATCCTCCTCCAAAATTTCGGATTGCAACGCCGGAGGAGGCAGGGAATCGGCCAACACGTGCGGAACGGATTCCCCATCTCGCAACCAACGGCCCGTAGGGGTGTCCGCGTTGCGCAATTCCTCCGGCCTACCTGCAAACAAAAGACGCCCGCCCTCGGCCCCGGCACCAGGTCCGATCTCCACCACGTGGTCGGCCGCTTGGATCAGTCCCTCTTCGTGCTCCACAACCCAAAAAGAATGGCCCTCGTTCGTCAACTGACGCAACACCTCTACGACTCGAATGGAGTCCTGAACCGGCAAGCCCAAACACGGTTCGTCCAACAAGAAGAGTCGAGGATGCCCACGTCGGGCACTGGCAAGCTGGCGAACCAAGGCCAAACGACTGCGCTCCCCGAGGGAGAGAAATCGTCCTCGTTCACCCAGAGAGCGGTCTCCCAGTCCAAGAGACTCCAAGAGCACCAAGGTGCGCCGCAAACGGGTGTCCCCAGGCAAGTGAAGCAATAAATCCGAAAGGGATTTTTGCAACCAAGAACGCAAGGAAAGCCCGCCTTGGCGCAAGTCCAACAGGTCTGCGCGGAGACCCAGGCCATCGCAAACAGGGCAAGCCATGAAATCTTCGTCCAAGCCTCGACCTCGACAACGAGGGCAAGCGCCATTCTTTGGGCTGGCCACCAGATCCGCGGCGGACAACCCACGGATTCGGCCCTCTTCTCCATCGGCGAGACGGATTCGCAATTCGCTCCACACTCCGGCCAAAGTCGCCAAGGTGGATTGCGGAGACCAACCAAGAGCTCGCTCCAAGAGTGAAGTCACTCCGTGAAAACCTTCTCCTCGGGAACCCTGTTCCCGCAAGCGCGGCAACAAAATATCTTGCAAGAGGGTGGTCTTGCCAGATCCACTCACTCCAACCACGGCAACCACCCCGCCCAAGGGCAAATCCAACTGCGATATTTGGATATGCCGCAATTCCAGTTTGACAAAGGAAAGAGCCCCCGAAAATTCCACCGAGCGCGTTTGCGGACGCACCAAGTCGGGTGGCACCCACTGCGCACGCTCTCCTTGCGAGACCAAATGGCCCCCGCGAGGACCACCACCCGGGCCAAGACAAACGAAACCATCCGCCGCCTCCAGGAATTGATTGCCCGGATCCGCCGTCAAGAGGGTATTCCCTTGTTCCACCAACTCGCGTAGCAACGGGCAAAGCCGGGCCCTCTCCTGCCCATGCAGGCCCAGGCCCGGTTCGTCAATCCAGAGCAATTGTTGGCACCGCACTTGGGCGAACAAGGAACTCAACTCCAACCGCCGTGCTTCGCCCAAGGAGAGGGAACCCAAGGATCGATGGGCCGCCAAGTGACCCAAACCCGTTGCGCACAGTTGCTGCAATCGACGATCCACGGGCTTTGTGCCTGCACGGAGGAGTGCTTGCCAATCACCAAGGGCAGACTGAGACCATGCATTCAGGGTGCGATCCGCCAGGATCCAATGCTGCCCGCCATCGTCCACATCCAGCCAGGCCAAATCCGCAGGATCTTCAGCAACAGTATTGCACTCGGGACAACGCCGGCGCCCGGGCAATAAGTGCACATCCAATCCTAGGCGAAACTCCACACCTCCACCGCGGTGAAGACCCAAACCAAGTGCTTCCTGCAGGCGAGACATGCGATCCAGGCGCCATCGAAACCGATCCAAGACCAACCAAGCGTCCGCAGGCAAGGGACCCGTTCCCTCTTCCAATCGCGCCGATTTTCCTGAAATACGAGCACGGGCCCATCCCGCCCGCATCAAGGATTCCCGATCTTCACCACCCACTTCCGTCAAAATTTCACACCGTTCACCCTCCTTCCAAGAAGTGGAGATCGCCAAGAACTCCTCCAACTGGGTCGGCTTCCAGCGGCACGAACAAGAACGGCATTCATGGATTCCATTCTCCTCCCAAGCCTGAATGAGTCGAGGCCAGAGACCGAGAGCGGTCGCCACGGCAACATGGCGCCGACGACGAGGCAGTTCGCCCGACAGGGAAAGGACCGGGGGCAAATTTTCCACCGCGTCGGCCACGGTGGGCAACCAGTCCTCCTCTCCCCCAGGAAGAGCGGTGGGATTCCGCAATATCCGAAAACGACGGCGGGCCACTGGCTCCAACACTTGCCCCAGGAGAGCACTTTTGCCGGCTCCGCTAGGACCCGTAATCGCAGTCCAACGATGCAAGGGCAAATCCAGATCGAAATTGCGCAAATTGGCGGCTCGCAATCCTCGGAGACGAATCGCCCCTGGGGTCGCCGCAGCAGGCGAAGGAGTCACGACGGAGTCCGATCGCCCAAGGGCGGGTATTCCGCACCTCGGCCATCCAAGAGTCGCTCTCGCAGAGCCTGCACGAGTGGACTGGGGCCGGCCAGCAAATTCCTTCCTTGCACCCAATCCCCACCCGGCTGAATCGTGTCCACCACACCACCCGCCTCGGACACCAAGAGGCCCCCAGCTGCAACGTCCCAAGGAGAAAGGTGCAACTCCCAAAAAGCATCCAAGCGGCCGCCCGCAGTCCAGGCCAAGTCAATCGCCGCCGAGCCACTCCGACGGAGACCTCGGACATGCAAAAAGAGACGACCAAAGTTCTCCAGGTTGTTGTCCGCCAAAAATTGACGCCGGTAAGGAAATCCCGTGGCTAACACAGATTCTGCCAATGAGGCCTTTTCGGAAATTTGCACAGCTTGGCCATTCCGAAAACAGCCCCCGCCTCGACAAGCTGTCCAAGTTTCTTGCAATACAGGGAGATGCACGACAGCCACATCGGGCACGCCATCCTGGAGGCGGGCCACGGAAACCGCGAACAGAGGAAGGCCTTGCACGAAATTGACCGTGCCGTCCAAGGGATCCAAGCACCAAAGCTTCTTCCCCTCCCCCAGAGCACCCCCTTCTTCGGTCAAAATCCCGTCCTCCGGATAGGTTTCTGCGATGGCCGCTAGCAGCAATGCCTCTGAGGCAAAATCTGCGGTAGAAACCAAATCGCGGTCGGTGGATTTACGGGCCACTTCCAAAGTAGAAGAACGAAAATGCTCCATCAGGACATCGCCGGCCTTACGCGCCCACTCAGTCGCCGCCGCAAGGGCAAGATTCAGTTCAGATTCCATGTCTGAAGCACCTCGGACAAGACGGCCTCTTGCAATTCCTTAAACCGGCGATTGTTGGTTCGGGCCGTATCATCTTTTTTGTAATTGATGAGGATGGAAAAGACCAAAATGGCATCCTCCGAGGCCAACAAATAACCGGACAGACTGCTGGCGCCCCGAATCCAACCGGTCTTGGCATGCAAGCGCTGGCGCTGAAACACGGGGTCCCGGAAGCGCGCCGCCAATCGGAAGAGAATCAAAATAAATGCCACCCTCGGCATGGTGGGCCATGCCCCGCAAGAGGGCGCAAACTACCTTGGGGGAGGCCAAATTGACCGGACTGGACGGTTGACGCGCCAAACCACTGCCGTCCACCAAGGCAAGCGGCCCCGGCACGTCAGCAGCAGCAAGGGCCGACACCATGGCCTCCAAACCGCCCGCCGGAGTGCCGACAAAGCCCCGCGCTACGGCCAAGGTTCGTAGCAAAGACTCGGCCACAAAATTGTCACTGTCCTTGTTGGCCACAACAATGGCATCGGCGAGGGTCCAAGCACTGGGGATCGCTTTGGTCTCAACCCCACTCACCCCCTGGTAAGGCCCTGGAGCAACAGGGTCTGCATTCCCAGCCCAACGGCGAGAAGCCACGGAAATGCCCCGGTTCTCCAGGCCATGCACCAGCCAAGAGGCAAAGATGGGGCGGGGATCCCGAACGGCCAAGGTCACAGATCCATCCCGGGCCTCATCTCCCCGCACATGCAGACGGCCGCTTTCGCTCCACCAAGCCGAGAACTGCGGTCGATGGGTGGGACGAAATTTGGGACGTAAATCTTTGCCCAATGGAGGCTGTACTTGCAATGGCCCGTGGGCGGGGTAATCCAAAACCAGACAATTCCCTTGCACACTCAAAGAGGAAATGGGTGCGCACCAAACCTGTTGCCATTGATCCTCTGGCCAAAGCGGGTGACGGGTAGGGCCCGGCCAGAGACGATCATCCAGCACGAGACTTTCCACCAAACGAACACCCTTCTGTTGGAGCCAAGCCGCTGTTTGATCCAGGAAGTCGGCGGCAAAATCACCGGCGTCCGTGGCGCGAAGCGCCGGATCCCCGCCACCTTGAACCCAAAGTTCGGCTCCATTCCAGTGCAAGGTCGTGGTCCAACGCCAGTCGGGGGACAACGTGCAAAGAGCAGCAGCGGTCGTGAACAACTTGGTATTGGATGCCAACACCCGCGCTTCCTCCGGGCGCCAGGAGAACACAGCCTCACCACCGACCGTTTGCACCAAGGCACCAATTTCAATGCCGCGTTCCGCATCCACGGAACGCAACAATTCCGTTTGCGCAAAACCAACGAGCAGCAACAAACTCATACGCTTGCTTAGCCGTATCCTTCAGGGTGATCCCGATGCCAACGAGCGGCCGTTTCCACGATCCCTTCTAAATTCGGGAATTGAACGTCCCAGGAAAGATCCGATCGCGCCCGACGGGGATCGGCGACGAGACGGGCAGGATCTCCGGACCGGCGCGAACCCAAGGCAAAAGGAACCTCTTGCCCAACCGCGGCCTCGACAGCGGCCAGCACCTCACGCACGGAAGATCCTGAACCGGTGCCTAAGTTCCAAGCACCGGAAGCGCCACCAGCAACCAAGCGCTGCAAGGCCGAACCATGGGCACGAGCCAAATCTTCCACGTGGATGTAGTCTCGAATGCAGGTTCCATCTGGAGTGTCCCAGTCGTCGCCAAAGACCGTCAAGGGTCCGTCTCTGCCCAAAGCGGCAAGGATGGCCAAGGGCAAAAGATGGGTTTCGGGCCGATGATCCTCTCCATGGCGACCATCCCGGTCGGCCCCGGCGGCATTGAAATAGCGCAAGGCAGCAAAACTTCCATCCTTAGCGGCATGCCGATCCTGGAGTACGGCCTCAGAAGTCAATTTGGTGCGTCCATAAGGATTCACCGGATTTTGGGGGTGATCCTCGGCCAAGGTGGGCGTTTGCGGATCTCCGTAGGTCGCACAAGTTGAGGAAAAGACAAACGGCAAGCCTGGAAATGATTCGCAGACGTGCACGACAGGAATGACGTTGGCGGCCCAGTAACGCACCGGTTGCTGCACACTTTCGCCGACATAGGCCCGGGCGGCAAAATGGATCACCCCATCGAAGGAATGGTTTTTGGCCAGTGTGTCAAGAGCATCTCGATCCCGAAGATTGAAGCAATGATGTGCACCATCCCAAGCCTCCCGGTGACCCTCGGAGAGATCATCCACAACGACGATGTCGTGCCCTTCGGACCGCAAAAAACGAGCCGTTGCCGAACCGATATAGCCACAACCGCCGGTGATCAGGATGTTCATGAGGAGGGGGCGGTATCCCCACCGCCCTGGGTCGCCCACCATAGCCGCCAACCCCGCATCAATGCACCTCGCTCCTCCAGATTGGGATCCATTTCCAAGCCTTGCATGCGGCCGGTCAGGCGAGTCAATGCGCTCCGCAAACGGCGAAAGGCGGTGCGATCCTGGGGATTCAAGCGCGCCAAGAGCATGGGCACCAAAGCAAGGTTTGCGGTTCGCCCCGCCGCCTCCACGGCAGCATCCCGAACTGCAGGATCCGGGTGGTCCAAAAATTCCGCCACGAAGTCTTGAATCTCGCCCGGAGCCCGAATTCCCAATTGGCGCAGGGCAATGGCCACAACCCGGGATTCAGAATCCTCCAAGGACTCCAAAAACACCAGGACATCATCGGCAAAGGACCCTCGCGCCAGATAACGAATCCCAGCCAAGCGGCGAGGGGCATCCCCGCCCCGCAAGAGAGCAACGGCATCCGCAACATCTCGAGGAATGCCAGATTCCAGCGCCCGCAATCGTTGGCGCAAGCGCTCTTCTTCCGGGCTCAACTGGACTCCTTCCAAAGCCAATTCCAAACACCGCAGGGCAGCACTGCGATCCCCTGCAAGACGCCAAGCGGCAGCGGCCTCCTCGAAAAGAGCGCCACGCTGAATCCCCTCGAATTGGACCGCCAAAAGTTCGAAGGCGGCAGCGGCCTCGGCCTGACGACCCATCTGCAGCAAGAGCACGGCGGCGACTTCGGCAAGCCGTGGATCTTTCGAACCCTGCTGAAGACAGGCGAGGGCCTCATCCGGGCGATCCAATGCAATCCAATCGTCTGCCAAGGCCAGCCGCATAGGAACATCTCTGGGATTGCGGGCTAGGTGCTGAACCCGCAGATCGGCGGCCACCTGAGTTTGCCCTGCACCCACGGCAGCCCGCAAGCGACGCTCCCGCCATGAAGCGTCAGGTTCCTGCCGACGAGCCCACACATCCAAGTGCCAAGCGGCAATTTCCCATTCTTGCCGGAGTTCCGCTTTGGCGGCGGCGGCCAAGGGGGCCAGAGCAAGCGGAGGGTCTGTCCGAGACGGAGTTACGGAGCCACAGCTGGCCAAGAGCAGAAGGATCAAGAGGGATCGCATGAGTCTGGCTTGGAAGAAGAAAGTGGATCCACCCCCAATTCGCCCCAAAATCCACGAAAGGACTTCTCTACGACCTGCGGCAAATCCGGTTCCAGGCCAGCAATCCCCGCAGCCATGGCCAAGCGGTGGTCGCCTTGGGTCGGAAAGGGCTTGGAGGGAGAACCCACAGGATGGGGAGAGCGGTCAGAACTGGGTTGGCCATGCAACCAAAGCATGTCCTCCTCCTCCTCCTTGGCCTCTCCTCCCAAGGCGTGCACCAAATCCAACATGCCCTGCCGACGATCCGATTCCTTGCCACGCAACCTCGCCACGCCATGAACCCGAATCCCATGCGGCAGCAGAGCGGCCACCACCGCCAATGCGGGGCCACAATCCGGGCATGGGGCCAAATCAAAGGAAAGACTCTCGTTGGGGGTGGTCTCGGTGGGTTGCCAAATTCCATCCCCAGTTTGGGCCAATAAGTTTTCCTCTTGGAGCCAAGAGAAGAACAGAGTTTCCGGGTGTAGAGGATCCCAACCTCGCTCAAAACGAACGGGCTGTCCGGTCCGAAGACTCCGCGCCAGGAAGAAAGAGGCCGCCGAAGCATCCGCAGGCAAGAGAAAGTCTTGTCCCTTGCCCAAGGCTGAACTCAGGAGCCAACCTGTGGATGTGCGTTGCACAGCATCCTTACCGCGAAAGGCCCGGGCCCAGGCCACAGTCATGGCAAAGTATCCGGCCGAGGAAAATTCTGTTGGCAATTGCAAGTACGCACCTCCGGCCAAGGGAGCGGCCAACAGAAGACCCGACGCCAACTGACTAGTCATCCCCACAGGAGGATCCCAAATCTCTGGACCGTGAAGGCCCGATCCCGCAACCGAAAAACCGGGCAGATCCGGGGCGAACACTGCAGCAACTTTTCTGGCTTGCAACCAGGACAACAGAGCCTCCTGGGGACGATGGGCCAAGGAGGTCTGGACCTGCAAGCGGGTGTCCCAACCCGCCACCGCGCAAAGGGCCAACATAAATCGAAGGTTGGTTGCTGACTCGCCCATATCCAAGGGATGGGCCGAGGAAGGTGGGCCGGCCATGCCACCCAGGATCTCCCAGGAATCGCCGTCTTGCCGGGCCCGCATCCCCAGTCCCTGCAAAGCCGAAAACAGGAATTCCGTATCCGCAGCTTGGGGCAGGCCGGACAAGCGCGAAGGCCCTTGGGCAAGAGCGGCCAACACAAGGGCCCTTGCCGCCGAGGATTTGCATCCCGGCAAACGAATCTCGGAAGGAAAACTTGACGATCCCACGGTTCCACATTCTAGGCTGAACGGTCTAGAATTCCCGCATGGTCAGCCCCTCCTCCCCCTCCCACACCCTTCCTGCCGGTTACGCCGGTGGCCTCGAGATCCCCGGCTGGGATCTTTTCTACCGCGGCAAAGTGCGCGATCTCTATCGCCACCCGGATCATTCCGGCAGCATGCTGATGGTGGCCACCGACCGTCTTTCCGCCTTTGACGTGGTCATGGCCGAAACGATTCCAGATCGTGGCAAAATTTTGACTCACATCACGGAGTTTTGGTTGCGCCAATTTGAGGACAGCATCGCCTCCGCCCGCCTGACCTGCGACCCCAAGGAAGTTCCGGATCTTCCCGAGGAGTGGCACGAGGCATTGGAAGGACGCTCGACCTGGACCCGAGAAGCCGAGCGCGTGAATGTTGAAGTGGTTTTACGGGCACGGCTCGCCGGTTCTGGTTGGCGCGAATATGAGGCCACGGGCCGCCTCTGGGAACATGAACTTCCAGAGGGATTGCAAAATTCCTCCGCCCTTCCGGAAATTTTGCATACCCCCACAACCAAAGCGGAAAAGGACGAACCCATCTCCTGGCTAGAAGCCGAGGCCTTGATTGGCAACGCTCAAGACTCCCGAAGCATCCACGAAATTTCCTTGGAGATTTTCCGTGCTGCCAGCGAACGTTGTGCCCAGCAAGGCGTTGTTTTGGCCGACACAAAATTCGAGTTTGGCCGCTTGGATGGGAACTTGGTCTTAATTGACGAAGTCATGACCCCGGACAGTTCCCGTTATTGGCCCGCCCAAGAAATCGTCGAAGGACAAGAGCCCCCGTCCTGGGACAAGGAAATCGTGCGGGCTTATTTGCGCTCCGTGAAGACCTGGAATCGGCAGGCTCCGCCGCCACCCATCCCAACCGAAATCATTCAGCACACCCGCGAACAGTACTTGGGCATTTGCCAAATTCTGACGGGGAGCACCCCCGTCTAATTTCCGGGAGAGGCTTCGGCCAAATGTTTGCTGGCCTGGCAGTGAAGTTCCAATACGGCCAGATCGGCCGGGCTGACTCCGGCCAAGCGACCGGCAGCACCCAAAGTCGTGGGTCGTCGCGATTGTATGGATTCCACCGCC
The DNA here is from genome assembly GCA_964464385.1 of uncultured Planctomycetales bacterium. GTDB lineage: Bacteria > Planctomycetota > UBA1135 > UBA1135 > UBA1135 > CAYXFZ01. The sequence goes on from CAYXFZ010000048.1 coordinate 15,183, forward strand.
TCGGCCCGCATCCCCTGGACTAAGGAAACATCCAAATCTTCCGGAATGGTTATTTGGTCCCGGTCGCTGGCACGGTCGGCCCAAGCACGTTGGCGTTCCTCATACCCCGCATATTGCAGATCCGCTTCTAGGGTCAAGGACTCCTCCCGGGTCAAGGGAGGAAGGTCGGATTGCCCCTCTACCGCACGCAAGCCTAGATCCGGACGGGCCACCAGATTGCGGAATGATTTGGGAGGACCCCCCTCTGGAGGGACCGCGCGGTTTTGCTTCAGCCATTCCATGGCATGGCTCAAACGTTTCTGTTTGCGACGCAGGCGTTGCACGCGTTCTTCCGAAACCGCACCCAAGGAATCCGCCAACGGGGTCAGACGCCGGTCGGCGGTGTCCTGCCGCAACAAGATCCGATGCTCTGCCCGTGAGGTAAACATGCGGTAGGGTTCGCGCGGATCAGACACAACCAAATCATCCACCATGACCCCCAAGTAAGCTCGATCTCGTCCCAGCAGAAAGGGATCCCGACCGGCGACGGCCAAGGCGGCATTGAATCCCGCGAGGAGCCCTTGACCAGCTGCTTCCTCGTAGCCTGAAGTTCCGCAAATCTGACCGGCCAAAAAAAGGCCGGGTCGCTCCCGGACTTCCAAGGTCGGGCGCAAGGATCCCGGATGAACGAAAGTATATTCCACCGCGTATCCCGGTTGCGCAATGCGACAGTTTTCCAGGCCAACGATGGTTCGTAAGAACTGCTCTTGCACAGGCACCGGCAAACTGGTCGAGAGACCATTGGCATAGATCAAATCCGAAGCTCGGCCCTCCGGCTCCAAGTAAATCTGGTGAGAATCTCGGTCGGCAAAACGCACAACTTTGTCCTCCAAAGATGGGCAGTAGCGCGGGCCGCGGCCTTGAATCCGGCCGGCAACCATGGGCGACAAATGGAGGTTGTCGCGGACGATTTGGTGGGTGGCCGAGTTGGTTTGTGCGATCCAGCAGGAAATCTGCGGCTCCGGCAAGGAATCGGTCAAAAAGGAAAACGCCGTCGGAAATTCATCCCCGGGTTGTTCTTCTAGCACATTCCAAGCAATGGAGTCGGCCGTCAGCCGGGGTGGAGTGCCAGTCTTCAGGCGACCGGTGGAGAGCCCGGCGCGACCCAAGGCCTCGGCAAGAGCAGAGGCCCCCTTTTCCCCAAACCGCCCTCCCGAACTTTTTTCCGTGCCGAAATGCAGTTCGCCTTGCAAAAAAGTCCCCGTGGTCAAGATCACGGCCATTGCACGCATGGAGGAACCGTCGGCCAAGTGCACCCCGAAGACCCGACCCTCAGCAGTGATCTGAAGATCCACCACCTCGCCAGCGCAAATCTCAAGATTTGCCTGTGCGGCCAAAAGTTCTTGCACCTGAATCTCATAGTTCTGACGATCACATTGGGCCCGCGGGCTCTGGACCGCCCGGCCCTTGCTGGTATTCAAGAGACGGAACTGGATCCCAGCAGCATCCGCGGCTAGGCCCATGAGCCCTCCTAGGGCATCAATCTCGCGCACCATCTGCCCCTTCCCCAGACCGCCGATGGCGGGATTGCAGGACATACGGCCCACGGCCATTGGATCCTGGGTCAACAGCAGAGTCCTCGCCCCCAAGCGGGCGGCAGCGTGGGCCGCCTCAGCGCCAGCATGGCCCCCGCCCACGACAAGGACATCGAATTCTCGTTTCATGTTTTGGAAAGCGAAACCGCCACTTCGCCAACGGTATTCTAGGGGTTCATGCTTGACCTCCTCCTCCTCCTCTCGCTGTGCCTTCCGGCCCAATCCGGCGGGGTCGAGGCAATCTTGGAAAAATTGGTCCGGACTACGGCCGCCGACCGCGAGCGGGCCAGCCAAGTTTGGGAGGCCCATGGACCACTCTGGTTGTTGGATCCGACCCCGTCCCATTTCGCCCCGTTGGCTGCCGAAATTCCAGCCATCCAAGAGCCCCTCCTCCTGAAACTGGAGGAACACCTTGGTCTCGGCAAGGACGCCACCCGAGTCCTCTTGTTGTCCACCCTTCAGCGCGTGCTTTCCCCGAGCGGCGCCGAACGATTGGTGGACCTCGTGGCGGATCTTCCTCCTTCTATTCGAATCGAGGCTTACCGGGCTGCCCTCGCTCGCGGTTCTCGGGGCGCCTTGCCACTCACGGAAACTTGGTTGACAGAACCGGCGACAGCAACCTCCGCCTTTTTTGTGCTTGCAGAATCGGGCCCTTTGGTTCGAGCTGCCCAGTGGATTGACGCGGTTGCCAATACGATTCCTCCTGATCCTAATTTGAGTGCCGCTCTCGAGCTCCTGGCCGAACGCCACGACGGAACCACCCAATTGAATCTGCCTAAAGCTTGGCTGGATTCTCGCCAACCGCAACTCATTCAGGGCGTGCTTCGCTTCCTGACCGCCTATCCTTCCCGCCACGCCGAAGCCCTGGTCCTGGAAGCCTTCTTGGAAATTGATTTTCCGGGTGTGACTCGATCCCTGGCACTGAATTTGGCCAACGCGCAAACCAAAAAATTCCATTGGCCCCGCGTCAAACGAATGTTTTCGCGCCACCTGAAGAGCAACCCTAACGACCCCTTGGCCACTGACTTGGCTTGGACTCTTCATAGCTTGGGTGATCGTTCGGGGCGAAAGTTTTTAATCGGAGATTTGGAAGCTCGCACCCGTCGCAATCCCACGGACTGGCGTCTCAAAATGAAACTGGGCGCCCGTCTCGTGGACCTGGCCGAATTCAGCGCGGCATACAAAGAATTCCGACCTGCCGTTTTGAGCCTCAAAGGAACCCCGACCCTTGGCCAAGTCCAAAGGAAAGAGTGGCTCGCCGCGACTCGGGCCGCCTGTGGTTCCCGCCATTTCGATGATGGGGAAACTTGGCTCCGCAATGCGCGAATGAGCCCCAGGGAACTCGCTCCCTTTCGTGACCTTCCTGAATTTGAAGACGCTCTCAAGCGGGCCGCATTCCGTCGCCTCTTCGGAATCCGCTAAACGCTCTGCTTCGCTAGAATACGCGGCCGCCCTCGCGAACCACCCCCGTGATTTCCCCCACTTCTTCCGACGTCCAAGCAGAAGCCGAAACTCTCGGTAACTGCCACTTCCGAATCAAAATCCGCGTTTCCTTTGCTCGTGTCCAAGCAGAGCGGGATCGTGCTGTCCAGGCCGCCGGCAGCAGCCTCAAAGTGCCGGGGTTTCGACCCGGCAAGGCCCCAGTCAGTGTGCTTCGCACCATGCTTGGAGAGGGTGTACTCAAGGAAGAACGCGAGCAGGTTCTTTCCGCAGTTCTCCCCGAAGCTTTGCTTGGAACCGGGCTGACCCCACTCCGCACCCTCGATTTCAACTCCGAGGACATTGCTCTTCCCGCTTTTGGCGACTTGGAGTTTGAAATTGAGATGGAAACCCCGCCAGAAGTTGAACTCCCCTCCTGGAAAGACCTTCTGGTGGCCCCCGAGAGTACGGACCCCCAAGACGAACAAGTGGAGGCGGGTCTTCAGTCCTTGGGCCGGGAGCACCCACGGCTAGACCCCACTGAGGGCGTTCTCGCGGCAAACCACTTGGCAGTGTGTGATGTCCTCTTCCGACTGGAGGACGAAGACGGCCCGACCGCCGAGGGAATCAGGCTGGGCCTGCAACACCCTCTCTTCGGGGCCGACCCCGAGGCCTTCCGCACGGCAATGGCAGACGCCAAGGCCAACGAACAACGCACCGTTTCGGTGAAGTTCCAAGAAGGCTTTGAAAAATCCGAATGGGTTGGCAAATCCGTAGAGGCTGTGCTCAACATCAAGCAAGTCGAAATCCCTCGCCCGGCAACCAGCGAAGAACTCGTCAGTGATTTGCAAATGGCATCCGTGGC